>DASQOU010000001.1:0-3661 GCA_035644295.1 Bradyrhizobium sp.
TTGGATTGCGGCTAACGCCCCTGGAAATTGCCGCCATCGACGACTGGATAGCAGCCCATCGTGTCTCCCCCGAAAGTCCCTTGCTGGAAGCGGGAGGGCGGATATGAGCGTTGCGCTGGAACGCGTCTTGCGATCGGTCGACGGCATCGCGACCATTCGCGATGTCTCGCTGACGCTCGAGCGCGGCACGCTCAGTGTGCTGTTGGGCCCGACGCTGTCGGGCAAGACTTCGATCATGCGGCTCCTTGCTGGCCTCGACAAGCCGACATCGGGCCGCGTCCTCGTCGACGGCAAGGACGTCACCGGCGCCGATGTGCGGCAGCGCTCGGTGGCGATGGTCTATCAGCAATTCATCAACTATCCCTCGTTGAGCGTTTACGAAAACATCGCCTCGCCGCTGCGGGTGCAGGGCAGGCCGCGCACTGAGATCGAAAGGCGCGTGCAGGAGGCGACCAGGCTCTTGAAGCTTGAGCCGTATCTGAATCGTACGCCGCTGCAACTATCCGGCGGCCAGCAGCAGCGCACGGCGATTGCGCGCGCGCTGGTGAAGGGCGCCGATCTGGTGTTGCTCGACGAGCCACTGGCCAATCTCGACTACAAGCTGCGCGAGGAATTGCGTACGGAGTTGCCCCGCATCTTCGAGGCTTCCGGTGCGATCTTCGTCTATGCCACCACCGAGCCCTCCGAGGCGCTGTTGCTGGGCGGCCGCACCATCTGCATGTGGGAGGGGCAAGTCCTGCAGGCCGGCGAAACGCCGAAGGTTTATCGCCATCCCGACACGCTGCGCGTGGCGCAAGTGTTTTCCGATCCGCCGCTCAATGTGGTCGGGATCGAAAAGAAAAATGGCTCGGTGCAATATGCCGGTGGCGTGCAGGCGCCGGCGGCCGGACTCTACGCCAAGCTCGACGATGGCGCCTACCGGGTCGGTTTCCGCGCTCATCAGTTGGAGGTGGCCAAGGGAATCCCAGGCCGCCACGCCTTTCACGCCACCGTCACCGTCACCGAGATCACCGGCTCGGAAAGTTTCGTGCATCTCAACCGCGACACCTCCAACTGGGTCGCCGTGCTGCAGGGCGTGCACGAATATCCGCCTGGACATGTGCTGGACGCCGTGCTCGATCCGGACAATCTTTTTGTGTTCGACGCGGCTGGCCGTCTGGTCGCCTCGCCCGGCGCGATGTGAGGGAGGTGCCGCATGGCCCGCATTGACCTCGTCGATCTCGCGCATTCCTACAGCGGCAACGATGCTGCGTTGGAATCCTTTGCGTTGAAGCCGATTTCGATGACCTGGCGGCAAGGCGGCGCCTACGCGCTGCTCGGGCCGTCGGGCTGCGGCAAGACCACGCTGCTCAATCTGATCTCGGGCATCGTCACGCCCTCGCGCGGCAAGATCCTGTTCGACCGCGTCGACATCACGCCACTGTCCACGCAGAAGCGCAATATCGCGCAGGTGTTTCAGTTCCCGGTGATCTACGACACCATGACGGTCGGACAAAACCTGGCATTCCCGCTCAAAAATCGCGGCGTGCCCAAGGTCGAGATCGACGCGCGGGTGGCCGAAATCGCCGGCCTGCTCGACCTTGCGCCTTTTCTCACCCGCAAAGCCCAGCGGCTGACCGCCGATGCCAAGCAGAAGATCTCGCTCGGCCGTGGACTGGTGCGCGCCGATGTCGCCGCCGTGCTGTTCGACGAGCCGCTAACGGTGATCGACCCCGAGCTGAAATGGCAGTTGCGGTCGAAACTCAAGGCGCTGCATCGCGATCTCGATTTGACAATGATCTATGTCACCCATGACCAGACCGAGGCGCTGACCTTTGCCGACACCGTGGTCGTGATGCATGACGGCCGCGTGGTGCAAAGCGGCACACCGGCCGAATTGTTCGACCGGCCGGCGCATACCTTCGTCGGCTATTTCATCGGCTCGCCCGGCATGAACATCGTGCCGGCGGAGGTGAGGGGACGCGAGGCGCGGATCGACGGCCACACCATTGCGCTCAATCGCAGCTACGACCGCCTGCCACGGGAAGCAAAAATCGAGATCGGCGTGCGGCCGGAATTTGTTGATGTCGCAGCGCCTGCCGCGGGCCTGCTCACGGCCGACATCGAGCGCATCGACGATCTCGGCCGCGTCCGTTTCGCCCGCGTGCGGATAGGCGATGCGAAATTCGCCGCAAGGGTGCCGCCGGGATTTTCCGTGCCCGGCAACGCCGCCGGATTGGTGTTCGATCCCTCGCATGTGCACGTCTACGTCGACAGCCTCTTGGTCGAGGGGACGGCGTGATGGACAAGACCATCAACCAGAGGGCCTGGTTCCTGGTGCTGCCGGTGTTTCTGGTGGTGGCCTTCTCGGCCATCCTGCCGTTGATGACGGTGGTGAATTATTCGATGCAGGACACCTTCGGCAACAATCAGTTCTTCTGGAATGGCGTCGGCTGGTTCAGGGAATTACTCGATCCGTCAACTGATCTCGGCGAGCGGTTTTTGGCCTCGCTCTGGCGCAACCTGTTTTTCTCCGCCGTGATCCTCGCCATCGAGGTGCCGTTGGGGATCGTGGTCGCCTTGTCGATGCCGCGGCAAGGCTGGAGTGTCGCGGCGTGTCTCGTGATCCTGGCACTGCCGCTGCTCATTCCCTGGAATGTGGTCGGAACGATCTGGCAGATCTTCGGCCGTCCCGACATCGGCTTGCTCGGTTACGTGCTGAACCATCTCGGATTCAACTACAACTACGTGTCGAACGACTTCGACGCCTGGGCGACCGTCATCGTAATGGATGTCTGGCATTGGACGAGTCTCGTGGCGCTGTTGTGCTACGCCGGGCTGAAATCGATCCCCGATGCGTACTATCAGGCGGCCCAGATTGATGGCGCCTCACGCTGGGCGGTGTTCACCGCCATCCAGTTGCCGAAGATGAATCGCGTGCTCCTGATCGCGGTGCTGCTGCGCTTCATGGACAGTTTTATGATTTATACCGAGCCGTTCGTGGTCACGGGCGGTGGACCGGGAAACTCGACCACGTTCGTTTCCATCGAGCTAGTAAAAATCGCGCTCGGGCAATTCGACCTTGGCAAGGCGGCCGCCCTGTCGCTGGTCTACAATTTGATCATCATCATCGTTTGCTGGGTGTTCTACACCGTCATGACCAACGCCGGCGCCGAGCGCCGCACCAACAAGGGAGTCGCGTGATGCATTCGATTCCCGGCCGCCGTCTCATTCTCTCGCTGTTCTTGATCTTCCTGCTGCTGCCGATCTACTGGCTGGTCAATATGAGCTTCAAGACCAATGGCGAGATCGTCTCGACCATGACGCTGTGGCCGCATCAGCCGACGCTCGCCAACTACAGGCGCATCTTCACCGACGTGAGCTGGTATTCCGGCTACATCAATTCGCTGAAATATGTTGTTATCAATACCATCATCTCGATTTCGGTCGCCTTGCCGGCAGCCTATGCATTTTCGCGTTATCGTTTCCTCGGCGATAAGCATTTGTTCTTCTGGCTGTTGTCGAACCGGATGGCGCCGGCGGCGGTCTATGCGCTGCCGTTCTTCAATCTTTACTCGGCGATCAATCTGTTCGATACGCCGTGGGCGGTAGCACTTGCGCATTGCATCTTCAACGTACCCCTGGCGGTCTGGATCCTGGAAGGGTTCGTGTCCGGTGTGCC
>DASQOU010000002.1:0-5240 GCA_035644295.1 Bradyrhizobium sp.
CGCCTTCTGCCAGGAGAACGTCACCACATCGAGCTTGGCCCAATCGAGCTTCTGCGCGAACGCCGCCGAGGTGGCGTCACAGATGGTGAGGCCTTCGCGGCTCGCGCTGATCCAGTCGGCATTGGGGACGCGCACGCCCGAAGTGGTGCCGTTCCAGGTGAACACGATGTCGGAGGCGGGATCAGCCTTGCTCAGATCGGGGATTTCGCCATAGCCGGCATGCAGCCTGGTCACATCCTGGAGCTTCAATTCCTTGACGATATCGCTGACCCAGCCTTCGCCGAAGGATTCCCAGGCGATCGTGGTCACCGGCCGCGCGCCAAGCAGCGACCACAGCGCCATTTCGACCGCGCCGGTATCGGACGCCGGCACGATGCCGATCTTGTAACCGGCCGGCACTTCGAGCACTTCGCGCGTCAGCTCGATCGCAAGCTTGAGTTTTGCCTTGCCGACTTTCGCGCGATGCGAGCGGCCGAGGGCTGCGTCTTTGAGATTTTGGGCGTTCCAGCCGGGGCGCTTGGCACAGGGGCCGGACGAAAAATGCGGCACATTGGGCCGCGAAGCGGGCTTCGCTGCAGTCATGATCTATCCTTCCAGATAGTGAGCCTCCCGTTGGGGGGAGGTGTCCCGCCGCGGTGCTTAGGGGAATCGCCCTCAATCGTCAAGGAACTTCGGAAGGATCGGGTATGATCCTGGGATCATCGGCGATTTCGGAAGGATCACGCGTGATTGATGGCTCGGTGGGCGCTTGCGGCGACAATGGCGGGGCCGCTTGCGAATCCAACAGCTCCGCCGCATCCGTGACGGTTCTTTCGGCCCTGCGCCGGCTTGCGATTTTCAAGATGCTTTTTTCGTTCGCCCGCACAACGTACTCGTTGCCGATCCGAACGATCGTATAATTCTTCATGTGCGATCCCCGACGGCCCCCGAGCCGCACTGCAGCATCAGGATGCCATGGTTCGCGCGCGGAACAAAATCGCGAAGGCCCAAGTAGTTTACCGCCGGTTAACCGGAACGAATGGCAAACCGTGTTTTGCAACGATCGCAAGCGCCGCCGGAATCACGGGCGGGGCTTAATCAAAATCGTAACGTCATCCCGACGTGGCTCGGCTGAAATCCCAGCCGCGCGTAGAACCGCTGCGCATCGACGCGGGTGTTATGCGTCAACAGCTCGACCAGCGCGCAACCCTTGGCGCGTGCTTCGGCGACGGCCCATTGCACGATTTTTTCTCCGACGCCGCGGCTGCGGCAATGCGTGGCGACGCGAACATCCTCGATCAGTCCGCGCGAGGCGCCCTGCGAGCTCAGTCCGGGCAGGATGCAGAGCTGCAGGCAGCCGATGACGGCGCCGTCTTCATCTTCCGCGACCACGAGCTGGATATGGGAGGCGTGTTCGAGCACCTCGAACGTCCGGAAATACGACGCGGGCAGCGGGTCTTCAAGCCGTTCGCGCCCGCTGCCGAGCGGATCGTCCGCCAGCATCGCCACGATGACGCCGACGTCGTCGCGACGGGCGCGGCGGATGGTGATCGAGGAAATCGCGGCCATGGTCGTTCCAGCAGATCTCAACGCGCCGGCGGCAGGCCGAGCGACTGTTCGGCCTCGCCGATCCAGCGCCGCACGGCGGCATAGCCGTCGAGGTGAAAGCCACCTTCATGCGCGAGCCTTGTATAGGCCAGCAGCGAAACGTCGGCGAGAGAGATGGCATCGCCGACCAGGAACCGGGTCGCGGCGAGTTGATGCTCCATCCGCGCCAGCGCCGCATAGCCGCGCTTGATTTTATCCGGATCGAGGTCCGAGGCTGGCTTGCCGAGATAGACCATCTGGAAGCGGCACACCGCGACATAGGGCTCGTGGCTGTACTGCTCCCAGAACAGCCATTCGTCCATTTTCGCGGCGGCAAAGGCATCCGCGGGGATCAGATCGCTGCCGCGGGCGAGGTAGCGGATGATGGCGTTGGATTGCGCCAGCGTGCGGCCGTCGTCGAACTCGACGGCCGGCACCTGCCCCGCACTGTTGAGTTTAAGAAACTGCGTCGTACGGGTCTCGCGCTTGAGCGTGTCGACGCCGACCCATGTGTAGGGCAGCGCGAGCCGGTCGCAGACCCATTTCACTTTCAGGCAATTGCCCGAATTGGTATCGCCGTAGATTTTCATGACCGGCCGCCGTTCTCAGGAGAACGACAGACCAGCAGCCAAAATCAGCCGTGTCAACTGGTTCGAGCGACGCTCGAGTTTCGGAACCGTTGTTCGATCAGAACTTGTAGCCCAGTCCGGCGCGGACGGTGTTGATGCTGGTGTCAACTACCGTCGTGAATCGGATGTATTCCCACTCCGCACGCAGGAACAGACCGCCGATCAAGTTGACGTCGATGCCAAGGCCCGCTGTGTAACCATAGATCAGGTGATTGTGTTGAGCGTCGTCCGCGGACAATGGCTGCAGCGGGGTGAATACCCCAAGTGCCGTAGTACTCACGGCGTCCGTAACCAATACAGAGCGGGTGATGTTGGCATTGCCGAGCGCCAAACCGCCGAAGACATAAGGCAGGAAACATCCGAACGAATACGCCGCCCTACCACGGAATGTCGCCATATCCGAAATCGAGATCGCAGACGATGACGTAACCGAAACACTATGAAAGAAGGTATCGGATAATGCCGAACCGCTGGTCAGCGCCTTGAAGGCGCTGGACTTCCCCCCAAACGAGCCGTGCAGATAGGACGCTTCGACGCCGACGACAACGTCATCCCATTGCCAGTTATATCCCATAAAGGCGCCGTAACCAGGCGCGCGTGACGAGTTTTTGCCAAGACCGAGATTCCATTGCGAAACCCCCATCTGTTCGATGACGTTGTTGGAAAGCAAGGCGGCCAGCATCGTCGAGTTCGAGCCGCTGAAATTTTCATCGGACGATCCGTAACCGGCTTGTGCGCCGATATAATAGCCCTGCCAGTTGACCGTCGGTGCAGGCCCGGCGGGTAGCGAGCCGCGAAGGAAATCGGGCATATCCGCCGCCTGCGCGCCGGACACCGCTCCGAACACCACCGCTGCCAGTACCAATCCACGCATCGCAACACCCCCATCGAACGCTCTGAACTTGGCGCTGATCATCGCCTGTTAACCTTAATCAATCGTTGTCGCAGCGCTCTGACCGGCATGATCTTTTTGCGAAAACCAAAAATCGCTTTCCAAGACAAAACGGCGCGGGAAGATCCCGCGCCGTTTACAATCGTTAAGAATTGAAAGACTCGATCAGCCCTTGTGCACCACGGGCGGCGGCGCATACACGGCCGGGCTGTCGAGATTCCAGCGCACGCCGAGCGTCAGGTCGTGCGAGGTGATGTCTTTAAATCCCATCGTGTGGTTGTTCGCGAACCCCGTGAAATCGGAGACGATGCCAGTCGTTGCATCGCCAAGATTCACGTAGCTGTAACCGAGCTCCACGGTAAAGCCCGGGTTGACCCTGTAAGCCAGACCGGTATGCAAAGCCCATGCGAAATTCCACTTCGAGGCTGCCGGTGCGGTAGCGACACCGAGCGCCGGCGTATTTGTATCGACATAGCTGGAGATGGTGTTGCGCGAGAAGCCGACGCCGGCGCCGATGAACGGCGTCACGCTCCACCAGGTACCGAGATCCACATAGGCGTTGGCCAGAGCCAGCCATTCAGACTTGCTGGCGGTGTAAGTGTCAACGCCGGCCGTAGGTACGCCCGCATTGTTGAAGACAAAAACATCGCTGCCGTGGAAATTGGATTTGCCGCGATACTGGCCGGTGACGTCGGCGCGAAACCAGTTGTTGAACTGGTAACCGATGCCGATGCCAAAGATACCTGCAGTGTCAAAGCCCGTATTTTGATTCAGCGACAGCAGCGTGGGATAGGAAAACCAGTCCAGCTTCTTGACCCGCTGATTGCTGAACCCGATATCGCCGCGCAGATACCATCCGCCGAAATCGTCGACCGGGGCCGGCGCATACATCGGCGACTGCATGATGGGCATGTCCGCTGCGAACGCCACTGACGACAACAGTGCTGCCGCTCCGGCGGCAACGAGAAACTTAACGCTACGCATTGGCTTCGTCCTCTTGGCCGGTGAGGCAGACAACGCAGGCCTCACATCAAAAACTCACCGCCGGACGATGCCATTAAATGCTTAAGCGCCACTTAACCCTAATTATTAAGGTTGATAATCTCTTACCCGCGATCCGAAGCGAATGGAATTTTCAGTCTTGCCGATCGCGCGCCAGCCCACGAATATTTGCGAAGTCTTCACAATCGCTAAAAATGTATTGAAGGCGGCGCCCGCGTCAGCGCGGGGTTTTCGGCAGCGTCGGCAGGAACACCGCGAGCAACCCGATCGCCGGCAGGAACGCGCAGACCTGATAGACGAACGCGATGCCAGTGTGATCGGCGACCTTGCCGAGCACCGCGGCGCCGAGCCCGCCGATACCGAACGCGACGCCGAAGAACGCCCCGGAGATCATGCCGAAACGATGCGGCATCAATTCCTGCGCGAACACGATGATCGACGTAGTCGCCGACGAGATAATGAAACCGATGAACACCGTCAGCACGGCGCTGGTGAACAAGCCGGCATAAGGCAGCGCCAGCGTGAACGGCAGCGCGCCGAGGATCGAGAACCAGATCACGTATTTGCGGCCGAAGCGGTCACCCAACGGCCCACCGAAGAAGGCCCCGATCGCGTTGGCGGCAAGAAAGATGAAGAGGTAAAGCTGGGCTGCCTGCGTCGAGACCGCAAACTTGTCGATCAGATAGAAAATGTAATAGCTCGACAGGCTCGACACATAGAGCTGCTTGGAGAACAGCAGCGCGACCAGCACCACAAGCGCGATCTTGATGCGTCGCGAATCCGGCGCGTCCGGATGCGGTTCGACGGGCGCGAACTTCCTGGCCGCGATCTGCGGTCTGTACCAGAGCCCAATCCGCCACAGAATGACGATCGCCACAAATGCGATCGAGGAAAACCAGGCGATGCTTGGCTGACCGAACGGCACGACGATCAATGCCGCCAGCACCGGGCCCATCGAGGTACCGAAACTGCCACCGAGCTGAAACACCGATTGCGCGAAGCCGTAGCGCCCGCCCGACGCCAGCCGCGCGATCCGCGCCGACTCCGGATGGAACACCGCCGAGCCCAGGCCGACCAGCGCGGCGGCGACCAGAATGACGGGGTAACGCTGAGCGATGCTGAGCAACAGCAGGCCGAAGAAGGTAGATCCC
>DASQOU010000003.1:0-2222 GCA_035644295.1 Bradyrhizobium sp.
CGGGGCTTACCCGGCGGTGCTCAAGCGGGGCAGCCGGGTGTCGGAGGTCTATGGCGGCGCCACCGAAATTTCGGAGCGTCACCGTCATCGCTACGAGGTCAACACCGCCTACAAGGACCGGCTCGAGCAGCACGGCCTGCGGTTCTCGGGTTTGTCACCTGACGGCGTGCTGCCGGAGATCGTCGAATACGAGGACCATCCCTGGTTCATCGGGGTGCAATTCCATCCCGAACTGAAGTCGCGCCCGTTCGAACCGCATCCCTTGTTCGCGTCGTTCGTCCAGGCCGCGGTGGTGCAGTCGCGACTGGTGTAGACGAGCCGCATCGGTCAGCTTGCTTTCTCCCTCCTGGTGAGGAGGCGCTCTTGCGCCGTCTCGAACCATGAGACGGCCTCATCCTTCGAGACGCGGCCAAGCGGCCGCTCCTCAGGATGAGGAGGTCAGTCATGCGCCTGGCGCCGCAGGACGTGCGGCACCCGACCAAGACAGCCTCCTAACCACCCGCTATAAACGCCGCGCAAGAAAATGGAGGATCACCCATGATATACGAAACCCGCGTCTACCGCTGTCTGCCAGGCCGGCTGCCGGCGCTGCTGAAGCGCTTCGAGAACACCACGCTGAAACTGTGGGAAAAGCACGGCATCAAGCAGGCCGGGTTCTTCACCACGCTGGTCGGCGAATCCAATCAGGAACTGACGTATTTACTGGCCTGGGAATCGCTCGCCGATCGCGAGAAGAAATGGGCCGCCTTCCAGAGCGACCCCGACTGGATCGCCGCGCGCGCGAAGACCGAGGAAGACGGCCAGATCGTCGGCAACATCGTCAATCAATTGCTGGTGCCGACCGCATTCTCGTCGGTGAAGTAATCGGCACTTCGAAGGGTGGAGGTCGGCTCCCGATGCCTCACGGTCTCGACCATATCGTGCACGCCGTCCGCGATCTCGACGCGGCGGCGGAATTCTATTCAAATGCCGGCTTCACCGTCGGCGCGCGCAACCGCCATTCGTGGGGCACCCACAACCGAATTGTGCAATTGAAGAATGGCTACATCGAAATCCTGGAGGTCGCCGAGCCGGAGAAGATCGTGCCGCACGGCGCCCGCTGGTTTTCCTTCGGCGCCTTCAACCGCGACTATCTCGCTTCGCGCCAGGGATTTTCGATGCTGATCCTCAACTCTAGCAACGCGGCCGACGATGGGCGCGCGTTCGAGGCGGCCGGCATTGGCGGTTATGACGTATTCGATTTCGGCCGCGAAGGCGCAAAGCCGGACGGAACGCCGGTGAAGCTCGCGTTCTCGCTGGTTTTTGCCAGCGATCCGGCCTCGCCGAATCTGCGCTTTGCGGTGTGCCAGCACCATTTCCCGGAAAATTTTTGGGACCCGGCATTTCAAATCCACGCCAATGGTGCGCAAACCGTGTCCGGCGTGGCGATGGTCGCCGAAAATCCGACCGACCATCACATCTTCCTGAAAGCCTTCAGTGGCGTGCAGGACCTGCATTCGAGCTCGATCGGCGTCAAGGCGCGCACCGAAAACGGCGATATCGAGATCATGGAGCAGGTCGCGTTTCGCGATCAGTTCGGCATTTCGGCTGAGGTGGACGGCGAGGGGATGACGCTCAATGCGCTGCGCTTTGAGGTTGCGGACATGGCACAAGCCGAAGCATCGCATCGGCAGAATGGCGTTGCCTCGCGCCGCCATATGGGGCGGCTCGTGGTTCCGCCGGATGCCGCCCATGGCGCAACCCTGATATTCGAGAGCGCTAAATAGGGTTGATCCCCCGGGCGGTGCCCGGCATGGTCGCGCCGGAAAAAGGATTACGGCCTTGAACCCCAACATTTCAGCTGCGCCGGTGGTTACGGCAGGTCATGTCAAATTTGGCAACGACTTGCCGATTTCGATCATTGCCGGCCCGTGCCAGCTCGAGAGCCGCGCCCATGCGCTCGAAGTGGCGTGTGCGCTGAAGGAAATCGCGGCGCGCTTGAAGATCGGGCTCATCTACAAGACGTCGTTCGACAAGGCCAACCGCAGCAGCGGATCGGCTCCGCGCGGCATCGGCCTCGCGCAGGCGCTGCCGATCTTTGCCGAGATTCGCTCGTCGCTCGGCATGCCCGTGCTCACCGACGTTCACGAGGCCGCGCAATGCGCCGAGGCGGCGCAGGCCGTCGATGTGCTGCAGATTCCGGCATATCTGTGCCGGCAGACCGATCTGCTGCTGGCGGCGGC
>DASQOU010000004.1:0-8334 GCA_035644295.1 Bradyrhizobium sp.
GGCGCAGGTCTCCGAAACCCTCGGCAAAATGCTGCCGCAGCCGATTTATGCGCGGATCAATTCGCAGCTTGGCCACTATCTCGGGGTATTCGCCGTTTCGGCCGGCCTGGTCGGACTGACGCTTGGCCTGATCTATTTGCAGACGGCAACGACGATTAGTGTCGATAATCTGCAGCTGTCCGAGATCCTCTGGAAAGTATTTTTCGCGCTGACGATCATCATTGGGGTCGTCGCATGGCTGTTCGTCCTCGCGCAGCAAAGCCGGCGCGCGGCGGAAGCGGAAACCCGGCGGCAGACCGCGCTCCTGATTCAGGAAATCGACGCCCACAAACGCACCGACGCCGAACTGCAGCGCGCCAAGGAAGTTGCGGAGTCTGCCAATCTCGCGAAAAGCCGATATGTGGTCGGGCTTAGCCATGAATTGCGCTCGCCCCTGAACGCGATCTCCGGCTATGCGCAGTTGCTGGAACAGGATGCAAGCCTGAACCAAAAGCCGCGCGATCAGGTCCGCGTGGTCCGCCGCAGCGCCGATCACCTTTCCGGGCTGATCGATGGCATTCTCGACATCTCGAAAATCGAAGCCGGCCGGCTCTATCTGTCGCGGGACGAGGTGCGCCTCAGCGAATTTCTTGACCAGCTCGTCGGCATGTTCCGCCTACAGGCCGCCGCCAAGGGCGTCGACTTCGTGTTCAAGCGGCCGGCCGTCCTGCCAGTCGTGGTCTATGCCGACGAAAAGCGGCTTCGCCAGATCCTGATCAACCTGTTGTCGAACGCCATCAAATTCACCCAGACCGGCAGCGTGCAGCTGGTCGTACACTACCGCAGTCCGGTCGCCGAATTCGAGGTGATCGACACCGGCCCGGGAATTCAGCCGTCCGATCTAGAGCGCATCTTTGCGCCGTTCGAGCGCGGCGCGTTGGGTGTCTCGCAGCCACATACCGGGACCGGTCTCGGGTTGACCATCAGCCGCTTGCTCGCGGGTGTGATGGGCGGCGACATCCAGGTGGCCAGCACGGTCGGTATCGGCAGCAGCTTCCGGGTGAAGATAATGCTGTCGGAAGTGACCAACCCGACGCGAGTAGCCCCCGTGGATGCGCCGGTGTTCGGCTATCACGGTCCTCGCAAGACGATCCTGATCACCGACGACGATCCGGTTCAGCGCGATCTCCTGCGCGAAGTGTTGGCGCCGCTGGGCTTTATCCTGCTCAGCGCCCCGGACGGTCCCGGCTGTCTCGCGCTCGCCCAGCATTGCCGCCCGGATTTGTTTTTACTGGATATCTCGATGTCGGGCATGGACGGGTGGGCGGTGGCGGAGGCGTTGCGCTCGACCGGTCATCATCAGGCGCGCATCCTGATGGTTTCGGCAAGCGCATTGGAAGCGCATGGCGCGCCGCTGGCTCAGCCCTTCCACGATGGCTATCTGATGAAGCCGATCGATATTCCAAGGCTCCTGGAATTGATCCGCCAGCTGCTCAAGATCGAATGGCAGTATGAGACCTATCAGGCTGCCGTTCTGCACTGGAAGCCAGATAGCGGCTCGCGACCGCCGGTGAAGCATGTGGAGGAACTGATCAGCCTTGGGCAACTGGGCTACATCCGAGCGATCCAGGTCAAGCTCGACGAGATGGGAGCCGATTATCCCGAGCACGCCGACTTCGTGTCGCAAATGCGCTCTCTGATCGATCGCTTCGATCTTGATCAGTACATGGCAACCCTGAAGACGTTGCACAGCTATGATCACTGAATCCAAAAAGCGCGATGTCGCACTCGTCGTCGACGACTCGCCGGAAACGCTGCGCCTCCTGACCGACGCGCTGGACGGCGCCGGCATGACGGTCATGGTTGCCATGGACGGAGCGGCGGCGATGCGTATCGTCGATCAGATCACGCCCGATATCATTCTGCTCGACGCCGTAATGCCCGGCATGGATGGCTTTGAGACCTGCCGGCGTCTCAAGCGCGATGCGGGTTTAAGCAATGTGCCGGTGATCTTCATGACCGGTCTGGCCGAGACCGAACATATCGTCAGCGGCCTGGAAGCGGGCGGCGTCGACTACGTCACCAAGCCGATCGTCATTGAAGAAATGCTGGCGCGCATCCGGGTTCACCTGGCCAATGCGCGGCTGACCCAGAGCGCGCGCGCGGCGCTCGACGTGTCCGGCCGGTTCTTGCTCGCCGTCAGCCGGCAAGGCAAGATGATGTGGGCGACACCACAAGCCCAGAGGTTGCTCTCGGAAAACCTTTCAGCCGGCATGGACGACGAATTCGTGCTGCCCGGTCCTATGCTGCAATGGCTTGAGCAAGCGCAAAAAGGCAAAGCCGGGTCGAAAACCCATGCCACGGCGGCGTCATTTCCGGACAATGAGCAGCTTCGCCTGCAATACATGGGCAAGCTTGGACCGAATGAATTCCTGCTGCGGCTGGCAAAGGATTCGCGCGCCGATATGCCCGCGGAATTCTCCAGCGAGCTCGGATTGACCACCCGGGAGGGCGAAGTGTTGTCGTGGCTGAGCAAAGGAAAGACCAACCGCGACATCGCCCAGATTCTGGGCTTAAGTCCGCGGACGGTGGACAAGCATCTTGAGCAAATCTACGCCAAGCTCGGCGTCGAGAACCGTACCGCGGCTGCGGCCATCGCGGCCGGTACGGGCCGCCGCAATTCGTAAATCCCGGTCCGCAACATTGGAGGATTTGCCGCCAGGACTGGCGCTGACCTGCTTGCCGTGTTAGCCGCTACCAAACCGATACGCGCGTGGCGGGGAATGGATGTTAGAGGCAGTAATCTGGGATTTCGGCGGTGTGCTGACTTCATCGCCGTTTGAGGCGTTCGCGCGCTTTGAGACCGAGCATGGGCTCCCCGCCGATATCATCCGGCGCACCAATGCCGCCAATCATCTGGAGAATGCCTGGGCGAAGTTCGAGCGGGCCGAAGTGGACATCGAAGCCTTCGATCAGCTGTTCGCGGCGGAATCGCGTGTCTTGGGCGCGGAGGTTCGAGGCAGGGACGTGTTGCCGCTGCTATCAGGCGACCTGCGGCCCGAAATGGTGGAGGCGCTCAAGCGCATCAAGGTCAGGTTCAAGACCGGCTGCATCACCAACAACCTCCCCGCCAACGCCATTGGCAGCGCGAGTGGCCGGGTGCTCTATATCGCGGAGGTGATGGCGCTGTTCGACCATGTCATCGAGTCGGCCAAGATCGGCCTGAGGAAACCTGACCCACGCATCTACCAGATGATGGTGGAAGCTCTCGGCGTCGATCCGAGGCGATGCGTCTATCTCGACGATCTCGGCGTCAACTTGAAACCGGCGCGCCAAATGGGCATGACCACGATCAAGGTCGTCAACGCGCCGCAAGCCCTGGCCGAGCTGGAGGCTGCGACAGGGCTATCGCTGCGATAGTCGGCCGGCCGTCTCGCCATCGATCTGCTTACGCATCGATCGCGTCCTTGATCTTCTTTCGCGTCAGTGGCAGATCGCGCAGCCGCTTTCCGGTTGCGTTGGCAATCGCGTTCGCAATCGATGCCGCAGCCGGGCCCTGCCCGGTTTCACCGCTGCCGAGGAAAGGAAGACCAGGGCGGTTGATGATATGCACCTCGACCTTTTCGGGGACCGAGTTGAACCGCAGGATCGGATAGGTCTGCCAGTCGATGCTCGTAATTCTTGTATCGTCGAAGGTGACGCTTTCGTAGAGCGTCCAGCTCATCGACTGCAAGATCGCACCTTCGATCTGGTTGATCAGCCCGTCCGGATTGACCACCTGACCGCTATCGACCGCCGCCACCGCGCGCACCAGGCGCGGCCGCCCGGTCTCCCGGTTCACTTCCACCTCGGTGGCGATGGCGCAATAGGCCGCCAGATTCTTGTAGCGCGCAAAGGCGAAGCCGAAGCCGCGATCTTGCGCAGCCTTCTGACCCTTCTGCCATCCGAAAGCCTGGGCAGCCTTTTCGATGACATCGCGCCCGCGCGGGTCGTCGAGATGTCTCAACCTGAATTCGATCGCGTCGGCGCCGGCGAGCCCAGCGAGTTCATCCATAAAACTCTCGATCGAAAACACATTGTGGTAGGCGCCAAGCGCCCGCATCGCGGAAACCCGCACCGGCATCGCCGGGATGAAATGATGCACCACATGCGCATTGGGGAATTTGTAGATCGGGATCGCGTTGCGATCGCCGCCGCCTTCCGGCAATGGAATGGGTTTGGGCGCCGGCACGGCGAAGGGTTGCGCCATGTGCTGGGCGGCCAGCATCGATCCGGCGCCACCCGGCCGCATCGAGTGGGTGTTGGTCCAGACTTCGAAATTCCACGCCGATATCGCGCCATTGCCATCCAGCGACGCCTTCAGTTTGGTCACCATCGCCGGTCCAAAGGGCTCCCAGCCGTGCTCCTGTTCGCGCGTCCATTGCACGCGCACGGGCACCCCGGACAGCTCACGCGCGATCAGCGCAGCGTCGGCAGCGGCATCGTCGGCGCCGTTATGGCCGTAACAGCCGGAGCCCTCGACGTGGATCAAGCGAACGCTCGCCACCGGCACACGCAGCATTTCGGCGATGCCTTGGCGATCGGGATAGACGCCCTGGGTGTGGGTCCAGACCGTCATGGCATCGTTGACCAATTGCGCAACGGCGCACGACGGGCCGATCGACCCGTGTGCCTGGTACGGCCGGGTATAGGTGGCCTCTAAGGTCCTTTGGCCGACGGCCGACGGATCATTGCGCTCGAAGATGGTCGTATCCTGCGAGGGCAGGCTCGCGAGCACGCGTGGCAGGTCATCCTGCTTCGGCAGGCCGGGCGTTTCCTGCCATTTCGCAGCCGCCGATAGCGCGCCCATCGCTTTGATCGACTGAAATTCCTTTTGCGCGACAACGGCCAGAAAATTGCCGTTACGAATGACCTTGATGACACCCGGCAGTTTTTCGACCGCTGCGGTATCGCACTCCGTCAGTTGGGCGCCATAGCTCGGCGGCCGCACGACGCGGGCATGCACCATGCCGGGCAGCCGCATATCCTGGACGTAAGCCGCACCCCCGGTCACCTTGGCGGGAATATCGACCCGCGGCACGGGTTGGCCCATCACCTTGTATGACGCCGGATCTTTCAGGGTGGATTTCGCCTGCGCCTGCACGTGCAACATATCGCTTGCGACCAGATCGCCGTAGCCGAAGCGCTGCCCGTCCGGCGCGATCACCGCGCCGTTTTCGGTCCGGAAGCTCTCCACCGGCAGGCTGAGCCGCCGCGCGGCCTCGCCGACCAGAAGTTCGCGCACCTGCGCGGCCACATTCTGGATCGCGGTTCCGCTGTCTTTCATTGAATTGCTGCCGGACGTGTAACCTTCGTTGGCCGTACGTCGCGTATCGGCCGTGACCACCTTCAGCGAGGCAAAGGGAACATCGAGCTCTTCCGCGGCGATTTGCTGAAAAGCTGTCTTCAAGCCCTGGCCGAGCTCGGCTTTGCCGGTGAACAGCGTGATAGTGCCGTCGGCATCGATGCGAATCCAGGAATCAAGGTATGACGATGTAGCAAGGCTACCCGGCGGCTTGGGCGCTGTGGCTGGTGCGGCTTGATCCTGGGCGAGGGCATCCGACATCGCGAAGCTGACGATCAATGCACCGCCGCCCGCGAGCACGCGCCGACGGTCGAGAATGACGGGAACGTTCATCGCGCACTCCCCGGGATGGCCGGCGACAATTCGGCCGTGTCCATCAGATGAGCGGCCCGGTGTACCGCTCGCAGGATTCGCATATGGGTGCCGCAGCGGCAGAGGTGCGGTTCCAACTCGGCCCGAATTTGCGCGTCGGTCGGCTTTGGATTTTTCTGCAGCAGCGCCTGCGCCCGCATCATCATTCCGGCGATACAGTAGCCACATTGTGCCGCCTGCTCTTCCATGAAGGCGCGCTGGATCGGTGCGGGCGTGCTGATCGTGCCTAAACCTTCAAGCGTCGTCACCTGTTTACCCTCAAGCAGGAGCAGCGGCGTCACGCAGGACAACACGGCCTTGCCGTCGACGATCACTGTGCACGAACCGCACTGGCCGAGACCGCAGCCGAATTTGGCGGCGTTGAGCTTGAGGTCCTCGCGCAGAACATAAAGCAGTGGCGTATCTGGTTCCGCGTCGATCTGGTGATCGTGACCGTTGACCTTCAAATTCATCATGGCTTGTCTCGCTGCATTGGATCGGCGGGAGCGTTGTGCGGTCCTGGTGATGTCTGGAGATATACGGTCTCCGTGCGCCTCGCATCCTGGACTGCCTTCTCAATGTCGGTCCATGCCGGTTGGTTGCTGAAGCGGGCGCGCAGATAGTTCAACAAGGCTGCTATCTGTTGGTCGGTCATGCTGCTGGCAAAACCGGGCATGATAGGGCTGCGCTCGCCCTCGACCGGCCGAATGCCGGAAAGGACAATGTTGGCGGCGTTGCGCGGGTCGGGAGCACTGATGGCGGTGGTGAGACCGAGATTGACCCCACCGTAGGGCGGTGGCCTGTCGGTATCATGACAGGTCGCGCAGGCCGCAGCGTAGATCGACGCGCCGGCCGGGTCGGTCTGGGGCGACCGCCCCTGAGGCGACTTGATTTGCATCCGCAAATCGCGGGCCTGGCGCAGGCGATCCTGTGTTGGCGGGCCGAACACGCTGGTCATGTAGACTGCGACCGCGTGAACATCGCTTGCCTGCACCGACGACAGGTTGCTGACGACCTCGGCCATCGGCCCCCGAGCGACGCCATGATCGGGATGCCAGCCCTGACGAAGATAGCTGAAGAGCGCTTCTGTGTCCCACGGCAGCGGCGAAGGCGATCGCGCGTTGATCGCGTAGGCGTGCCAGTTGTCGACGTCGCCGCCGGAAAATGGCGCACTCGTCCGCTCCGCGCCCAGCGCATTGCGCGGCGTATGGCACGCGCCGCAATGTGCCAACCCTTCGACCAGATAGGCGCCGCGATTCCATTCCGCGCTTTGCGCGCTGTCCGGCTGGTAAGTCTCGCGCCGAAGGAACAACAGCTTCCAGCCCGCAACGACAAAGCGCTGGTTGAGGGGGAAGGAGAGCTCGTTGGCGCGAGCGGGAGCGTGAACCGCCGGCCGCGTCATCAGAAACGCATACAAGGCGCGGTCGTCTTCGTCGGTGACGTTGGTGAAATGGTCGTAGGGAAAAGTCGGATAGAGATGCTGCCCGGCGCGATCAATCCCGGACCGCATCGCGCGTCGGAAGGCGGCTTCCGACCAGCGGCCAATGCCGGTGTCCGGGTCCGGCGTGATATTTGACGAATAGATCGTGCCGAACGGCGTCGGCACCGGTAGGCCGCCGGCAAACGCCTTGCCACCTCGCAAGGTATGGCAATCGTTGCAATTGCCGATAGCCGCGAGATCGCGGCCCCGCTTCACGAGGGCGATGCCGAAGGATTGCGGCGCAGGCGGCTCGATCGCCGATATCGCCGGCCGCCACACAACTGCAAAGGCCGCGACCACACCGCCGATCAGGAGCCCAGCGGCGATGCTTGCGAGGAAACGTGGCTTTGTCATCCGTCCCAGCTTTTATCGCTTTGCGGATATGGCTAGCACAAATCCGCAGGCGGCGCGCCCCTCTGTCGCCGTCCCCGAGGTGCTGTTTCTGTTGGCGGAAGGCCTGGCCCGGGGCTGCCCAACCCGGGAACCGCGGGATCTCGGCTGTCTATTTGATTTCGGGCGCCGGCGCGGCGGCGGAAAACGCCCGCTGGAACGTCGCTAGATCGGTGCTGGGCAGATCCGAAACCGCGATGTAGGTGAAATCCGTATCGCTCCAGCTTCGCAGGTTATATCCGGCGATCGTCTGCTCCGAGACGGACTGGCCGGGCCGCAGCGTCGTCAGGCTGAGCGTGTGCGCGGCGTGCTTGTAGATGATCGTGGCAACGGGATCCTGGCCGACGACATCGACGCGGCCGCCCAGTAGCGCGAAGCCTTGCGCAGCGAGGTCAGGCACTTGAGGCGATACCGGGAGGCGAGCCGTAAACCAGGGCTTCACCGTATGACGGTCAGAAGAAGCGATATCGAAGGGTTGAGGCGCCAGCAAACTCCGGATATGGCCGGCAACCGCCTGGCTCGCAACGTTCTCACGCTGGCCGTATTGATCCATCGTCATCATGACGGAACTTGCGATCACCGCGCCGAACACCGCCGCCGCGGCCAAGGCCTGAAATGACCAGCTTCGTTGACGCAGAACCGTGACGTTGCTCGGACGCTCCACGTCCAACGACGATTTGATACGAGCCTCCAGGCCGGGAGGCATGTCAAATTGCGGAAGCGAACGAACGGCCTGTCGCAACGACAGCAGCCGGGCATATTGGGCCTTCAAGGATTCATCATTTGCCAA
>DASQOU010000005.1:0-2316 GCA_035644295.1 Bradyrhizobium sp.
GATCGAGCCGATCGCGTTGCCGACCATGAAGGCAAGCAGCGGAGTGCTCGCCGCCGACGGCGAGATGTTGAAGAAATGCGCCACCATCGGAATTCCCCACACGCCCGACAGCGTCGTCACAACGGCAAAGTGCGATGCGAAAGTCATCGCGCATCCCCAGTTCGCCATTCGCGACAGCGATTGCCGGCTGGCGGCGAGAACGCTGCCCAGCGTCTTGGTGCTGCGTGACACCGGATCCGGCTTGAGCGCCAGCGAGGCAAAGGCGAGGTTGGCCACGCCAACGCATGCGATAAAAACAAAACATGCGCGCCAGCCGAAACCCGTCACCGCCGCCGCCAGCGGCGTCGTCGCCATCACGCCGCCGACATAGCCCGACACCTGCGAGATGCCCGACATCACGCCGAACCGTTCGTCGCTGAAACTGAGGGCAACGAGCTTCAACAGCGCCGTGAATACCAGGGCATCGCCGCAGGCAACGATCAGCCGTGCCGCAAAAACGTCCATCAGGTTTGGCGCCAGCGCAAATGCCGCGCTTCCCAGCGAAGACGCCGCCATGCTGAAAAGCACCACGCGCTTGACGCCGTAGCGGTCGACCAGCAGGCCCGCCGGAATCTGCATCAGCGTGTAGCCCCAGAAATAGCTCGAGGCGAGCATCGCCACACCGGCAGCATCGGTGCTGAAGTCCTGCATGAAGCTCAGGCTGACCGATTGCGGCGACACCCGCTGCAGGAACGCGATCGCGTAGGCCGTTGCTACCGTCGCCCATGCGAGATAGGTGCGATCCCGCAGGCGGTCGGTGGGTGCGAATACGCTGGTGGGTGCAAATATGGCGCTCTGTTCTGATACCGCCATCACACCCTCGCGATGCCGACAGAGAACAGGGCGTCCGCCGAATCCGGAATCATCCGCTGCATTGCGGCATCAACCAGTGAAGCCGAGCCGTGATAGGCCTGCCGGTGATGTTTGATATGGCCATACGCGCCGCGCATGATCATGCTGGGAATTTCGAGGGTCTTGCCGGGATATAGCAACGAACACATCTCGACACCGGCGGCCTGCAACGCGGCGTCCTGGGCGTCGCCGAGCAGGGCGGGCGTGACCCCTTCGCAGATCCTGGCGTTCGCCGCCCACACGATGGGATTGCGCGTCCGCCATCCGTAGAGGATGCCGGCATCGCTGTTGTCGGGAGCGCCCGCAGACTTCAAGACTTCGGTGGTGAAAAACCCGTACAGGCCGCGACCCTGATGGGCTGGAAGCACTTCGGTACCGCTCCGGTAGATGGCGGGCCTGCCGGCGACCCGCAGCGTGCGGTACACTGAAAACGCCACCAGTCCGGAACGGGCGTAAACGAGAATGAGGCTGAATTTGCTGTCGAACGGGGAGGAGTCCGCCGTCCAATGCGGCTCCGTCGCCTTCCAGTTGATGGCGATGATGTTATTCATCGCGTCCATCAGGGACTGCCGCTCGCCCTGGCTGACAAGCGAGGCGTCCGGAAAACTGTAGGTGGCGTATTCGGCCCAAGGCGATCTGACGGTCCCGTATTCGCGGCGCAGGTCTCGCAACATGTTCATCACCCCGCTGGTTAAGGAACCTATACAGGTCAGGCTTGAATCGCTTAAAGGACAATATGCCCTCGAAAACTGCCAAATCCCGACGAGCGGGTCTACGCGAAAAACCTTCCGCAAGGCGTGTCGCGATTGTCGCCTTTCCCGGGGTGACCCTGCTCGATATCTCCGGTCCGGCGCAGGTGTTCGCCGAATTGCAGGAGATCGAACTGCCGAGCGCGACCTATTCGCTGTCGTATCTCTCGACCTCGGGAGGACTGGTGCCAACCGACGTCGGGATGATGATCGACACCGCGCCGATCTCCAGCGTTCGGCCGAATCAGGTCGACACCCTCGTGATTCCGGGCGGCCCGGGCATATGGGAGCTGCGGCAAGACGGCATCCTGATGGACTGGATTTCACAAGTGCTGCCGAAGGCCCGACGCGTGGCGTCGGTGTGCCTTGGAGCATTCGTGCTGGCCTGGACCGGCGTGCTGGACGGAAAGCGCGCCGTGACCCATTGGCGCTACTGCCCGAGACTGGCGGACGGCTTTTCCAGGATCAGCGTCGAGCCGAATGCGATTTTCGTCAAGGACGGACGGGTCTGGACATCAGCTGGCGTGAGCGCCGGCATCGACCTCGCACTGGCCATGATCGAGGAGGATTTCGGCCATATCACTGCGCTGGACGTCGCGCGCAGGCTGGTGGTGTTTCTCAAGCGGCCCGGCGGCCAGAGCCAGTTCTCTACCGTGCTCGCGGCGCAGGCCTCGGA
>DASQOU010000006.1:0-17560 GCA_035644295.1 Bradyrhizobium sp.
GCTTGCCGCTTAGCCACCCCGCATCAGGGTACACCCAACACCGGCCCAGAAAATTACATCCAATTCTACCGCGCCGCCTCAACAACGACCGGCCAGAATAAGAAAACTCGCTACATCAAGGTTTTTCAGCAGACTGCTAGAACTCGAAGACGTCGGCGCTTCGCCGCGCTAGTTCGTGCAAATCAGCCAGCGTTCCGCGAACCGCGTTGCAGCGGCGGCAATGGATTTTTACAAGGTCTGGCGCGCTGGCCGGATCGATCGCCTTGATCGACAGATTCCCGCAGACCTCGCAGACGACCTTGAGCCCGGGCCGATCCAGACAATGATGCCGGTCGAGGTCCATCGCCTGTACTTCAGCCAATGACCGCGGAAGCAAAATAGCCGACGGTGCCGAGCTTCAAGGCGAAGCGCCCAAAACTCTGCTGCAAGCCGATCGACGCGGCTGCGTCCCCAAGCTGGTCCCGCAATTTCGCTAAAGCGGGCCTCCGGCCGGCAATATACGGTCCGTACAGAACGTCGTTGCGGCGCTCGATCAGCTTCGCAGCCAGCGTTACCGCCAGGAAAACCAGTCCAGGAATTACGATGATCTCGATTGTCATTTTCGGCCCCCGCCGTTCAACCCCATGGGGCCTGTCATACGCTTGAATTTTTAAGGTTCGGATCGGGCGCACGCCTGCAATTGAGCGATCGCGTTAGCGAAGCCTAAACCACGTCGGGGGCGCGGCGCACACGGCGAGTCCTGGGCCAGATGCGTCACCTGGACTTACCGCAGCACCTGCCGCGGCAGCCATAGCGACACTTCCGGAATATAGGTGACGAACATCAGCACCAGGAACAACACGGCGTAGAACGGCCAGATCTTGCGCATCACCTGTTCGATCGTAACCTTACCGACGGCGCAGCCCACGAACAGGATCGATCCGACCGGCGGATGGCACAGGCCGATGCCGAGGTTGAGCAACATGATCATCCCGAAGTGAACGGGATCGACGCCGAAATTCTGCATCACCGGCAGCAGGATTGGGGTTGCGATCAGGATCGACGGCGCCATGTCGACCAGCGTACCGAGCACCAGCAAGAGGATGTTGATCAGGAACAGGATGACGTATTTGTTGCTCGAGATCGACAGGAAGAACGCCGTCATTTTCGCCGGCATCTGCGTCAGCGCCATCACGTAGCCGACGCTGGAGGCGCACGCGATCAGCGTCAGCACCATCGCCACCGTGCGCAGCGTCCGGTGCAGCAGAAGCGGCAGATCGCGCCAGCGATAATCGCGGTAGATGAACATGGTCACGAAGAATGCCCAGATGCAGGCAACCGCGCCGGCTTCGATCGCGGTGAAAATGCCACCGAGAATGCCGCCAAGAATGATGACGAGCGTCACCAGCCCCCAGGCGGCATCGATCGTGATCCGCAGTGCATCCTTGGCCGGCACGGTCTGGCCATGCGGATGCTTGTCGCGGTAGGCGATGACAAGACAGAGGACGATGAGCGAGAAGCCGAGCAGTAGGCCCGGAAACACGCCCGCCATGAACAGTGCGCTGATCGAAATCGTGCCGCCGGTTGCGAGCGAATATAGCACCGCGTTGTGGCTCGGCGGCACCACCAGGGCCTGAACCGAGGAGGTGATGGTGAGATTAGTAGCGAACACGCGCGGATAGCCGGCTTTTTCCATTTGCGGGATCATCACCGAGCCGATCGCCGAGGTGTCCGCCACCGCCGAGCCCGAGATGCCGCTCAGAAAAGTGGTGGCGAGTACGTTGACAATCGAAAGGCCGCCGCGGACGCGGGTGAATCCGACCAGAACGTCCGCGAACGCCACCAGCCGGCGCGCCATTCCGCCTTCGGCCATGATCGCGCCGGCGAGCACGAAAAACGGAATCGTCAGCATCGCGACCTTGCTGACGCCGTCGGAGATCTTCAGCATCACCGCTTCCAAGGGAATGCCGATCGACCATGCGCCCGCAATCGCCGCCAGCGCCAGCGAATAGGCGATCGGCATGCCAATGAGAAAACAGATCAGCATGGTCGCAAGCAGAACAAAGATATCCATATCGATCTCTTCCCCGGTTCACTCGAACGGCGCGGTTTCGGAGTGTTGAGGGATCGAGTCGGGCGGGGCCCCCAGAAAAATCCGCTCGACGATGAAAAGCAGCAGGCAAACGCCGCCGATCGGGATCGGCAGGTAGGTGACGCCTACCGAGAGGAAGGGAAAATCTCCGATCGTATTGTGCCAGGTCACCTCGACGAGCCGCGCGCCCCAAACGATCATGAAAATGGCGATCAGCGCCATCAAGAGCTGCACGATGAGATCGAGCAGGGTGCGATATTTTGCCGGTAACTGATCTGCGAAATAGGAGACGTTCATGTGCAGGTTGAGCCGGTAGGCCGCAGCCGCGCCGATGAAGGTCAGTACGATGGTCAGGAGAACCGCGAGCGGTTCCGGCCAGGAAGCCGCGCTGTTGAGTACATAGCGGGTGAATACCGCCCAGGGAATGATCGCCGAAATCAGAACCAGCGCGATGCAACCGACGATGACGCACAAGAGATAGAGGGTGTCCATCGCGCGGCGAAATGTGGCTGCCATTGCCTGGGCTCTCCCCTTGCCAAGCTAACCGATAGGCGCGTGCGGCACGGACCGCATGCGAAAAGGTCTTTATCCGATGGCCTGGATGCGTTTGATCATGTCCTGATATTTCGGGCCGTACTTGTCCCACACCGGTTTCACGGCGTTCTGGAACGGCGTCTTGTCGGCAATCTCGACGATCTGGCAGCCGGCCGCCTTCGCCTTCTCCATCGCCTGCTGCTCGTAGACTTTCCAGAGTTCGCGTTCCTCGAACTGCGCTTCACGGGCAAATTTCTTGAGGAGATTCTGATCGTCGGTGGAAAGGTTGCCCCACGCCCGCTTGGAGAATACCAGCACTTCGGGAATCACGAGGTGCTCGGTCAGCGAATAATATTTGGCCGTCGTATAGTGATTGCTGAAGACATAGCTTGGCGGGTTGTTCTCGGCCCCGTCGATCACGCCGGTCTGCAACGCGCTGAATACCTGGTCGTAGCCCATCGCGACGCCGTTGCCGCCGAGCGAATTCATCATGTCGATGAAGATCGGGTTGCCGATGACGCGGAATTTCAGGCCCTTGACGTCCTCGATCGATTTGATCGGCCGCTTGGTGTTGTAAAGACTGCGCGCGCCGGAATCCATCCAGCACAGCGCGACCAGGTTCGCGTTGGGGCTTGCCGTGATCTTGTCGAGCAGTTCCTGACCGATCGGCCCGTCCATCATCTTCTGGGCGTGCGCCGTGTTCTTGAACAGGAACGGCATGTTGACGACGTTGATGTCATCGACGATCGGTCCCATCGACCCGACGCTGACGCGCAAGAGCTGGACCGCGCCGATCTGCGTCTGTTCGATGGTCTCCTTCTCGCCGCCGAGCTGCATCGACGGATACATCTGTACCGAGAGCCGCCCATCGGTCGCGGCCGCGAGTTTCTTTCCGAGATTCTCCGTCGCCACCACGGTCGGATAGCCCACCGGCTGGACGTCGGAAGCCTTGAAGACCTGTTTCGCTTGCGCGTGTGCGGGGGAAACCGGCGCCAGGCTCGTCGTCAAACCTGCCGCGCCAAAGCCAGCGCTCAACTTGATGAAATCACGACGCTTCATCGCTTTCCTCCCCGTGTTGATGAGAGGTCATTTTCTGACCCGTTTTGGCAGACGATTCTCCGTAACGAAACATAGTCTAGCATTGCAGGCGGCGAGCGGCGGGCACGATCCGCAAGATCACGAAAGTCGATACCTCCATTGCTGGTCCGCCGGGAGCATGATAATGTAACTTGTACGATGACCAGACAAGACTCGTCAAGCACCCCCTCAATCGACGCGGCGCGGCGCCAGCGCAGCAATCTGCTCCGCCCGCTTGGGACGCCCAAAAGCCTCAGCGCGGAGGTTGTCGACCGGTTGGCCGAACAGATCGTTTCCGGGAAATTACCCGCCGGCGCAAAACTTCCCTCGGAGCAGGAAATGATGAGGGGCATGGGCGTGAGCCGGACCGTTGTGCGCGAGGCGGTTGCGGCGCTCCGTGCCCGTGGGCTCGTCATCACACGGCAAGGTGCAGGGGCGTTCGTCGATCGCGATACCAGCCGGCAACCTTATGTGATCGACCCCGACGGTCTCGGTTCGCTGGATAGCGTTCTCGATATTCTGGAGCTGCGCATGGCCGTTGAATCGGAAGCGGCCGCCATTGCCAGCGAGCGCGCAACCAACGTTCAGATCAAGGCCATCAGGGAGGCGCAACGCGTTTTCAGCCGCGCCATTTCCAGTGGTGAGCGTGCGATCAAGGAGGACTTCGCTTTCCATCAGGCAATCGCTTTAGCGACACAAAACAATCGTTTCGTTGAATTTCTCGAGTTCCTCGGACGCTTGATTATTCCGCGGCAAAGCATCCGTTCTTTTGAAGGTAACCCGGATGGCCCTCGCAAATATCTGGGCCAGATCGAAAAAGAGCACGAGGCGATATTTCACGCGATCGGCGCCCACTCGCCGAGAAAGGCCAGAGAGGCCATGCGCGGGCATCTCCTAAAGAGCCGAGAACGTTACCGCGAGCTCGCCTCGAAAAAATCAATCGCTTAGCTGTCGCGGGCTGAGAATTTAAGTACGACGGCGCCTTCCCCTCGTTCGCCATGCGCCGAAATCGCCTCGTTCCGACCCGCTACCTTTTAGTGCCGTCTGGGCTTGAAATTTCAACGCTTGCGGATGGTCGCGTCGTCCCAACTCCCGTGCTATGCTCAGCGCAAAGCAGGAGTGGCGGTGTGACGCAAGAAGAGGATGGTCCGCCGTGGCTTAACAAGGGACCGATCGGGCCGCCAATTGCGCACAAAGCCGCTTGGATTGGGGCGCTCTCCTGTGCCGTGCTCGCTTATTTTCTTTCCTCGCTAGGATATCTTTCTAGGAATATGATCGTTGTTAAGCATAAATGGTCTGACGAAGAGCACTAATGCCCCGAGGCCTTAAAAGCGCCCGATGCCGCTGAAATTTCCAACTGAACGCTAACCTTTTTTGCATCCAGAAAGCCCGCACGTTCGCGCAGTTTGCCTTGATCGGCGCCGCTGCGGACATGGGGACAGTCTATATTTTGCGCCTGCTGTCGATGATCTCGTGCAGCCGCCACGCCCCGAAATATGCCATGGCTACAACGCCGCCGATAACGGTCCAAATCTGTTTGCGGAACGCGGGGTCTATCAAATGCTCCTGTTGAGGCGCAGCGCCCGCCCACAAGCCGCCGAAAAACGGAAACAGAAAAATACCGATAACGGAGGCAATCAAGAAGAAAACAAATTTGGGCCAGAACGTTTCGAACCGGCGGCCAGCCCAAAACGAAATAGAAAGCGAAACGGTCATGCAAACAGCCGTCGCCGCCCAAACGCCTAGCTTAACCATATCTGCTCTCCGAAGCCGCGTCGGGGCGACTTTTCGCGGCGAATACCAGAGGTAGAGTTCTAAGTTTCCGTTAATGGCGCCTCTCGGACCTTACGTGATGTCCGACTTAAGTCCCGGGATGCACTCCAAGCTGACGTCCGCCGACTGCCCTGAATTTATGGATTCACGCGCGCTACCGCAGAGCCGAGAGTTTATGTACGACGGCGCGCGATCTTCTCGCTCGCCAAGCGCCGGCCCGCGTTGCTATTTTTGCGCTTCCAGAAAGCCCGCTTGCGCCCGCAAATCGCGCTGGCCCGCGCCCGTCAATAGTTCAATCAGAATTTGTGCCTGCCGCGCATGCGCGGCACCGGTGGTGACCGCTGCCGTGTAGATCGTGGAAAGGTCGCTGCCCTTCGGCAGCGGGCCCGACAGCCGAACGCCTTCGGTGCTGATGATCTCGGTCGATTGCGTCATACCGACTGGCCTTAAGGCGTCGGATGCCGCGAGGTGGCGCATCGCAGTTGCGCCGTTCGGATAGATTTTGAGACGCGCCGCGACTTCCTCGGCAATGCCGAGCTGCGTCAGGACCTTGGCGACATGGATGCCGGCCGTGGACGCCTTGGTGTCGGGAACGAAGATCGCATCGCTGCCAAGCAATACCGAGCGCAGGCCTGCGGCATCATGAACCGAAGCCAGCGAGTCGCCGTCGCGGACGGCGATTGCCGTTTCGACCCGGCCGATGTCCGACACCGAAGCGCTGGTGACGAGTTTCTCTTTCGCGAGATCGGCGATCAGCGCCGCCGTCAGCACGACAAGGTCGGTTGGTATGCCATCGCGCAATTTGCCGGCCATGGCGCCGACCGCCCCGAACTCGCCTTCGATGGCAAGGCCCGTCTTTTCCTTGAATTTAGGCGCGAGGCTTGCGACCAGGCCCTGGGCCGCGCCGCCGCTGAGGATCTTCAAACGCGTCATGACGCCAGTTCCATCGCGGCGATCAGCCGCTCGCGCGTGATCGGCAGGTGGCGAACCCGCAACCCCAGCGCATCGAACACGGCATTGGCAATCGCCGCCGTGACCGGGCCGTGCGCGGCTTCGCCGGCGCCGACAGGCTCGATGTCGGGCCGCGACATCACTTCGACCTGCACGTCCGGCACTTCGCTGAAGCGCAGGATCGGATATTCGCTCCAGGAGTTGCTAGTGATGCGCGAATGATCAAATCGGACTCGCTCCTTCAGCACCCAACTGGTGGCCTGGATCGCGCCGCCCTCGATCTGGTTGATCACACCGTCGGGATTGATGGCTTCGCCGACATCGACCGCGATCGTCAGGCGCTTCACGCGGATATCATCGGTGCCCTCGACCTCGGCGACCGCGGCACAATAGGCGCCGGTGTTCTTGTAGCGCGCAAAGCCCAAGCCGTAACCGGTGCCGTCGCGCCTGGCCGGCTTCCACTTGGCGCGTTTGGCAACGGCGCGGATCACGTCCTGCGCGCGTTGGTCCGACAAATGACGCAGCCGGAAAACAACCGGATCTTCGCCGCGCTCGGCCGCCAGCTCGTCGAGAAAGGACTCGATCGCGAACACATTGCCCTGCGCGCCGAGTGTCCGCAGCGCGGAGGTTCGTATCGGCATGGTGGTAAGGCGATGGGATTCGATTTGCCACGACGGAAAATCGTAGAGCGGAACCGAATTGCGGTCGGCGCCGCCGCCATTGGCCTGTGCCGGATTGGTGGCGATGGTGCGCGGGAACGGTTTTGCCAGTTCAGTAGCTGCGAGCAGGGCAGGCAGGTCCGCGCGTCCCGGCCGCGCCGTGTGACCGTTGCCCCAGATGCTGTGGCGCCAGTCGACGATCTCGTCTCGCGCATCAAGGTCGGCCTCGATCTCGATGGTCATCGCCGCCCCGAACGGCGCGTGCGACATCTCATCGGCGCGCGACCATTGCACGCGGACCGGCCGGCCGCCGGTCGCTTTGGCCAGTAGAACGGCGTCGAGTGCGACGTCGTCGGCGGCATTGTGTCCGTAGCAGCCGGCGCCCTCCATATGCTCGACCGTGATGTTCTCGGCCGGAATCTTGAGAACCAGCGCGAGATCGGCGCGGAGCAGATAGACCCCCTGGCTGTGGGTCCAGACCCGGACGCGGTCTCCATTCCATTGCGCCATGGCGCAGGAGGGTGCGATCGAGCCATGCGCGAGATAGGGGCGGCTATATTGCCGCCGGATCGTGCGTGTCTTCTCAGGCCTCGCTGACGCTCTCTTGCTGGCGATGACGGTTAGCTCGGCTGGCTGGGCCTTCAGCCACTCCGCCATTCCGTCTTCGTCGGGAAGCGTTTCGCGCGACGACCATGCGGCGCCCTTGCGTAGAGCGGTGACGGCTAATTCAGCGCCAGCCTCGTTTTCGCTGACCACGCCTGCGAAATTGCCGTCGCGCACGATGGCGATGAGCCCTGCGATCTTGCGCGCGCCATCCTCCTTCAATTCGACGAGCGCCGCACCCGAAAGCTCCGGCCGCAGCACGCGGCCATGCAACATCCCCGGCAGCGGTGAATCCTGAATAAAGCGAGGATGGGCGAATACCTTGTCGCGAATATCCAGCCGCTGCACGGAATTTCCAGCGACGCTGCGCCGCGCCGATGCTTTCGGTACGGTGCCGGGCGTTGCGTGACGGTCGAGCGAAACCTCGCCGGCGAGCTCCCAATAGCTGGTAGAGATATTGCCGGGCCCGGAGATAATGCCATCGACGATATCGAGCACATCAGTTCCGACACCGAGGCGATCCGCCGCGGCAGCCAGGAAAATCTGCCGGATTTCGGCGCACGCTTGCCGGATCGCCCGTCCCGATTGCTGCACGGAAAGACTGCCCGAGGTGACGCCCTCATTGGGACTGCCAGCGGTGGAGGCGCGCACCATCTGCACGCGGGCGAGTTCGACGTCGAGTTCATCGGCCGCGATCTGGGCCAGCGCCGTCACGATGCCTTGCCCGATCTCGACCTTCCCGGGCGAGACCGTCACGTGTCCCTCCGGCAAGATGCGAATCCAGGATGACAGGATCGGGTTCGCCGCGAGGCTCTGCAGCAATTTGGGCGCTGAGGGGGAGGGGACCGTGTCGGTCATCGGGCCTGCATCTCCGCCGCCGCACGCAATACCGCCCGCACCATCCGATTATGCGAACCGCACCGGCAAAGATTGCGGTCGAGCGCAGCTCTCACCTCGCTGCCGGTCGGATTGGGATTTTGCTTCAAGAGCGCGGCCGCGCTCATCAGTATGCCGGATACGCAATAGCCGCACTGCAACGCCTGCTCGGCGATAAAGGCGCGCTGCAGCGGATGCGGCTTTTGCGCATCTCCCAATCCTTCGATGGTGGTGACGTCCTTGTCCGCGACCGACCATAACGGCGTGTCGCAGGCGGTCACGGCGTGATCGCCGACGATGACGTTGCAGGCGCCGCATTCGCCCGCGCCGCATCCGAAATGCGAACCGGTCATGCCGAGCTGCCCGCGCAGGAGCGTGAGCAGCGACACGTCAGGATCGGCGTCGATGTTGGTCTCGACGCCATTGAGGCGAAATCGAATATCCGGCATTAAAACGAAAAACCTTGATTTTACGGCTTATCGGCGAATTGCTTGACGACCTCGGCCCATTTCACAATATCGTTGCGCAAATATTTGTCGAACTCGTCCGGCGTCATCGACATCGGTGCCGCACCCTGGTCGGCCCAGAGTTTGACGATCTCCGGCCGCTTGATGGCGGCATTGACGGCGGCATTCAGTTTTTCGACGATAGGCTTCGGCGTCCCGGTGGGCGCCATCAATCCGAGCCAGATGGTGGCTTCATATCCGGACAGGCCGGCTTGTTTGGCCGTCGGCACGTCTGGCAGCACGCTGGAGCGGCTCTCGCCTGTGGTGGCGAGCGCCCGCACCTGGCCCTGATTGACATTCGGCGCCATGGTCGTCACCGCGTCGATCATCATCTGCACCTGTCCGCCGATGACGCCGTTGCGCGCCTCGCCACTGTTGCGGTAGGGCACGTGAACGAGATCGATGCCGGCCATGGTCTTAAACAGCTCGCCGGCCATGTGATACGGCGTGCCCTGGCCGGATGACGCGTAATTCAGCTTGCCCGGCTGCGATTTGGCGAGCGTGATAAATTCCTTCAGCGTCTTTGCCGGCACCGACGGGTGCACGACGATCACGAGATCGGAGTAATTGATCGGCGCAATCGGCACCAGGTCGCGCATCAGTTCATACTTGCGCTGCGGCACCAGCGATTCATTGGCGGTCTGGGTGTTCGACATCATCAACAGCGTGTAGCCGTCGGGCGACGATTTGGCGACCTCCTGCGTGCCGATCACCGCTCCAGCGCCGGGGCGGTTCTCGATCACGAAGGGTTGCTTGAAACTCTCCTGCATGGAATTGCCGAGCACGCGGGCCGCCACGTCCGCAGGACCCCCGGCCCCGAAGGGAACGACGATCCGGATCGGCCGCGTCGGATAGTCCTGTGCCAGGCATGGGCCAGCAAGAAAGGCCTCGATGGTGAGGACAACAGCCGCCAGCGCCAGCGCGAACCCTGAAGCGAACCTTGAGGCGATCGTGGGGCCTGTCATTTCAATCTCCTCGAGGCCAAGGTTTCGTCCCCCAAAGCCGCTTCCCTCAAGTCTCGCTATCTCGATGGCTGGCCAAATCTAGCGTTCGGGTCTAACTGTCAAGTCTAGCGGCAAGGAGAATGAGCTGTCGACATGGACTCATGCTCCGCAGCGGGAATAAAATATCGCACCGGGTGTACGCAACCTCGCCAGAAAACGCCGACAGAGTGGGTCAATGAAACGTCCAAAAATTTCCCGTCGTGACGCGCTCAAGGCGGCGGGTGGTTTACTTGCCGGCACGGCGTTGTCCACCCGCGTCCTGGCGGAGGCGCCGCCGGCGGAACCGGTCACGCCGGCGCTGATCGCTGCGGCGAGGAAAGAAGGGCAGGTCATCCATTACACTTCGACCGACTTGCCGGTTGCCGAGAAATTGGCAAAGTCATTCGAGGCGAAATATCCCGGCATCGCCGTGCGCGTCGAACGCACCGGCGCCGAGCGGGTGTTTCAGCGCATCGGTCAGGAATATTCCAGCAACATCCACGCCGTCGACGTCGTGAATTCGTCCGATGCGGCGCATTTCATCGTCTGGAAGCGCGACGGCGTTCTCGTGCCCTTCGTGCCAGAGGATGTCGCCAAATTCTATCCGTCGGATCACAGGGATATCGACGGCCAGTTCGCGAGCTGGCGCATCTTTCTCAGCATCATCGCCTATAACACCAACCTCGTGAAAGCCGAGGATGCGCCGAAGAGTTTCGCCGATCTGCTCGATCCCAAATGGAAGGGCAAGATCGTCAAGGCGCATCCCGGCTATAGCGGCACCATCATGACCGCGACCTACCAGTTGCAGCGCGATCTCGGCTGGTCCTGGTTCGAGCAGCTCGCCAAGCAGAACGTCATGCAGGTGCAATCCGCCGCCGACCCGCCGAAGAAACTCGATCTCGGGGAACGGGCGGTCATGGCGGACGGCAACGAGTACAGCATCCTGCAACTAAGGGAGACGGGACACCCGGTCGAGCCGGTCTATGCCACCGAGGGATCGCCGATGATCATCGGTCCCAACGGCATCTTCAAGGGCTCGCCCAATCCGAACGCTGCAAAACTGTTCCAGTCGTACTGCTTCAGCCGCGAAGCCCAACAGCTCATCATCGATTTCGGCGGTTTGCGTTCCGCGCATCCGCAAATCCAGGAAAAAGCCAGTCGTACGCCGCTCAAGGACATCAAGACCCTGAAGGACGACGCAGCTGCCGTGGAACAGCAGAGCAGCGCCATCAAGTCCCGCTATTCCAAGATCTTCCGCGTCTGATCCGCCGACTTCAAAAGCCATTCCTACATTCGGGCCGTCATGACCTCCGAGCTTCCCAAAACCTCCGTCGCCGAAACCTTGGCGCAAAAGATCGTGGCGCTGAAACCGGGCGTTTTGCCATCTGCGACCGCGCGCAAATGCGAAGACCTTTTGATCGACGTCGTTGGCCTTTGCGTCACCGCGCGCAATGAGGACTATGTGCGCAGCGCAGTGGCGGGCTCTGAGGATGACGGAGCTTGCACGGTGATCGGCCATCCCCGCACGTTGACCGCCGCGGGTGCCGCCTTCGTCAACGGCACCGCGGCGCATGGCGAGGATTTCGACGATACGTTCGAGGGCGGCCCGGTCCATGCCGGTGCCGTGATTGTCCCGGCGGTTCTGGCGGCCTGCGAGCGGCACAATCCGGACGGCCGCATGGCGCTGACCGGAATTGCCGTCGGCACCGAGGTTCTCTGCCGGTTGAGCCTGGTGGTGCCGAAGGCGGTCCATAAGGCCGGCTTTCACCCGACCGCGATCTTCGGCGCGATGGGCGCCGCCGCAGGTGTCGGCACAGCGCTGGGGCTCAACGCCAGACAGATTGTGGACGCGCTCGGGATCGCCGGCAGCATGGCGGGCGGCATCATCGAATATCTTGCAGAGGGCGCGTGGACCAAGCGGCTGCATGCAGGCTGGGCGGCGCAATCCGGCATGCGCGCGGCGCTATTGGCGCGGCAAGGCTTTGTCGGTCCGCGCACGGTGTTCGAAGGAGTCCACGGGCTGTTTCATGGCTTCGCGCATACCACCAAAGGCGACTATGACGCGCTGACGGGCGATTTCGGCTCGCGCTGGGTGACGGACACGCTGGCATTCAAGCCTTACCCTTGCGGCACCATGGCCCAGCCCTACATCGATTGCGCCCGGCGACTGGCCGCGCGCGGCGTCCAAGCCGAGGACGTCGAGGAAATCGTCTGCGAGGTGGCAGAGGGGACCGTACATCGTCTTTGGGAGCCGTTGGCGGACAAACAGCGCCCGCGCAACGGCTATGCCGCCAAGTTCGCAGTGCCGTATCTGTTGGCGACCGGCTTTGTCAAAGGTGGCGTAGGGCTCGGCGCATTTACCGAGGCAGCGATCGGTGACGCCAAAGTGCTCGCGCTGGCGGCCAAAGTGAAATTCGTGATCGATCCCGACAATCCCTATCCGAACAACTATACCGGTCATATCCGCGCGACCTTGAAGGACGGCAACGTCATCGAGGAGCGCCAGCCTTATTTGCGCGGCGGCGCCCAGGAGCCGCTGACGCGGCAAGACGTCACGGATAAATTCGCGCTCAACGCCCAGCACGGCGGCTGGAGCAAGGCGCAAAGCGAAGCGGCGCTGAAACTGCTGTCCGGACTGTATGACGGCAAGATCGACTTGAGCACGTTACGAAATTAGTTGTCGTCATGGCCGGGCTCGTCCCGGCCATCCACGTCTTGCTGCAGCGAGAGAAAAGACGTGGATGCCCGGCATGAAGCCGGGCATGACGGAAAGGGAGCGGATATGAGTACCAACGAACTCAACGGCAAGGTCGCCATCGTCACAGGCGCCGGGCGCAACATCGGCCGCGCGATTGCGCTCGCCTTGGCGGCGGACGGCGCCTCCATTCTCGTCAATGCGCGCAGCAATCGCGCCGAGGCCGATGCGGTCGCGCGCGAGATCGAGGCCGCCGGCGGGAAAGCGGTCGTGCATATCGGCGACGTCGGTGACGCTGCGCAGGTGCAGGCGATGGTAGAATTGGCGGTCAAACATTTCGGCCGGATCGATATCCTCGTCAACAACGCGGCGTTGCGCCGGGAGAAGCCGTTCGCGGAGATGAGCTACGCCGAATGGCGCGAGATCATGAACGTCACGCTCGACGGCACTTTTCATTGCGTGAAGGCCTGCCTGCCGTACCTCAAGAAGAGCGGCGCGGGGACCATCGTCAACATCGGCGGCTTAAGCGCTCATACCGGCGCCAAGGACCGCGCGCATGTGGTGACCGCAAAGGCCGGGATCATCGGCTTCACCCGCGCGCTGGCCCATGATCTTGCCGCCGACGGCATCACCGTCAATTGCGTGGTTCCCGGCCTGATTGGCACGCCGCGGCCCAAGGACAAGCCGGAGCCCGCCCATCATCTGATCCATCAGACCATCACCGGCGAGCGCGGCCGCCCCGAGGACGTCGCAGCCGCCGTGCGGTTCCTGTGCGGACCGAGTGCCCGCTACATCAACGGGCAGGCGATCCACAGCAATGGCGGGGCCTATCTCGGCGCGTAGCGCATGGCTCGCTGGCTATTTACGCACATGCATGCCGGATAATTGCGCTGATTCTCCGGGGTTTTGGTGTTAACCATTAGCCCATGAACCAGCAGGCCAGAATCGACATCCGGCACTCCACCTGTCCGCACGACTGTCCGTCGGCCTGCGCGCTCGATGTCGAAGTGATCGACAACGCCAGCATCGGCCGGGTCCGCGGGTCCAAGCTGCAGACTTATACGGCAGGGGTAATCTGCGCCAAGGTGGCGCGCTACGCCGAGCGCATTCACCACCCGGATCGGCTGACCTATCCGCAGTTCCGCGTGGGGGCGAAGGGCTCGGGCAAGTTTGCGCGGATCACCTGGGACGATGCGCTGGACGAGATCGCATCCCGCTTCAATGTGGCCGAGCGCGAGTTCGGCGCCCAATCGGTATGGCCCTATTACTATGCCGGCACGATGGGGCTCGTGATGCGCGACGGCCTCAATCGGCTGGCCCATGTGAAGAAATATTCGCGCTTCTACTCCACGATCTGTTCGACGATTGCGCGCGTGGGATTTGCCGCCGGCACCGGCAAGATCGCGGGCCCCGATCCGCGCGAGATGGGCGTCTCCGACCTGGTCGTGATCTGGGGCACTAACCCCGTGAATACCCAGGTCAATGTGATGACGCACGCGATGCGCGCCCGAAAAGAGCGCGGCGCGAAGATCGCGGCGATCGATGTCTACAACAACGACACGGTGAAACAGGCCGACATCAAGATCATCCTGCGGCCGGGCACCGATGGCGCGTTCTCCTGCGGCGTCATGCATGTGCTGTTCCGCGAAGGTTTTGCCGATCGCGACTACCTCGCGCGTTACACCGATTGCCCCACTGAGCTCGAGGCGCATCTTGCGGCCCGCACGCCGGAATGGGCGTCTGCGATCTGTGGCGTCCCGGTTGAAGAGATCGAGGCGTTTGCCCGCACCGTCGGACAGACCAAACGCGCGTTCTTCCGCCTCGGCTATGGTTTTACCCGCAGCCGCAATGGCGCCGCGCAAATGCACGCGGCGCTGTGCATTCCGACCGTGACCGGCGCCTGGCAGTACGAGGGCGGCGGCGCATTCTTCAACAATTACGGGATCTGGAAATTCGACGAATCCCTGATCGAGGGCCATGACGCGATCGATCCGACGACGCGGCAGCTCGATCAATCCAAGATCGGACGCATCCTGACCGGCGACGCCGCCGCGCTTAAAAACGGGCCGCCGGTCAAGGCGATGTTGATTCAGAACACCAATCCAATGACGGTTGCGCCGGAGCAGGCGCTGGTGCGCCAGGGTTTTGCGCGCCAGGACCTGTTCGTGGCGGTGCACGAACAGTTCATGACCGAGACCGCAGAGATGGCCGACCTCGTTCTGCCGGCAACGATGTTCATGGAGCACACCGATCTCTATTACGGTGGCGGCCACCAGCACATTTCGGTCGGTGGCAAGCTGATCGAGCCGCCCGGCGAGTGCCGCTCCAATCACGAGGTGCTGCGGGCGCTTGCGAGGCGGCTCAAGATCAGCCATCCCGGATTCGAAATGTCGGCGCGCGAGTTGATCGACGCCACGCTGCAAAGGAGCGGACATGGTGGCATCGAGGCGCTGGAGGCCGATCTGTGGCGCGATATCCAGCCGGATTTCCGCACCTCGCATTATCTCGACGGGTTTGCGCATACGGACGGTAAATTTCACTTCAAGGCCGACTGGGCGCGGATTCCTCTCGGCAATGCCGGCTTGATGGGGGCGTGGGATCAGATGCCGTCGCTGCCCGATCACTGGAGCGCCATCGAGGAGGCGGATGAGGCCCATCCGTTCCGGCTCGCCACCAGCCCCTCGCGCAGCTACCTCAATTCGAGCTTCAACGAGACGCCTTCATCGCAGGCGCGCGAGGGCGCGCCGAGCGTGATGATCCATCCCGACGATGCCGCTTCGCTAGGTATCACCGACGGTGACGCCGTCACGCTCGGCAATTTGCGCGGCGAGACCACGCTGACCGCCAAACTGTTCGATGGCGTGCGCCGCGGCGTGCTGATCGCGGAATCGGTGCATCCGAACAAGGCCCATATCGGCGGACGCGGCATCAACATGCTCACCGGGGCCGAGGCCGTCGCACCGTTCGGCGGCGCGGCATTCCATGACAACAAGGTCTGGGTGAAGAAAGCCGCGCCGACGGCGATTCCGATACCCTAGATTCGCTCTTGCAGTCTGTCGGAATCCACGCATTTTCCAGTTCGGCGGCTTCATCCTTCGAGACGCTTGCTTCGCAAGCTCCTCAGGATGAGGTCTCTGACCCTCATGGTGAGGAGCGCGGCCATGCCGCGCGTCTCGAACCACGAGGCCCGCGGGATACGACCAACAGGCGAGCATCGCAATGACCGACCACAACAGCGTCATACTTGAGAAGCGCGGGAACGCGCTCTGGATCACCATCAACCGGCCGGAGAAGCGCAACGCCATCAATGGCGACGTCATCGCCGGCATTGCCAAGGGCTATCGCGCGGCCCATGACGACAAGGACGTGCGCGTGATCGTCCTGACCGGCGCGGGCGACAAGGCCTTTTGCGCAGGTGCGGATTTACAAAACACCGGCGGCGCCTTCGCGGCGGATTTCGCCAAGCCGAATGTCGACTATGCCGATCTGTTGCGGCTGTCGCAGAACGCCACCAAGCCCGCGATCGCGCGGGTTGGCGGGGTCTGCATGGCCGGCGGCATGGGCCTGCTGTGCATGACCGACATGGCGATCGCCGCCGACCACGTGATGTTCGGATTGCCCGAGGTCAAGGTCGGGGTTTTTCCGATGCAGGTGCTGAGCCTGTTGCAATCGATCGCGCCGCGCCGCCTCGTCCACGAGTGGGCGATCACCGGCGAGCCGTTCGATGCCACCACCGCGCTATCGGCCGGACTTCTCAATTATGTGGTGCCGCAGGCCGAGCTCGACGCCAAGCTCGACTGGTTGATCGCTCGCATCACCGACAAGTCGCCGACCGCGATCCGGCGCGGTAAATACGCTATGCGCGCGATCGCCTCGATGTCGTTCGATGAAAGCATCGCTTACACCGAGACCCAGATCGCATTGCTGGCGATGACCGAAGACGCCAAGGAGGGGCTGAAGGCGTTCGCCGAAAAGCGCAAGCCATCGTGGCCGGGGAAGTAGATAAAACAGGAGGTCTACCTTGAAGAAGGTAATGCCATTGATTGTCGCGTTGCTGTGGGTTCATCCGGCAGCGGCCGAGCCGCTTCCGCTCTCTTCTGGCGGGGTGAAGACGCTTGCGCCGGACGGTGCGATCAAGCCGACGGGCACATGGAGTCTCGGCACGCGCGCGGGCGATTTCGTCTTCGTCGCCGGAATGCGCGGTATCGATCCGAAAACCAACCTGCAGATCCAGGGTGACGAGGCTCGCATTCGTCAGGCTTTCCTCAATATGAAGCTGATCGCCGAATCCGAAGGAGCGACGCTGCGTGATGCGGTTCGCCTCGTCGTCTATGTCACGGACATGTATCGCCTCCGCCCGCTCGTGAACAAGGTCCAGGAGGAGCTGTGGGGCGCCGGTCCCTATCCGCCGCGCACCATCGTCGAAGTTCATCGGCTGAATGGGGACGATATCTGCGAGGTTGAAGGCACCTTCTACGCGCCAATCAGGAAATAACTCGCTCGATGAGGGGCCCACGCGGGTAGTCCCGATGCGGCCAGCCCCTCCCTGGCCCTCCCCCACAAGGGGGGAGGGAACAAAAGCTGTGGCGTCAGCCCTCTACACTGTGATTCAAATTTCAAACAGCCAATTTCAGATACACGTCCGCATTCTCGCGGCGCATGGCGCCCGAGCTTTGCAAGACAATGACCCTCGAGAACAGAGCAACTGTGCTGGAAGTAGACCGGTGAACGTCCGGCCTCAAGGCTGGCGCTGGCGCGCCCCCGCGTGCGCGGCTGACGGCCTTGACCCCGTCCGCTCGCCGGTCTGTTGGCTTTGCAAGCGCTCGGTCGAG
>DASQOU010000007.1:0-16667 GCA_035644295.1 Bradyrhizobium sp.
GTTCTCACTGCCGCTCTCGATCGGCGGCGCGATCGTGGCGCTGCTGGTGACCGGCAAGCAGCTCACGACGCCGGTGTGGATCGGAATCCTGATGCTGATGGGCATCGTGACCAAGAACGCCATCATGCTGGTGGAATTTGCCGTCGAATCGATGCGCGCAGGCGTGGCCCGCGATGCGGCGATTATCGACGCCGGCATGAAGCGCGCTCGACCCATCGTCATGACCACGGTCGCGATGGCCGCCGGCATGATGCCGTCGGCACTGGCGTTCGGCGCCGGCGGCGAATTCCGCTCGCCGATGGCGCTCGCCGTGATCGGTGGCCTCGTGTTCTCGACCATCCTCTCGCTGGTGTTCGTGCCGGCGATGTTCATGCTGATGGACGACATCGGCGCGCTGATCTGGCGTTTTGGCAAAAAACTTCTGGCGTCCAGTGGCGACGGGGAGCAGGCGGCGGCCGATCACGCTAAGGACCACAAACCGCCGCCGAGCATCGTGCATTCGCCGGCCGCGGAGTGAGGGCCCCAAATGATCAGCGAAGGCGCGCCAACGCGCTTCCTCGTCGCCGCCTACTCGTTGCGCGCCACCGCCGTCAGTTTGGTCATGTTTTGCAACAAAATCCGCCCGCGCTGTAAATCCAAAATGCCGTCCTTGCGCCAGAGCTGCAATTGACGGTTGACGCTTTCCCGCGCGGCGCCGACGAACACACCGAGCTGTTCCTGCGAAATGTGCACCTCGGAGCCGAAATCGGACGCCAGCGCGCACAGCCTTCGCGCCAGCCGAACCGGCAGCGGCTGCAGCACCGATTCTTCCATCCGCTCGCTCATCCAGCGGATGCGCTGACACAACAGCATGATCAGCTTGACCGCGACGTGCGGCTCGCGTTCGAGAAAACTCAAAAGATCCTCGCGGCGCAGCACGAACAATTCGGTCGGCTCGCCGGCGGCCGCATTCGCGGTGCGGCTCTGGCCGTCGAGCACGGCGACCTCGCCGAAGAGATCGCCGGGCCCGAGGAAATTCAGCGTCAGCCGGCTGCCGTCGGAGGCGCCGGCCTCGATCCGGATCTGGCCGCGGCGGACCCCGAACAGGGCATCGCCTGGGTCGCCCTTCTGAAACAGCATCTCGCCGACTCCGAGGTGCTGGGTGCGGCAAAGCGCGGAAATGCGTTGCAATTCGTCGTTGCCGAGATCCGCGAACATCGGATTCATCTTCAGAATATGCGCAAATTCCACCTGTTTGCTCATTTGCAATGCGTTCCACCCCACGTCTGAAATTTTCTGAAATCGCCCCGGCCGGAACTGTGTCATAAGTCACATACCTTTGCAGCACCTCCGGCTTATTTTTGGCGGCTTTGGGCCGCTTCCCCTTTCCGGGATAGACTTGAAGAAAGTCCCCGCCGGCGGCCGGGCCAAAGCCGACGCTGGTATCCGGTCTGGAACATCGACATGAGAGCCTTGAAAATCGCAAGCGCCGCCATCGCGGCTATCATCGTGGTCGCAGCACTGCTGCTGATCATCGGAATCCCCTCGGGCTTCCTGACCTCGGCGATCCAGGACCGGGTCGAGCGCGAAACCGGATACCGGCTGAGCATTGCGGGCGCGACCAAGATCGGGCTGTGGCCGTCCCTGAACGTGACGATGAATGACGTCACGCTCGAGGGGCCAAAGGACCGCGACGCCGGCAATCGCCTGACGGTCGGCAGCATCGAGGCCGACATGACGTTTGGGAGCGTATGGTCGGGCCACCCCGAGATCACCCACCTTGCGATCATCCGCCCGGTTCTCAACGTGCCACTGCTGCGCGAACGCACTGTGGCGACCAGGCCGGCATCTTCCAGGCCCGCGGCTTCTTCGCGCGAGGCCGATGTGCCCGCGATCGAGCGCATCACGGTGACCGACGGCGCCATCGTGTTTTCCCACCTGCGCGACCGCTTCGAGCGCCGCATCGAAGGCATCAACGCCAGTGCCGTGATCGACGCTGACCGCAAGATCAAGGTGAGCGGCAACGCGCGCGCCAGAGGACATCCGCTCCAATTCGACATCAAGGCTGCGGCGCCCGCGCCGCCAATCGAGCGGCAGAACATTCCGGTCGAATTGACGCTGGATGCGCCCGGCATGCTGCGAGCGCCGCTGTCGGGCAAGGCCGAGGTCCGGTTCAACGGCTCGGTGGTGATGATCAACGGCCTCACCGGCAAGATCGGCGACGGCGCTTTCAACGGCTGGGCCTCGGCCGACGTTGCGAGCAAGCCGCTCGTGAAACTCGACCTCGATTTCCAGCGGCTCGATATCGGCGCCACGACGGCGCCGATGGCATCCCCGGATTCGCCAAACACTTCGCCATCTTCCCCGCAGTCTTCGTCCCAATCTTCGTCACAATCCTGGAGCGATGCCGCCATCGACCTCATGGGCTTGAATTATGTCGATGCCCAGGTCCGGATTTCGGCCGCCGAACTCAACATCGGCCAAGCGCATTTTGCGCCGGCCGCGACCGACTCCACGCTCACGAGCGGCATTCTCAAATGCGCCATTTCCAATCTCGGCGCCTATGGCGGCCAGGCCAATGGCGAAATCGATATCGACGCGTCCGGCGGCACGCCGGCGTACACCATGCGCGGCGATCTTGTCGGCGTGCGCGCGTTGCCGCTGTTGCGCAGTGCCGCTGGCTTCGACAAGCTCGACGGCAAGCTGCAGGCGAAGATCGCGGTGCGCGCCAATGGCCAAAGCCAGCGCGCGATCATGTCGAACCTTGCCGGCACGGTGTTCGCCAATTTCCAGGACGGCGAGATCAGAGGCCTCAACGTCGCGCAGATGATCCGCTCGCTGACCTCGGGCACGCTGTCGGGATGGCAGGAGGGTAAGGAGCTGACCACCGACCTCGCCCAGCTCTCCGCCGCGTTCCGGATCGAGAAGGGCCAGGCCACCACCACCGATCTCAATCTGGTTGGCCCGCTGGTGCGGATGACCGGCGCGGGCACGATCGACCTCGGCACCCAGATGATGGCGTTTCGGGTCGAGCCGAAGCTGGTGATGACCACCGAAGGCCAGGGCCGCGCCGCCGATCCGGTCGGCTTCGGTATCCCCGTGATCATCGATGGGCCGTGGGCCGAGCCGCGCATCTATCCCGATATGGCCGGCATGCTCGACAATCCGGATGCGGCTTATGCCAAGCTCAAGGAGATGGGCAAGGGCCTGTTCGGTCCCGGCGGGTTGGGCGGATCGGGCGGCAGCGGATCGAGCGGCGGCTTGTCCGATATCCTTCCCGGCAAGCTCGGCGAGACGCTCGGCAAACTGCTGCAGCAAGGGTTGAGCCAAGGGTCTAGTCAAGGTTCGAACAAGGGCGCCAGTCAGGGCCGCAACCAGGGCCGCGACGTTCCCCCACCCGCGCCAGGCGAACCTCCGCCGCAGCCGCCGCAACAGGACAGCCAGCCGCTGAACGACATGCTGCGGCAGTTGTTCAACCGGTGAGATCACGGCCGCGCCATTCGTCCGCGCGTCGAAGGAAACGGCAGCCTCTCTCACGTCGTCCCTGCGAAAGTTCGCAGGGACGGCGAAGTGGTAAGGTGCACAGCGTGGCCCCATAACAAGTCGTCATACCCCGCGAAAGCGGGGTATCCAGTACGCCGCGGCCTATCGATTCCATCATTGACGCCTCGGAATACTGGATCACCCGCTTTCGCGGGTGATGACAACGAGGCTTAAATTTCAAACAGCCAAGACGCACAGGAAATGAGCCACATCCGGGCCTCGTGGTTCGAGACGCGCGGCATTGCCGCGCTCCTCACCATGAGGAATTGGCAAACCTCATCCTGAGGAGCGGCGTATTCGCCGCGTCTCGAAGGATGCAGCCACGACACTCAACGCGCACACCCACGCATTCCCGCGACGCGCCGCACCCGAGTGATGCCCAAAAATCCACCGCCTCGAAGAACAGAGGGCGTGGGGAATGCCGGGTGCCCGTTGCACCCGCAGCCTCGCGTGCGAAAAAAACAAAGCACACGAGCGTAGTCACCGCGAGGTTCACCGGAGAAACCCGGCATTCCCGCACGCGGATGGTTTTAACGGTTTCCTTCGCGCTCTCCCGGGTGACCGGGCTTGTTTGCCACCCTCGCCGGCGAAGTTGCCTCCACCAGCTTGACACCAGCGTCGGGGCGTCAGGACCACACGACTTCGCCGTCCGCTTTAGCTGCGCTCGTCTCGCGCCGCCGCCGCGTCCACCGCATCCCGCACCCAACGTCCGTGACGATCGCGCAAACGCCCCTCATGTGAGGCGGGACGAGGTGGATATAGTTTTGATTTGGGGTTTGCGCGAAGCGAAATATTTTTTCGGACAGGACTGGACAGGTAGCATCAGATTGAAGCGGCTGGAGAAATTGGCTTTTTGGCGCAGAGCATTCGCATCATTTTTACCGTCGTCTGGCACTTGCCGGTCCAGCCCCTCTGTTCGTTATCTGTTCTTGCAGACCCTGCCGAAATGGTGTAATTGACATACTCGACACAACAGATACGTTGTGTCGTTGTGAAACCCGACTTCGAACCAGTTAATGGCTATTTGCCCAAGGGGATCCATCCGATGGAGTGGACAGCCTTCTGTGCGCGCTTTGTATGGAATCGCCGCAGAAGGTTCCTGAAGAGCGGGATGCATCGCGCGCTACTGAACCTGCGTGCTGCAGGCTGCGGAGCTGCGATCATCGACGGTAGCTTCGTCAGCTCAAAGGATGAGCCTGGCGACTATGACTTGGCTTTCGATCCTATTGGCGTGAACGGTAGCCTCGTCGATCCGGTGCTCCTGCGCCACGACGACGAAAGGAAGGCAATGAGAGCGAAGTACTTCGGAGATGTCTTTCCTTGGGGAACAATAGCCTCTTCGAAGACGGGTCTGATTTATCGAGATTTTTTTCAACGCGACCGTTCCGGAACTCCGAAAGGCGTGGTCCTCCTCGATATGAAGCTGCCCCTATGATCACAAACGAACGCCAACTCCAGATTTCGAAGGCACAGGCTACGCGATTTCGCGAATCGCTAGAGGAGCTCGAGAGGGGAACGCTGGACCAAACTGATCTTCATCCTCTTATGAAGAAGGCGCAGATCGACGCGATTCGCGGCCAACTGAAAAGTTTACTTGCCGAGATTGAAGAATACGAGAAGCTTCGAAGCGGGCGAGTATCGTCTATCGAACTGGATTCATTGGCCGACCTTCCCGATGGACTCATTCGCGCTCGCATCGCTGCCGGTCTAACCCAAAAGGATTTGGCCGGTAGACTTGGTATGCGCGAGCAGCAAATTCAGCGCTACGAAGCGTCCCGCTACGAGGGCGTGAGCTTTGCTAGGGTTGTGGATGTCGCGGACGCAATAGGACTTAAGATACGTAAACGCTTAGAGGTGCTGGATACGGCATCTCCCGAAGCTGTAATGAAGCGTCTTCGTTCCGTCGGCTTGGGAGCCGACTTTATCCGGCGGCGGATTTCGCCAGACTTGAATCCAGGCGAGGGCGGGGCACTCGAGATCGTAAATCGAGTGGGCGCCATTTTTGGATGGTCTCCAGAAGCATTGCTTGGATCTGGGGTCATCGATCCCATCCAATTTGGCGGGACTACCGCCCGATTCAAGATGCCAAAAGGCCGCGACGCACGCTCGGCTACCGTCTACACAGCATATGCATATCGTTTGGCAACTATCTGCGCACGTGCAATGGCGAGCAAGCCACGTAAAATAATTCCGATAGACTGGCAGCTTTTTCGCAACAGGATTCTGTCGGAATACAAGGTAGTTGATTTTGAGGCCGTCCTTGCCGTGGCATGGGACATGGGCGTCGTGGTGCTTCCGCTCAACGACCCGGGGGCTTTTCATGGTGCATGTTGGCGCATCGGAGGTGTCAATGTGGTCGTGCTGAAACAATCGCTTCGGTACCCGGCCCGATGGACTTTCGATCTTTTGCACGAGCTAAGGCATGCTGGGGATGAGCCTGAAGCGCTCGAGTTCGAGGTTATCGAGTCGGCCGAAACATCCGACGAGCGGCGAAATTCGAAAGATGAACAGCAAGCTAGTTGGTTTGCGGGACAGGTCGCGCTCGGCGGAAAGGCCGAAGAGCTCGTAAAGGAGTGCTTGGTATTAGCCGAAAGTGATCTTAAGCGGCTGAAGGCAGCCGTCCAAACGATTGCAACGCGCCGGGGCGTTTCGGCCGGTCAACTAGCAAATTATATGGCATTTCGACTTTCTCTACAGGGCGAAAAATGGTGGGGAGTCGCCTCGAATCTCCAAGACAAAAGCTACGACCCAATGACTCGTGCTCGTGACGTTTTCTTCAGCCGATTTTCATTCAAAGACCTGGATCAATCGGACGCTGACTTGCTGAGCTTGGCATTACACGAGGAGACCGTCGATGAATGACGCTGTTGCTACCACACAGATGCCGGCTTTGGAGCCCTTGAAGGTTCACTGCACCGACGCCCGCTGCGAATCTAATCTCCATTGCTTTAGTCCCAATCGGCGAAAGAAGGATTGGAAAAAAACCTATGCTGGGGAGTGTCAGTTTTGCAAAAAACAACTTGTCGACTGGACCAGGGTCAAAGCCCGGAATTTGGCCGACGTAAAGGGAATCTTTGAGGAGCTATCACGAGAGTACATTCGTCATGTTTTCTTTCATGCACCATTCGATGCCAAATCCAAAACCGAAGCTCGCGAGCTTGGCCTTGAGGGTCTCAAGGTTAAAGTTAGGCCCCTCTTGGAAAAGAAGATTGGACAGGAGAAAATTTTCCGCGACGGTATCCAGACGAAAAAGGAAGGCAGCGCCATCCACTATGCACAGCATGCTACTGCGACATGTTGTAGAAAGTGTTTGGAATATTGGCATGGAATCGAGAGGAATCGCGAACTTTCCAATGAAGAGTTAGCCTACTGTGAAGGTTTGGTGTTGGCCTATCTCGATTCCAGGTCCGCCGAATTGTTCGCGGACGTCCAAAACGAGAATTCCGAAGAGAAGTTGGAGGCTGTGTGATGGCCCCGATGCTGATTGATACGTCCTCGTTCGCGCTGGCGATGCGGGAGAAAATCATTCGTCCTACTTCCAAGGAAATTTTAGTAGCGAGGCTCTCTGGATCAGACCAAGAGCAAGATCTAACGCTTCCTACAAACTGCGAAGGGCTTGGGCGGGTACGGCACTTCGTACGTGCGACAGCTTCGGACTGGCCTCAAAATCCGCTTCCCATTGATCCTGCATCAAAAGCACTTGGCCTGCCTGGATCAGATATATTGCTGGCTCAGGTTTTTCAAAATGCGGCATGCGCCTGGCGCTGTTGGTACTGCTACGTTCCATTTAATTTACTTTCCGGTGATGCATCCCGCGGAGAGTGGGTCACCCCAGAACGACTTGTCCAGCTGTACGCCAAGGTAGAGGATCGTCCGCCGGTCATTGATCTTTCCGGTGGATCGCCTGACCTCACTCCTGAATGGATTCCCTGGATGATGAGGGCGTTAGAACGGGCTAACCTCTCGGACGAGACCTATCTTTGGTCCGACGACAATCTGAGTACGGATTATGTGTTCACAAAGCTTCAAAATGACGATCGCCTTACGTTGGCAAGCTATCGCAACTATGGACGGGTTTGCTGCATAAAGGGCTTCGACGCCGCTTCATTCGCATTCAACACAACCGCAGATCCGTCTGGCTACGAAAGGCAATTCGAAATACTGCGGAGATATATGACTCTCGGGATCGATGTATACGGCTATGTCACGCTCACCGGAAACGACCTCTCTTCCGTCGATTCCGGCGTTTCCAACTTAGTAGACAGACTCTACTCAATCCACGAAGCATTTCCCTTACGGGTCGTGCCCCTGAAGATCGGCAATTACACGCCCACTGCTTCTCGTAGCAAAGCGGGGGACGAGCGATTTGCGCTCGCTGAAGCGGTTCAATCGGCCGCGATCGAAAGGTGGAATTTTGAATTGAGCCGTAGATATTCCTCTGCCGAGCTCGCATTGAACATTGCGGATGTAAAGCTGTGAGGATGCTTGATTCTAAAGCTGCCAATGAGGCGGACGCAACGCTGAGGCGCTTGCTCGCTAACGGTGCGAAGTCGTTTGGTGACCTTGTTATCGGGGCACGGGGACGGTTTCCGACAGAGGTTCTGCAATTTCTAGAGAGTTGCAGAACCAACAATGGGATCGACGCGGAAATCATTGGGTCCATGATTGCCGAGGCTCGCACGTCGTCTGTGGGAGCCGAGCTTCCCCAAGGTGAGGGACTCGCTCTTCCCCACCCTGTGGATGCGGAATGGCGTTTTACCGAAAAGACTGCCGAGAAACTCGTACACACTGCCGTGGCGGCTACACAACCCGGCGATTCCATTTTGCTGATGGGCGTGCCTTCGGTGGTGCTAGCCGCTGCGCAATCTCAAGAGGATAGGAAATATTGGGTTTGCGGAGAGCAGAACATCATTACCGATGGTCTGAAGCGGATAACCGCGGACGACCCTAGATTTCACCACAACGTTGCTCACGAACTGCATGCCGCAGCCGCAATCGTCGATCCGCCTTGGTATGTTGATCAATTCCGAGAAATGCTGAGTCAAGCAAGTAACCGTTGCCGTACCGGCGCGCACATTTTCGCAAGCACTCCTGCCGAGGAGGTTCGGCCAGGCATCGTCGACGACCTCATTCTGATCAGTGAGGCCGCAACTCAATCAGGTCTCGAACTGGACCACGAAGACCTAGCCGCGTTGGTGTACCGAACGCCATTTTTCGAGGTCAATGCATTGCGAGCCGCAGGTGTTGGCGCGTGGTTACCAAACTGGCGTCGTGGTGATCTGGTAGTATACAGAAAGCGCTTGATGGGGCGCACATGGCCGGTGGTAGATAAAGCCCCAGCGTTCGAACTAACGCTCTCAGGAATCCGACTGCGATTATTGGGCTGGGAAGATAGCCCTCCCGTGGAGTTTTCGCCGCTGTATGATGGGGAAATCTCTCCTAGCGTGAGCATGCGGGCACCGCGCCGAGCAGAGGCAGCCTTGTGGACGAGCGGAAATAGAGCCTTCATAACCCCTAAGGGATTAACCTTAGCCGCGATGCTCGAAATGGCTGGCGAACGCCAACTGTTGCCAAAAGGACTCGGCCCGGAACTTTCTGAAGCGAGGAACCGATACTCAATTGACGTTGTTAGACCGCTGATTCAAAAGCTAACCGAATTGGCCGACCGCGAACTCGCGGAAGCGGCTTCGGTCGTGGGATCTGTGGCTTGGGAAAGATCAGCGAACGACGCGAGGTTCTTAAACGCCTGTTGAACAGCGTGCCACGGCGATCGGAGTGGCACAGACGCCTGTTGGCGCAAGTCTATGCAGAAGAAATCACAGTCGGCGTCCATCTTGCGATCTTCGTCGAGCCCTATTTGACTGCAGTTCTTGAAGGCAAGAAAACTATCGAATCAAGGTTCGCGGTGACTCGCCGTCCACCTTACCATTGCATCCTGCCGGCCGATTACATCATTCTCAAGAAATCGGGCGGACCAGTCATGGGCCTCGCAATTGCGAAGTCGACCAATTTCTATCGGCTTTCGCCCGCTATCCTGGCTGAACTTCGACGGAAATTTGCGAGGGAGCTCTTTGCCCTTGAAGATGATTTCTGGGCCGATCGAGTCGACAAACAATACGCCACCCTGATTGAACTCGAAAACACTACTTCAATCGATCCTATCACGATTTACAAGCGTGACCGACAAGGATGGGTGACGTATGATCGTCATTTAAGGACGGCCGCTCAACTCCAGTTTTAACATGCTCATAGCATTCGCTGGGCCGATGGGTAGCGGCAAGAGCGCCGTTTCGCGGGCTCTTGCTGCGAGGTTAGACGCCAAAATCTTGAGTTTTGGCGAATATGTACGCGTTTGCGCTCGTGATCGTGGTCTCGACGCCGAAGACCGCACCGTGCTGCAGGATTTAGGGCAAATGCTCGTCAGCGCGGACGCTACCACATTTGTTCGGGATGCTGTGCGATGGGCCGGATACCAGCCCGGCAATCGCATCATTTTCGATGGGATTCGGCATGAAACCGTCTGGGACGCTATTTCAGCTCTCGGCAAGCAGAATGCCGAGCGCGCCTTACTCATCTATCTTGACGTACCAGCGGGCGAACGTTCAGATCGGCTTAGGGCACGGGGGATTTCCGTGGAAGCGATTTCAGCTTTCAATTCGCACCCGAGTGAACGTGATTTGAAGCTACGCCTTTTGCCCAAGGCAGATATCGAACTCGATAGTAGGCAGCAGCTGTCCACATTGATCGACACGATATTGAGGTTTCTGGATTGAAATGGTCAATTCCTCCGAGAAGACACTGTTGAGCTCAAGGATTTCATCCATGACGGACCGCGGAGTTGTGATCGCGTTCAGCGGCGCATTGGGTGTGTACACCGGTGCTCTCAGTACGGTCGTTGCCGAGCTTCTAGGCTGGAAGCGAATACGATTCTCCGATTTTATCCGAGAGCAAGCCGCTGCGAACGGAGAGAACCCCGATGACATAGGCGTTCTCCAGCGATTGGGGCAGGAATTGGTGAAAGCGCACTCTAGCCACTTCGTGAGCGCTGTCTTGAAGTTAGGGGGGATGGATAGCTGGCGGAAACCTAGTACTTGACGGCCTTAGGCACGCGGAAATTTATCGCGAATTGCTAAAGCAAGTTGGAAGCAGTTCCGATCTGAAGGTTGTTCACATAACGATGGGCGATCGAGCCCATCGAGAGGATCGTGCGAAACGAGCGGAAGGCTTGACCGACGGCCAATTCGCTCAATACGAAAAAGATATTACCGAAGCACAGGTTGAAGACACACCGGCTTATGCCAATCTTGCGCTCGATGGCACTCGGCCCAGGGGCGAGCTTGCGAAGACGATAGTAAGCCGATTTGTTCCGGCTCATGCTGGGCAAAATCTGACCGATGACGACGAGAACGTGTCGCGTATGGAGCCGCTCGTCATCGAAACGGCCCTTTCAAAATTAGCACAAGACCTGTTGCGTGAGGCTCAGTCGTTTGCAGGCGAAGTTCCAGCCGGCTTGGCACAACCACTTGCCGATTTGGTTCGGGCAATGAACTGTTACTATAGCAATAAGATTGAAGGACATAATGCAACGCCGATTGAGATCGATCTAGCGCTAAGCGGTAGTTACGAAAGTGATCGACGAAAGCGTCATCTACAAGCAGAAGCCCACGCCCATATTGCAGTGCAGAGGTGGATCGACGCTGGCGGCCTTTCTGATCAACCCGTGACCATGAGCCGATCGCTTACGATAATTCACGACAGATTCTTTTCTGAGCTCCCCGATACACAGTGGATCGAGGATAGGAACTCAAGTAGGAGAGAGTGCATCATTCCTGGTAACTTTCGTCGGTTTCGCGCAGAGATCGGACGCCATGTGCCTCCGAGCCCGGGGGCAATACCCCGCTTTATGGCGCGGTTCGAATAAATCTACAGCAATCTCGAGGCACCGGAGGCAATTATTCTTGGTGCGGCTGCGGCGCACCATCGATTGCTTTGGATCCACCCGTTCGGAGATGGAAATGGTCGAGTAGCACGCTTAATGAGCGATGCCATGCTGAGCAAGACTCTCCGCACCCATAGTCTTTGGTCGGTCTCGCGCGGATTGGCGTTGTCCGAAGATCAGTACAAACAACTTTTGGCTGAATGCGACCTCCCGCGGCGCAATGATTTTGACGGCCGGGGCAATCTGAGCGAAGAATCGCTTGTTCGTTTCACGTCGTTCTTCCTTACTATCTGCATCGAGCAAGTTAAGTTTATGCGGCAACGCATGCGGCTCGACGAACTCCGGAACCACATAGACGTTTGGGTTAAAGATCGCGCGGCATTTGATGAACCGAGGGCCGTCGGCGGAGCGCCTGTGCCGCGGCTTCATCCAGAGGCTGGGCGTATCCTCAAAGCCATACTAAATGAGGGGGCGCTAACACTATCGGAGGCGCACGAGGCGTTAGGATCTGGAGTAGATGCCAACGCAGTTATCCGACAGCTTGCGGACACGGGCGTAGTTCGGCGGCGTGGCGACAACTTAACTTTTTCCTTCCCAGCACATTTGGCTAGTAGGTTTCTTCCGGGACTGTTTGTTTGACAAATGCCACGCTATCGTTTCCCGCTTGGCCTCTCCCCCAGCCATCAGCTATCGATAGTCCAACAAACCGAATGGGAATGCCGATGAACCGTCTCGCCTCGCGCAACCCCTCCCGAAACCTCCTCGCTCCCTTCGCCGCCGCCCTCCTCCTCACCCTCACCCTCACCTCCCCCGCCCTCCCCGCCGACGAGCCCGACGTCCCCAAAGACGGCCCAAAAGGCGCAGCGGTTACGGTGCTGAAGGCGGCGAAGTTCTGTTTTCCCAATATCGTCGAGGCGTTCGGCCTCGTCATCCCGCGCGAGGAGACCATGGTCCGCCCGGAGCGGGTGGGGTTGAAGGTCGCGGAGATCCTGGCCGACGCCGGCGATACCGTGACGTCCGGGCAAAACCTGGCCAAGCTCGCGATGCCCGAAGGCGGCACCATCATGATCCAGGCCCCGGTCGCAGGGCTGATCTCGGCCTCCACGGCGGTGATCGGCGCGGTGGCCTCGGCGCGCGGCGAGGCGCTGTTTTCCATCATCGCGCGCAGCGAGTTCGACCTGGTCGGGATGGTGCCGATGCAGCATCTACAGAGGCTCGCGGTCAACCAGACCGCGCGGATCAAGATCATCGGCGCGGGCGAGGTCGACGGCAAGGTCCGCCGCGTCGCCTCCACCGTCGAGCCCAACAGCCAGCTCGGCCAGGTGTTCGTCAGCGTCACCACCAACCGCAAACTGCTGGTGAATTCGTCGGGGCGCGCGCAGATCAAGACCGGCCAGAGCTGCGGCGTCGCGGTGCCGCTCACCGCCGTGCTCTATGGCCCGGCCGGCACCGTGGTCCAGGTGGTGAAGCGCGCGCGGGTCGAGACCAAACGGGTCGAGGTCGGCCTGATGTCCGGCGGCCAGGTCGAAATCCGCGACGGGCTTGCCGAGGGCGACATCGTGGTGGCGCGGGCCGGCGCGCTGTTGCGCGAGGGCGACCCGGTGCGGCCGGTGACGGCGGCGGAGAATTAGCTTTTGCTTATCTCTCCCCGCAATGCGGGGAGAGGTCGGCGCTCACTTGAGCGCCGGGTGAGGGGGACTCTCCGCGAATTCAACTTGCCGAAAGAGCCCCTCACCCCAACCCTCTCCCCGCAAGAGCGGGGCGAGGGAGTTCACCGGCGTTGCGGATGGAGACCTCAGCCGCCGGCGTCGTTGGCGCCGAGGCGGATGTCTTCCTGCAGCGAGGACGAGACCGTGGGGACCTGGGCGCCGTCGGAGGCGCGGGAGACCGCGATGCGGGTGTTGTTGAAGATGGCCTCGGCGGCGGCGGCCGTGTCGGCGTCGCGGGCGTTGATGTTGTTGAGGAGTTCAGTGACCAGCACCGAGTGCGGGCCGTCGGAATCATCGGCCACCTTGCCCGGCGTCGCCGAGGTCAGGATCAGCGCGTTGTCGGGGGCGGAGATCGGCGCCAGCCCGTGCGAGAAGGTGCGGAAGCGGCGCTCATAGGGGTTGCGGCGGGAGGCATCTATCACGGCGAGCTTGGCGCTGGCGGCGCCCTGCTGTTTCACCGCCTCGATCACTGATTCGACGCTGACGCCGTCGCGGCGCACGTCGGATTCCTTCCAGATCCGGGCATCGACCGGGATCATGTAGCTCTCGCGGCCGGCCTGGACGCCATAGCCGCCGAAGAACAGCATCACCACCGAATCCGGCCGGACCTTGGATTTCAGCCGGATAATGGCGCGGTGCATGTCGTCCCGCGTGGCGTCTTCCACCACGTCGACGTCAAAGCCCTCGCCGCGAAGCGACGCGGTCAGCGCGCGGGCGTCGTTGATCGGCTGGGTCAGGGGCGAATTGGCGTCGGGATAATGGCCGTTGCCAATCACGAGCGCGATGCGCGAGGGGGGCTTGGCGGCGCGATCGGCGTGCTCGGTCGCGACCGCCTTGGCGGCGTCCAGCGCGCGCTTGTTCAGCGCGGCGTGGGCGCCGATCGCTAAGGACACCATGCCGACCAGCGCGGCGGTGATGGCGACCGAACGGCGGGAGATGCCAGGCCTGGAGAAATCCATCGGTACTCTCATTTCACTGGGCGCACGGGAGACGGGTCGCGCCGACGCTTGCCTTCAGAGTTTTTCGGGGTGGCGGTCGTTTGTCGTCTAAATATGCTCAATTTGCGGCACCGCAACAAAGAGAGCCTTAACCCGCGAGGTCGTGATCGGCAACCTGATTTGTCGCTTGACGGGTTCCCTCAACCCCGCCCTTGGCGGCCTTGGTTACCGATTCCAGTGTGCCGCCGGGCCCCTCCGGCAACGTGATGTCCATCACACAGGCAATTCTCCTGTGGCCGCCGCCGATTTGCCCCGGGATTGCTTTGTTTTCCTTGGGCTTTCGTGCCATTTTTTCGGCAGCGAGACGGGCGGCCACAGCCGGCTAGGCGAGTACTTGCCTGGGGGGTGCGGCCAAACCGCGCGCCAAGGTTCGAAAAAGAGAGTGAATGGCTTTTCCTGAGCTCGCCGGAGCTGCGTACCGCGCATTGACGGCCCGGAAGGACGGCCCGTCGCTGTATGACGTCTGCGACCCCCTGCTGCTCAACGGCGCCGGCGGCGATGCCCATCTCGCCATGTTCTACCGGACCGCGCTCGGGAACCCGGCGCTGCGGCCGCTGCTGCGGCGGACCGGGCTATCGGAACTCAACGACCCGGCGCGGCTGGATGGCCTGCGCGAGGCGTTGGTCCGGGCGCGCGACGACGAGGCGCCGGACTGGGCCGCGATCGGCGCGCCGGTGGCGACGCTGCTCGATGGAATCGAGCTCGGGCATCCCCGGCCGAAGCCGAACGGCGAACTGGCGGCGGCGCCGCCTGATCTCGCCGACATCGAGCGCGTGATCCGGGCCTGCGGCGCGCACCTGTTACGCACGTTCAAGAAACACGGCTTCATCCCGGCCTACGCCGCCTTCAATTTGATCGGCGATCCCGACCTGGGCGGCCGCGAATTCCTGATGGCGCTGACGGGCTTGAATGCGCGCGGCTACAAGAACTCGACGCTGTTGTTCAACCTGGCGCGGATCTTCATCGCCCGCTCGCCGGCGCGCGCCCTGATCAACCCGGCATGGAAGGGGATCGCCGAGCCGATGTGGCAGCCGATGCAGATCCGCCACCGCTCGGCCTATTACGACGCGTTCTTCACCGAGGCGCTGTTGAGCTTTGTCGAGACCGGGCTCGCGTCAGCCGACCAGGCCGGCGCCGCGCGCCGGGCGATATCGGAGATGGTGGATTTTTGCCTGGTCGCGAGCCGGGAGGAAGTGCGCAGCGGCGACGGCCGCAGCTTCGATGTGGTCACCGCGATCGCGCCGCCCCCGCATCCGCGGTTTTCGCGCTTCTTCACCGAGATCAAGCAAAACCTCGGTTTCGGCGTCTACGTGCCGGATTGCGACACTACCGCTTGCGCGTTCTCGGCCGCGACGCAAGCGGCGTCCGATGATCCGATGCTCGACCAGCCGCTGCTCGATTTCTATGCCGGCTTCCAGGTCGGCGGCGGCGCCAATGAGCCCAAGGTGACGGTGCCGCTCAACGACAACATCGATTACGACGGCGGTGTCGTCACCTGGATCGACAGTTTTACGGGCGAGCGGCCGTTCGGCAACGACCTCGACCCGACACTCAATCTGGATATTCTCGAGGTCAGTTTCCGCAATCTCGCGCGCTGGAAGATCGTCGAGACGCCGCAGCGGCTCGATACCGTGCGCGGCATCATCTCCTTCCAGAAGCGGCTTGTTGCCAGCGGCGCGTTCGCCAATCCGCGCTCGCATATCTATTATCTGCCGGAGCTTTACTGCGCCTATTTCGGCCGCTGCTACGCGGCCTTCATGGCGATGCCCTTGGCGGCGCGGCAGGCGATCGATCCCGACGGCGCGTTCGAAATGATCCGCGCCAAGGTGCTCAGCTATGTTCAGGATGAGCTGACCGCCAACGAGATGAACGCGTTCGACGCGGCGCTGGCGCTGATCGCGCTCGGCCATCTCGGCGCTGATGTGGCGACGTTTGCGCCGGCGCTTGATTGCATCATTCGCCATCTCGGCGAAGGCGGCCGGCACGGACCGTTCAAGGCTTACGAGTGGAACAAGATGAAGACCCCGACACGGATTCTGGTCGGCGGCCCCGAGGTCACCTCGGCCTTCGTGCTGATGGGCCTCGCGCTGGCGCGCCGGGCGATGATGCGGCGGGGATAGCGGCGCGAAGCCAATCCGGGATACTTCGATCCTGCTTGCGGCCGCGGATTGTGCTTCGCTCCATCCGGGCTACCCGGTCCTGGGTACACGGCTCCTGTAACTCTGAAAAGTCATTCCGGGATGGTGCGCCAGCACCAGACCCGGAATCTCGAGATTCCGGGTTCGATGCTTGGCATCGCCCCGGAATGACAGCGTTGATAGGACAACGTCACCCCTTCGGCCCCTGCAATTGCTGGGTCAGGCGGTCCATCGCCTCAGTCACCTCGCGCCATTGCGCTAGCCAACTCCGTGGAAAGCGAAACGTCAGATCGGCGCCGTCAACGCGGCGTTCGCTCAGGCACATTCCTGGGGTCGCGGCGTCGCGGGTGCAGCGCGCGGT
>DASQOU010000008.1:0-4342 GCA_035644295.1 Bradyrhizobium sp.
TAGTCCTCGATCCGGGGAGGAAACAGACTGGGCTGCTCGCGGCTCTCGCCGCTCTTGAACGTGCGATTCGTCATAAGCCGAATCGTACATGCTGCTCTCGAAAATGCCCGCCATTCTTGCCCAGCCTCGTCGGGCAAATCAGCTGGCTATCCTGACAACGGCCAGCGCAAAATGTCTGGCCGCATCGTCTCCGGCAATGCCATGATATAGCAATGGTGACATCAACGCGCGACAACACGGAGCGGCACATGAGCCTTGTCGAGAATGCCACGATCAGGAAACTGCGGGCCGGCGGCATAGCGCTCGGGTTCGGCGTGCACCACTTGCGCACCGCGGCGGCGGGCATGCTCGCGGCCGCGGCCGGGCATGACTGGCTGTTCATCGACATGGAGCACGGCGCGTTCTCGCAGGACGACGTCGCGCAGATCTGCATCGCGGCGATACCGACCGGCGTCACCCCGATCGTCCGCATCTGCGCCGGCGCGCTCGATGAAGGCACGCGTGCGCTCGACAACGGCGCCGCAGGCGTCATCGTGCCGCATGTCGATACGATCGATCAGGCCCGGCGCATCGCCTCCGCTTTTCGCTACCCGCCTTTGGGGACGCGGAGCTGGGGCGGACCGCCCGCCTTGTTCGGCTACCAGGCGCCCGGCAATGCCGAAGCCCAGGCCGCGATCAACCCGGAAATCCTCGTGGTCGCGATGATCGAGAGCACGGAAGGCGTCGCCAACGCCGCCGAGATTGCCGCGGTGGAAGGGATTGACGGATTACTGATCGGAACGTCCGACCTGACCGCGGAGATGGGCATCTCCGGACAAATCCTCCACCCACGCGTCGAGGAAGCCTACCGCATCGTCGGCGCGGCTTGCCGCAAGGCCGGCAAATTCCTCGGGATGGGCGGCGTCTACGAACTGGACGCCATGAAGCGCTACGCCGATCTCGGCGCGCACTTCATTCTCACCGGGTCGGATCACGCTTACATTCTGGCCGGCGCCAGTCTGCGTTCGGCTTTCTTCCGGAAGCTCGAAGCCGATCGCAAAGCGTCGTAACGCGTGGTGCCGCACTTGCGCGCTGATCTCCAGCCCGTCGAGCTGCGGGCCAATGGTGTGTGGGATGTCTGGCACAGACGTCATCGCCCGGCTGGACGGGCGACCCAGTATTCCAGAGGATTAGCAATCAAGATCGAGAGGCCACGGCGTACCTGATGCCCGCTTTCGCGGGATGACAGCCGAGTGTGGAGCGGCACACTGCGCCCTCTCCTACAGCCCCGTGAACCCCGCCTTGACCGGATCGGTGCTGCCGTCGAGTTCGCGCAGATAGGTCAGCCCGCACACGGTGAGGCGATGCGGGTCTTTTTCACCGGCGGTGAACAATTTGCCGACGTACTCCGTCACCTTGGCGCGCGCCTCTTCGCTGGTGGCCGCGGAGCGGTTCGCCAGAAGTGCATAGGTATTCATGATGCGGTCGATGGCGGCTTCCACGAAATCCTCCCGGCTTTGGGTCAAACGAGTACGGCGGCTTCAAACCTGGCGATCGCCTTGTTGAAACATCTGCACGATGATTTCGAGCAAGCTGCGATTGGTGGCGATGCTGTCGCTGATGGCGCCGGTTTTGCGTAAGTAGTTCGAGGCGATGGCATAGGCATCGCCGACCGCCTCGACATTCATCACCCGCAACCCGCGCTCGACCAGCATCCTCAGTCCTCCGATACGGGGATAAGCACGCCGGCGGGCACAGGTTCCATTTCGGGGAAAGCATTTTATTGCAGCGCCGCAAAGAAAACCGCACCGGTCCGGAAAAACCGGGCCGATGCGCTTGGGGAAGTCTCGTAATTTCAGCGGGCTGCCGGTCTTTTACAACGCCGGCTTGGCCCGTCGTGAAGTCGTAAGTCTCAAAGCCGATACAGGATCTGGTCGGTCCAGAACCGCTCGAGCCGGTGCAGCGACTTGTTGAGCGTCGCGAACTCCTCGTTCGAGATGCCGCCGACCTGCTCCACGGTCTTGACGTGCTTCTGATAGAGCGCATCGACAATGCGGCGGATTTCCTGGCCCTGCGTGGTCAGGCGAATACGGACCGAACGGCGATCGACGCGCGAGCGCTGATGATCGAGGAAGCCGAGTTCAACCAGCTTCTTCAAATTGTAGGAGACGTTGGAGCCGAGGTAATAACCGCGCGTGCGCAGTTCGCCCGCGGTCAATTCCTTGTCGCCGATGTTATAGAGCAGCAGCGCCTGCACCGAATTGATGTCGGCGCGGCCGCGGCGATCGAACTCATCCTTGATCACGTCGAGCAGGCGGCGATGCAGCCGCTCCACCAAAGTCAAGGCTTCGAGATAGAGCGGCTGCACCGGAGCTTCGCCCGGAGTGCGTTCAGCGGTTTCCACCGCCGTTGCAACGGCTTTCATCATGACACTTCCCCTGTTGTCGTTTTTATCGACTTATTCGACGAAACTTTTGTCCCGCCTGATGACCACAACTTAAGGGGCCGATTTGAAGATCCGCTTAAATAAGAGAATAAAGAGATCATGAATTTAAGACGGTGAATCGTCGATTAAGCCCGAAAATAAAGGGCTTTTGCAACGTTTCATTGACGGTGTGGGGCCCCTGTTCACGCTTCGTCTGCCCGGTCTGTCGCAGAAGGGAACAGCTTCCTTCAAATTGGAAACTTCCGCGTAACAGGTGTAACCACCGCGTTAGGGTGACTCAAAAGTTACCAAGAAAAACCCCGAAAATTTTAGGCGAATGCGCGCGAATTTTTGCACGGCCTTCGAATTTCAATCGCCTATGCTCGCACGCCACGCGAATTTCGATCGCCTATGGAGGACGTTCGCGCGCTGCCATCCATGCCAGCGCGAGATACGCCGCCAGCATCACGGCCTCCATGCCCACCACCGTCAGGCTGCCACCATAGATTCCCGGAAACATCAGTTCGATCACCGCCATCGACACCACGGTGGTCAGCCACACCACCGCACCCCACGGCGTCGCCAGCCACAAGCCGACGGCGGCGACGAGTTCGATCACCGCGAAATAGACCGTGGCGGTTTGCCAGGCCATCGGCTGATTTTCGAATGCGTCTTCTTCGCCGCCGATAAATCCGGTGACTTGCGCCCAGTGGTAGAGACCCTTGGCCACCGAGATCACGGCCATGATGCGCAGGAAGAACACCAGCCGCCGGGTCCACACATTCTCGTCGGTTTCGATCCGCTCCGACGAGATCGCCGCCACTGACATGGCATTGTCCCGCGACGCGGCTTCGGACATCGGGGTCGGTCGTGATCGGGAACGCGCCTTCATCGCGCACTCATGGACTCTCGGCGCGGTAAAATCAATCGGGCCGTTGCCATGCTTCAGTCACTTTCGGCGGATTCGCCACAGTTGCGGCAGGTCAAGGTTGCGGTGACGGAATGATTGCAAAGTGCTAGGTTGGAACCGATCGAAATACAGTCTGCCTTCCAGGAGGCAGTCTTCTGCCTTCCAGGAGTGTTCATCACATGGCGATCAAATTCGGGCGTCCGATCGAACTGCGCGACGCGCCACGGCGGGAGACCGCCCTCGCCGCCCCCAGCCTCGACCTGGTGGTTCGCCCGCGCCGCAATCGCAAGGCCGAATGGGCGCGCCGGCTGGTGCGGGAAAATGTCCTCACCACGGACGATCTGATCTGGCCGCTGTTCGTGATCGACGGTCACAACACGCGCGCCGGCGTGGCCTCGATGCCCGGCGTGGAGCGGCTCAGCGTCGATCAGGCGGTGCGTGACGCCGAGCGCGCGGTAAAGCTGAACATTCCCTGCATCGCGCTGTTTCCCTATACCGAGCCCAGCCTGCGCGACGAGCACGGCTCGGAGGCGCTCAATTCCGACAATCTGGTCTGCAAATCGGTGCGCGCGATCAAGAAGGAATTTCCCGGCCTCGGCGTGCTCTGTGACGTGGCGCTCGATCCCTTCACCAGCCACGGCCATGACGGCCTGATCGAGGGCGGCAGGATCCTCAACGACGAGACCGTCGCGGTGCTGGTGCGCCAGGCGCTGGTGCAGGCCGAAGCCGGCTGCGACGTCATTGCTCCCTCGGACATGATGGATGGCCGCGTCGGCGCCATCCGCGAGGGGCTGGACGCTGCCGGATTTCTCGACGTGCAGATCATGTCCTACGCGGCAAAATATGCCTCGGCCTTCTACGGCCCGTTCCGCGACGCCATCGGCTCAGCCAAGACGCTGACCGGCGACAAGCGCACCTATCAGATGGACAGCGGCAATTCCGACGAAGCCCTGCGCGAGGTCGAACTCGACATCGCCGAAGGCGCCGACATGGTGATGGTGAAGCCGGGGATGCCCTATCTCGACATC
>DASQOU010000009.1:0-2070 GCA_035644295.1 Bradyrhizobium sp.
ATGATACCCGCCTCCGGCATTGAGGATCAAGAGTTGTCCGTAGCTGCGAAACGGTCCGGCGTAAACAACCCAGCCGTCACACGGGGTTGTGACCTGCGCTCCGGCCCGGGTCGACAAAGAAATGCCTTTTTCTACCCCGCCGGAGCCATTGGAACTGCCAAATTCGCGAATCTTGACGCCATTAACCGGTAGCGCGAATAAACCCTTGGCGGACGCAAAAGCAACCGCCGGGCTCAGCCGGGCGGAGTCCTTCAGGCCCCCCACATTCGGCTTGCCATTGAGGTTGCCGGGGGCGCCCCGCAGGCTGGCGGTCGCGGCGGCCTGCGCCGCGCTCTTCAAATCCTGCTCCATCTTGGCGATCAGGCCCTGCAGGCTGTCGACCTGCTGGGACAGCGCGATGGCGCGCGCGCCTTCCGCCTCCATGTTTTTTTCGATCGCACTCTGTTTCCGCTGCCGTTCATCGATCAGCGCGGCGAGCCGGGTTTGGTCATCCCGGAGACTGTCGCGATCAGCCGCGAGCTTGTCGCGCTCCGAGGTGATCGTCTTGCGAACCGAGACCAGCTCGCCGAGGTCGCCGGCCAGTTTTTCCGCACGCCCGCGCAATTCGGGTACAACGGACCCGAGCAGTATGGCGGTGCGAAGCGACTGCAGCGCGTCTTCCGGCCTTACCAGCAGGGCCGGCGGCATCCGCCGTCCCGCGCGCTGCAGCGTGGCCAGCACCTCGATAATTTCGGAACGCCGCGAATCCAGCGAACTGCGAATTTGCTGCTCGCGCGTATCGAGCGGACGCATCCGCACTTCGGCATCGTCGATCCGGGTCTCGACGCCGCGCACTTGGCCGGCGATGTCGATCAGCCGTTGGTTGAGCTTGCTGCGGTCCTGACCGATCGCCGCTATATCGGCCTTGAGTTTCTGCTGCAGTTCCGCCGCGCTTTTTTGCTGCGCGCGGGTCGCTTCGAGTTCCTCCTCGCGCTGCTTGATCGCGTCGGGCGAAGAGGCTGTCGTTTGCGGCGGCGAGCCTGCGACCTGGGCTGCCGCCGGCAAAAGGCTCATGCCGGCAAAGCCTGCGGACAACAGGACGATCGAAAGCGGAATACGGACTGAGGATCGCTGACCGCGGCGAGCGGTGTCAGAGTATGAATGAATGTCTGGCGTTGCCTGCATTGAATCCAGATCAATGTTCCCAAAGCTTCCGCTGGCGCGGCTCAAACGCGGTGATAGGGGTGGCCCGCCAATATGGTCGCGGCCCGGTAAACCTGCTCCAGAAGCATGACGCGAACCATTTGGTGCGGCCAGGTAGCGGAGCCGAATGCGATGCTCAGTTTTGCCTTGCGCCGCAAATCAGGCGAAAGTCCGTCCGCGCCGCCGATCACGAAAATAGTGTTGGCGACCGCCTCATCCCGCCAGCGGCCAAGATGCCTGGCAAAAGCGGCACTGTCGACATTGTCGCCGCGTTCGTCGAGCGCCACCAGCACGGATTTCGCGGGGATTGCCTCCGAAATAGCCGCAGCTTCCTCGGCAATCCGGGTTGCGGCGTCGCGTGCGCGGCTTTCGGGGATTTCATGAATCTCAAGGCCGCGAAAGCCGAGTTTGCGGCCGATATCCTCGAATCTGCTGCGGTAGCGCTCGGTCAGCTCCCGCTCCGGACCCTGTTTCAACCGGCCGATTGAGATCACGACGAGCCGCATCAGCGCACGCTACCATGCACTCAAGCCGATTTACATCGACCTCTACCGTCAGACTGCCGTCGGCGCCGTCGGGCTCTGCGTCCACAATCTCTCCAGATTGTAGAATTCGCGTACCTCAGGTCTGAATACGTGCACGATCACGTCCCCGGAATCGATCAGCACCCAGTCGCAGTTGGGCAAGCCCTCGATGTGGATGCTCTTGATTCCGGTTTCCTTGAGACCTTTGGCGACGTTTTCCGCGATCGCGCCGACGTGCCGGTTGGCCCGGCCCGAGGTGACGATCATATAGTCGGAAAATGCGGATTTGCCGCGAAGGTCGATGGTGACCGTTTCTTCCGCCTTCATATCGTCGAGGCGGGAGAGGATCATATTCAGGGTCTTG
>DASQOU010000010.1:0-37082 GCA_035644295.1 Bradyrhizobium sp.
CTCCACATCCTTGTGGCCCTCGCTTCCGACCAACGACTTGAAATTCCGGTTGGCGTCCTGTCCGGTGGCGTCGGTGGAGGTGATCAGCGCCACCTTCTTCCAGCCCTTGCGGCCGAAATACCTCAAGAGCGCGCCTGCCAGCTCCTTGGTCGAAATGCTCGAACTGTAAACGAAACTTCCACTGACCGGCGTAATCCCGGGCGAGAAGCAGTAGAGAAGCGGCCCCTCTTTCATCAGCGGCGCCATCGCGTTGCACAGCGCAACCAGCGCCGAGCCCAGAATGACCGGCGGATTGGTGGCCTTGACCTGGTTGGCGAGCTGAACGGCAAGCTGGGGGAGAACTCTGGTCATCGTGGAAGACAAATCTGAGCGGCTTGCCGTGGATGCCGCCGGTCGAATTGACCACCTTCTCGTATTGCGAAAGCGCCTGCTGTTCTGATTTGCCGAGGAACGCGCCCCCACCCGTAAGCGGCAGTATCACGTTGATGTCTTGGGTGTCGGCGGCGTTGGCAAACGTCACGCATTGCAGCAGCGCGGCGACAACAACAATGATACGGACGCCCATAGATCCTCCCCCGGCGATTTTATACTCTTTAGTATCTTATTGCCGCGGGCGCTACGCCGCCGCGCCCGCCATTTCCTTATCGGTCTCATCCTCCTCGAGCCCGGTGAGAACCTTCACCTCCTCGTCCGAGGCGCCGAGCGTCCGCCAGGGAACCGACTTTTCAACCACGCCCTGGTAGGAGCGCAACTTCGCCTGGGGAAGCCTTGGCGCGACGTGGCCGATCACCCGGCCCTCATCTTCGAAAACCTTGACGGCGTCGATCATCAGGCGGCGGAACTGAACGATGGCGATGTCGCTCGCGCCGAGGCGCTCCTGGGATCGATCCGCGATCGCCCCCATCGATTCCCACATCGCGATGTCCTGGTTGGGAATTCCAGGGATGCCTGTGAAACTGCCATTCTCCATCGACGCGCGGTCTTGAAGATAATCATTGTCGGCGTGGCGCTTGATCGGACGGAACTGGGAATCGACATCCTCGCCTACGACCAGCACGCAGAACTTTCGCCACGCGTCGGTATCGATACCGGCCTGTTCGCCCTCGGCCCAGGCGATGAAGTGAAAATAGCTTGAAGTATCGCTGCGCGGCACGATCACGCTCGCCACGTTGTAGGAACTGTTGGGAGGAATCAGCGCCGTGAATGGAGCGACCAGCGTGGTGATACGAACATAGTCGTGCGAGTTCGCATTCACGATCGGGCGCCGGATCGCGGCATATCGCATGCCGTAATTGGTCAGCTGAACCTGAATGCGCGGGTTCTTGTCGGTCGAAGGACGGACCCAGTGATCTCCCTTTGCCGTTGCTTCGCCCTTGGCGGGCCGCATGTCGGAAGAGTGCAGCGTGGAAGAATGCGCCGAGTCGATCTGTCCTTCCATGATCTGCGCCCAGTTACATGGAAGCTCGACCTTCGCGATCGCCACCCTTGCCTCGGTATGAGGCGCCCAGGGTGGCGCCTCGAATTCCGGCATCGTGTCCTGCGGTCCCATATAGGTCCATACGAATCCGCCGGCTTCGCGCGTCGGGTATGAAAGATGCTTTGCCTTTTCGGGAAGCGCGCTTGCCTTCGGCTCCGAGGGCATGTCGATGACGTTACCGTCGGTGTCGAACTTCCAGCCGTGGTAGAGGCAACGCAGGCCGCACTCTTCGTTGCGTCCGAACGCGAGCGATGCCTTGCGATGTGGACAGGACTCGCCGAGCAGGCCGAGCTTTCCGTTGCTGTCGCGAAACGCGACGAGCTTCTCGCCGAACAGCTGAACCCGCACCGGCGCCCCGTCGGGCCTGGAAACCTGTTCCGACAGCAGCGCGGGCACCCAGTGACGCCGCATCAAACGCCCCATCGGAGCCTCACCCTCGACACGGCAGAGTATTTCGTTTTCCGCAGCGCTCAGCATGCTCGCTTCTCCTCTCAGGTACAGGGTCATGTCGCCTGCACAGGGAAGCGCTCAAAACCCTTAGTATCCTAAGTATAAACATAGTCCAGGGAAAGCCATCCCGTCCAGGGTAGGCCGCACCCGGCCCTCGCCTGCCGCCTTCCGGTACGATATTTGCTTGGGAGCTAGCGGAACCGGCTTTTGCGAGCCGCGAAAAATCCCATGGAACAACTTGGCGGCGAACTAGTTAGGCTGGGCTCGGAACGGAGGGGACGGCAGTGATCTCTATCAGGCGGATTATGCTCGCCGCGGTTGTTTTGGCATGGGCGCCGCAGGCGCTGGCGGGCGAGCATTCGGGACTTGTTCGTCGCGCTTCCTGCACCCTGGTTCGGTTTTACGTCGCGAAGTACTCGGCCGAAGCCGCCGAGATGTGGGCGCGAAGTCATGGCGCCACCGAAGCCGAGATTGAGGCTGCCCGGCGCTGTATCCAGGGGTGGCCCGTTCAGGCGGCCACCTCTATCAGCACAACCCTTCGCTAATCGAGTTCGCCGGTCGCTGCTCAAAGCGCCGCGTGCGCATGGGTTCGCTTGAATTGCTGTGTGAGTTTTGTCCGGATCGGCCCGACTTAAATTCCGAACACCCAAACTGCGACGATGGCGCCGAGGACCGCGAGGCCCGACACGGTCCATCCCGCCGCGTACGCCGGACCATCCGTTTCAGGCCTGTCCACCATTGAATCGTGCCAGTGGGTCATAGCAGCCTCCTCGAGGTCGCCTCTATTGGTCGCGACCCCCGGCTCAAGGTTCAATCCACTGGGTTAATCGCGGCGGAGCTTGTGGGTTCCGTTTCCCCTCGCGCGGCAAGCAATCTCGCATCGCAGCATGGTTGCTCCCACGGGCCGGCCCCAGAAAAAGGGCGTCAGTCCCGGAGCCGCCGGGCCAACGCCGCAACGAAGCGGTCGGCGTCAAGCTCGTCGTTGAAGACATGGGGCGAGACGCGCATACGATTGAGACGCGCCGCGACATAGATGCCTTCGCTCGCAAGTCCCTCGACCAGCCCTGATGCCAGGCCACCCTCAAAACCGAGACTCAGAATATGCGGGGCGCGTAGGTGACTTTCGGCAACGCGGACACCTGCCCCGCGCAGGCCCTCGGCCATGCGTTCGGTCAACATCGACAGACGCTGCGCAATGGCCGCCGTGCCCCATTCGGCCATCATCTCCATGCCGATTGCGGCCATCTCCATCGAAATGAAATGGTCGCGCTCGCCCATGTCGAAGCGCCGCGCATCCGCAACGTAGCGTGTGTCGGCGAAATAGACCGCGTTCTCCGAGCGTACATCACGGCGGCCGAAGGCTGTCTGCTCAAGCGGAACGCCGTCTTGATGGCGCCGGGCGATGTAGATAAAAGCCCGGCCATAGGGGCCGAGCAGCCATTTGTAGGTCGGGAAGATCACAAAATCCGGATCAAGTCGTTTGACGTCCATGTTCAGCACGCCTGCGCTATGCGTCCCGTCGACAAGCAAGACGGCGTCCTGCCGGCGCAGCGCCTCCCCTACTCTTTCGAGGTCGATCAGCCCGCCATCCGACCAGTGCACCGAAGAGATCGATGCGAGGCCTGTCGGCGGCGCGCCTCGCCGCTCGATCGAGGCGAGAACCGCCGACGTCCAGTCGCCATTATCGGGCGCGCGGATCGTCTCGACGACAAAGCCCTGCGCATCGGCCCGCGTCTGCCACTCCAGCACCGGCGAGGAATGGTCATTTTCCAGAACAAGGACGCGGGCACCGCGGGGAAGCGTCAACAGCTTCGCCGCCGTCGCGACGCCATAACTGATCGAAGGTATCAGCGCGATATCGGAAGGATCCGCATGGATCAACGCCGCCGCGGCAGCCCGCGCGCGCTCATGCTGGCGGTTTGCGAAGGAAGCCTCGAGCGTCCACGGCGTCACCTTGCGCCCCACGGCCGCACGGCCGGCTTCCTGGGTTCGAAGCGCCAGCGGGCTATAGGAAGCCGAATTCAAATAGCAGATATCGCGCGGCATCTCGAAGAGGCCGCGCTGCGAGGCAAGCATGAGAATCTCTTCGTTGGGAGGCGCTTTATAGCCTGACTCGGCCACGCCGACCACACGGCCAACGCGCGAATTACCGCCTGAACGAACACCCTTGCATGCCGGGTATTGGAAGCGGCCGTTCGTTCGGGAAATCGGTGACCAACGAAAGATATTCGCTTCGCCACCCGTCTGCCGGATAGCTTGCTGGATCGAAAGGCGCAAGAAAAGTCGGCACGCCGAAATAATTGAGGTGCCTCAGGACAGGCTGGTGGCCCAGCGCCGCGGTACCGCAAATCTGAGAGACAATCGTCCGCGCGAGATGCGCGTAGTGCCATGGAGTAGCGCTCGTTGATTCCAGCCCGACCGAGATGAAATAGAGGTTTGGGGCGTCCAGGCTGACGACCATCGAGCCGCAGCGGCGCGCCAGCTGGTCCGGGCGCGTTATCTCGTTCAATCCGGCCGCCTGAAGATAAGAGAGGTCTGTCTCATAGCCGGTTCCCCAAAGAACGACATCTGCCTTAATGGTCGTTCCGGACCGCAGCACGATCGACTGTCCCGCAATTGCCTCAACTTCATCGCGATGTCGTTCGATCTGGCCGAGGTTCGCTATCAGGCGCCACCGGCCTGGAATCAGCTGATCGCGCTCGATATCGAACGGAGCGGCCGGCAGCAGGTCCTCGATACCAAACTTTTGGTATCGGGCTCGCAAATCCGTATCCAGACCAGCGCTGATTTGCTCTGCGGTTTCGCCAAGCATGTGCAGTTTTGCGAGTTCGCGGACGTTACTGGCGAACCGCTTTGGCTTGCGTGTCGGAGCCATCCACTTCAGCGAGCGGTGCACCCAGACAATTCGCGCCGCTCCATGCTCCAGGCTGAGGTCTATCAAATCGAACGCAGACGCGCCGCCGCCGACCACGATAATGGTCTTGCCTGATAAAACGCTCGGGCTCTGAAGCGTTGAAGAGTGAAACTCATGGACACCGGCGTGGCTTCGTCGAATGTGAGGAACATAAGGGCGATTGTGGACCCCTGTTGCTGAGATCAGCGCCTTCGCCCGAAGCTTGCCAGTGGGCGTTTGAATATCCCATCCCCCGTTGATCGGCGATGCCGAAATCGCTGGGCTATTTAGCCGGATGTGCTTTGCGAGATCAAATCTGTGAACCCATTGTCGGATATTGGCGACAATGCTGGGCTGATCGACGCCCGCGATCGGAATATCCCCAAGTGTCCAATCCTCTTCCCTGTTCTGAATATCCTGCCACGACGGCAGCCGCGCCCACAGCCCGCCGACGGCGTCCTGCCTTTCCAGCAAGACGGTATCAAGCCCCGCTTGCCTGGCATAATACAGCGCTATGATCCCGCCAGGCCCGCCTCCGACGATAGCGACGTCGATTTCATCCGAACCGCTCATACGACGCCCCTACGGATTTCAATTCTAAATTTGGCTCACTTCAGGCAGTTGCCTGAGGTGTAGTATCATCAGAGATGCGTTGCCAGAGCGGCGTCGCGGATCATGGCGAGCTGTGTCTGCAGCGGCCGCTGTTGTTCGCCGGCCCGCCGCCGCTCCATCGCCCAAAGCGACTGCAGGACGCGAAATTGTTGCGCCATGGCGTTAAGCTTGTAGCGGCACGGCTGCAGCTCGCATGGCACCATCTGCGGTATTATCGACCGTGATGCTTTCCTGGTATGTCTCCGGACCGGCCCATACCGCAAGCGCGGTCAGTGCGGACAGAGCTGCCGCGTAGCACGCTACCGGCCACCACGTTCCGGACCATGCCACCAGCGCCGTGGCCACGAAAGGCGCCGGGCCGCCGGCCAGCAGCGAGCCCAGTTCGCGAGCGAAAGCAAACCCTGCGAAACGCCGCTGGGGCGGAAACAGTTCGGCAAAATACGCGGCCTGCGGGCCGAACATGGCCGCGGTTACCGCCGCTCTTGCCACGATGAAGGCGAGGGCGATCCATATCCACTCCTTGGTTCCCACGAGCAGGAAGAAGGGATAAGCGAACGCCACACCGGCGAGCGCGCCGAACATGTAGACCGGGCGCCGGCCGATAGAATCGGAAAGCGTGGCGAATCCGACAATGGTGAATAGCTCGATGACGAAGGCGAGCATCAGCGCGCTTAGCGCCTCGGCCCTCGGCACGCCAAGTGTCGTGACGACATAGTTCAGGCCGAACACGGGAAATAGATAGCCAAGTCCGTTTTCGGCGAGCCGCGCCCCAAGCACGACCATGAAATTTCGCGGATGGCGCCGCAGCGCTTCCATCGCCGGATTGCGTTCGATCTTGCCGCGCGCGACCACCGCCTCGGTAAAGACCGGCGTTTCCGCCACCCTCAGACGAACAAAAATGCCGACCAGAATGAGCAGGAAGCTTGCGAGGAACGGCAGGCGCCAGCCCCAATTCATCAGGTCTTCGCGCGGCAGCAGGGTCACGAGCGCAAAAGCCCCGGCCGCGAGCAGGTTGCCGACCGACACGCCGAGCGGCGCGAAACTGCCCCAGAAGCCGCGATGCTTGGCCGGCGCATTCTCGACAAGGTAGATCACCGCCCCGCCATATTCGGCGCCGGCCCCTAACCCCTGTACGACACGCAATGTGACCAGCGCCAGCGGCGCCCAGTAGCCGATCTGGGCGTAGGTCGGCAAGAAGCCGATCGCGGTGGTGCCGATGCCGATCATCAGTAGCGTCGCCACCAGAACCGGCTTGCGGCCGAATTTGTCGCCCATGATGCCGAACAGAATGCCGCCAATCGGCCGCACCACGAAGCCTACGCCGAAAGTCAGGAATGCCAGCATCGTGCCGACGACGGGATCGCTTTTGGGAAAGAACAGATCCCCGAACACCAGCGCCGCGGCAGTGCCATAGAGGAAGAAGTCGTACCATTCGAGAGCGGACCCAACGCTGGCCGCCAGGATAACGCGCAAGCGCGCTCGCGTCGCACTATCGGCTGTCGTCTCCGCCATCGTTTCCCCCGTTTTGATTATTTTTCATTGTGTTTTGTCTTTGTCGAAAGGTAGTGGGCGCCCGCGCGATCGCGGGAGCTTTCGCAAGATCACGCCGCGCGGGTAAAATAGGATTTCTTTGCCGCCGACTGCGTCTCGTAGATCGATCCCTGACGCTTGGCCGGGGGCAGTGGCATCCGTACCGCAACGTCGGTCAGACGCGGCGTGATGACGGGATCGCCAGTCAACAGGCGGCTGTTGAACTCGTCGAAATCCTTGACCCCCATGAGCGGCCAGGCGTCGCTCGCAGCGACTTCATAGAGCAGAAGATTGCGCGAGCGATCCGAGGTGTTCAGTGCCGATCCGTGCAGCGCACGGACATGGTGGAACGACATGCTGCCGGCCCGTCCCATGCAAGGTACTGCGCGCTCGATCTCGCTCTTGATGATGTCGGGGTCGATCAGGCCTGCAAAACAACCGTCTTCGCCGTGGTGATTCCAGACCTCGCCGGTATGGGTGCCTGGTGTGACCAGCATCGGTCCATTGGACAAATCGGTGTCGTCGAGCAACACGCCAATCGCCAGAATGTCGTCATTGGTGTGCGGATAGAACGCCCAATCCTGGTGCCATTCCACCGGAGATCCGTAGTGTGCGGATTTCATGTTCAGCTTGGAGCCGTGCAACCTCAATGCTGGCCCAATCAGTTTGGTCAGGATGTCGAGCACGGCAGGGCTGCGTACGATCTCGTCGAAGATCGGGTGCACCTTTTGCGGGGCCTTGATCCGGCGGACCTTTGGATTTTCGGCGGTGTGGCCAGGCTCAAGATCGTAGACGTCGGTATGCTCGAGGGTCTTGGCCGATTCCGCGACCAGCTCCGCGATCACCTTGCGCACCTCGGCAAGCGTGGCTGCGTCTAAAACGTCAGGTATCACGATCACGCCGTCGCGCTTGTAGGCTTGCACATCCTGTTCCGAGATCATCGTTTACTTCTCCTGGCCTCGCGGCTGGCTCTCGCGTTGCGGAATTTTTCCGTCAATCAACCGTTGCGTTTTCCCCTGAGGTAAACCTACCACCTGGCGAACCAGCGGTCAGCGAAATAATCGGCCCGGCGCGTTCGCAACCGCGAGGTCCCGCGCTCAATGAAGCGCGCCAAAGAAACTCACGCACCGGTGCGTTACTCAATCACTTCGTCGGCGCGGGCGAGTACGGCCTGCGGGATGACGAGTCCGAGCGCCTTGGCGGTCTTGAGGTTGGCCACCAGTTCGAACCTGGTCGGCGCCTGCACCGGAAGGTCGGCGGGCTTCTCGCCCCTGAGGATGCGATCGACGTAGCCGACCGCTGGCCGAATCTGGTCGAAGACATTCGGCCCATACGAGATCAATCCGCCGGCAGTGACATAGTTAGATTCGTAGTAGACCGCGGGTAGTTTATACCGGGCGGCCAGCGTGATGATCAGCTCACGATGAACCACCGCCTGCCCGCTCGCCGTCAAAATCAGGCCGCCATTTGCCGATTGCGCGAAGGCCGCGACCGCACGCTCGATCTCGGCCGCATCGCCCAGATTGATCAGGCTCACGTCCACGCCGACCGAAGGCGCCACGGACTGGATGACCGCGAACTGGCCGACCCCACCGGCGATGGCAGAATCCCGAAGAACCGCCGCGCGCGTCACGCTAGGCATGATTTCCTTAAGAAGCGCCAGCCACTTCCCGCACAAACTGTATTCGAAAAGCATAAAGCCGGTCGCGTTACCGCCCGGCCGCGACAGGCTATTGACGAAACCAGCGCCGACGGGGTCGCCGACGCGCGTAAAAACGATCCGCACGGTGCGGCTCGCCTCGAGCAACGGTCCTAAAGTCGAGCTGCCAGAAGCAAAGATGATATCAGGTCCAAGACCAACCAGTTCCGCCGCGTATTGACGCGCTTTGGCGGGATTCCCTCCGGTCCAGCGGGATTCGATGCGCACATTGCGGCCATCGATCCAGCCCAATTGCTGCAACCCCTGGAGGAATGCCGCTTGTTGCGCCTGAGCGTCCGCATTGTCCGCTGCTGCGCCGCCAATGATGCCGATGCGCCGCATGCGTTCGCCCTGCTGCGCACGCGCCGCGAGCGGCCACACCGATGCTGCGCCGACAAGGCCGAAAAACTGCCGTCGTCTCATGACCTATCCTGCCCTGGAGGCTTCCTACCCAAGCGTAAGCAATTTACCGGCACGGGTCCACGTGATCAACCGTGCGTTGCGGGCCCTTGGACAATCAAGCCTGCGTCATCGCAAGCTCCATTTGGCCGCGATGAGCCGGCGGGATCAGATCGACGAGCCATGTCCAAAGCTCCGAAGAGCCCGATCCGCCGCAACATTTGACAGTCTGTTCGGCGATCGCGTACGTGGTTTGCCTGACGGCACGGAAGGGGCGAGATCATGGACGAAGCTACTGCGCCGGCGAGCATCAAAGACACGCCGCTCGCCTCCGGCACCGCGATCGCGGTTGCCGCCATCGTCGTCCTGATTCTGTCCTATTGCGTGAATGCGATGGACCGCACGCTGTTCCCGCTGATGCTCACCGATGTGAGAAAGGAATACGGCTTCACCCTGCCGCAGGCCGGACTGATGTCGACGTTCTTCACCTTGGGCATGACGCTCGCGGGAATTCCGACCGGCTATCTGATGTCGAGATATCAGCGCAAGACCGTGATCCAGGTCGGCATCTTCATCTATTCGGCGGCGACGATCATCACCGTGGCGGCGACCGGATTCGCCGACATGCTGTTCTATCGCGCGATCACCGGGATCGGCGAGGCGATGCAGCTGACCGCGCTGCTCGCGGTTTTCTCCAGCTATTTCTCGCGCTACCGCGCCGCTGGCGTCGGCATCCTCAACTACGCTTACGCGGGGGGCGCGGCGATCGGGCCGGCGCTCGGAGCCAAGTTGCTGGTCGATTACGGAACCTGGCGCGCGCCGATGATCATCTACGGCGTCATTGGTTTTGTGATGATGGTGCTGATCGCAGCCGTGGTACGTCCAAGCCTGAGCGAAACCAACACCACCAACCAGCCGAAGACCAGGATTTCCGCGGGCGGGGCCACCACGCTCAAGAACCTCAATACCATTGTGCTGGTGATCCTGAGCATCATCTTCGGGCTTGCGCTCTACGGCTATCTCGGAATGTATCCGACGTTTCTGCGCGAGCAGCTGCATTACGCACCGGCCGATGCGGGGCGCGTGATGAGCATCTACGGGCTTGGCGTTCTGGTCTCCGTCATCTCGGGGTGGCTGGGTGACCGCTTCTCGCCACGCGCCGTTCTCGGCACCAGCTTCCTGGTCGCCAGCGCCATCGCTGCGCTGTTGTTCAACGGCCCATCGGATTTCGCGACCCAGGCCGCGTTGTCGTTCGTGCTTGGCGCGACCTTCAGCGGAACCATCTTCGTCAATCTCGCCGCTTGTCATGTGAAGTCGGTCTCGGCGGAACTCGCCGGCCGCGCCTCAGGCGTGTTCGTGACCAGCCTCTATGGCTCAGCGACGATCGCGGGCTACGTCATCGGCTGGATCGTCGGTCTCGCCGGATGGACGGTCGCGGGCAATGTCCAGCTCGTTCTGCTTTGCTTCGCCGGCGCGGTCATTTCGCTGGCGCTGCGGCCGGAGCGGATGGCGATGTGGACGGATTGACCGGCCGCGTCAGCCAGAGCGAGGTAGCGATGCCGCACCAGCCCAGCGATCTGCCGGTCGTGACCGTCAACGTCTTTCCCGGCGGCTTCAACTGGGGCCTCTATGTCGGACAGGACAAAGGCTTCTTCGCCCAGCACGGCATCACTGTCGAGATGCAGGGCACGCCCAATTCCGTCACCCAGATGAGCGATTTTGCGCAAGGCAAATTCGATATCGCGATGACAGCCGTCGACAATATCGTGGCCTATGTCGAGGGACAGGGTGAGGCGCCGATCGGGCCGCAACCTGATTTCATGGCGGTGATGGGGAGTGACAGCGGCTTTCTCAGTCTGGTCACCTCGCCGGCGGTCAAGAGCATCCGGGAGCTTGCGGGCAAAACCCTCTCGGTCGATGCGATGACCACCGGCTATGCCTTTGTCCTCTACGAGATCATGCGCCGAAACGGCCTCGACAAGGACAGCGGCGACTACGAGATCGTGCGCGCCGGCGGCATGGTGCAGCGCTGGAACGCTTTGCGCGAAGGCCATCACGCAGCAACGCTGTTGTCCGCGCCCTATAACATCATCGCGAAGAACGAGGGCTTCACCGAGCTTGGCAAGGCCACCGACATCATCGGCGCCTATCAGGGCAATGTCGCGGCGGTGCGCCGGTCCTGGGCGCAGCAAAACCGGTCAAAACTGCTTGCCTATGTGCACGGCTATCGCAGTTCGATCGCATGGCTCTACGAGCCCTTCAACCGCAGCGCGGCGATCGAGACATTGCGGCGGCACCTGCCCCAGATGCCGCCGGAGATCGCCGAGGCCAGCTATGTGGAATTGCTCGATCCCATGCGAGGCTTTTTCCGCAGGGGCGATATCGACCGCGAGGGACTTGCTTGCGTGCTCGAACTGCGCAGCCGCTATGGCCGTCCATCGAAGCTGTTGAACGATCCGGCCAAATATTGCGATCTCAGCTACGGCGAAATTGCAACATAATGTTGCAATTATACTTGGCCCACCTTGATTGATCAGCGCCCGCCACCGCGAGATGGTATGGTTTTTCGGATCGGTCCACGTAGCTAGAGAGGATTCCGATGGTTTTGGGCGTCGAGAGTGATGTCGCGCGCGACTTCAGCGCTAAGCCGATCGATGTGATTTCGACCAAAGCTGTGCTCGGTGCTGAGGTGCGCGGCGTCGATCTCAAAGACCTCGACGAATTCCAGTTCGCCGCGCTCAAGCGCGCCTGGCACGATCATCAGGTCATTTTGGTGCGTGGCCAGACACTTCATGACCAGGACCTTATCGCATTCAGCCGGCGGTTCGGTGACCTCGATTGGGCACCGGTGCAGGAGACGGGCCGGCGCTTCGTCGAGGGACTGCCTGAAATCTACATCGTCTCAAACGTGACCGTTAACGGTCAGCAGATCGGCAGCTTAGGTGCCGGCGAAGCCGTATGGCACACCGACATGTCGTATCTCGACGTACCGCCGATGGCCAGTATGCTTTTCGCTCTCGAGGTGCCACCGAAAGGCGGCAACACCTCGTTTTGCAGTATGTACGCGATCTACGAGGCGTTGCCGGACGAGTTGAAGCGCCGGATCGCAAACCTGAAGATCAAGCACGACGGCACCTACAACAGCGGCGGCTATCTACGCCAGGGCGTCACCGCAACCGACGACCCACGGACGTCGCCAGGCGCGTTGCACCCGCTGGTCTGCACACATCCAGACACCGGCCGCCGCATGCTCTATCTCGGCCGCCGACGCAACGCATATCTGATGGGGCTCGAACTTGCGGACTCCGAGGCGCTCCTGGACGAGCTGTGGAGTTACGTCGAACGGCCGCAATTCGCCTGGGAGCATGTCTGGCGGGTCGGCGATCTCGTGCTGTGGGACAACCGCTGCACCATGCATCGGCGCGACCCGTTTGACGCATCGGCGCGGCGCATCATGCACCGCACCCAAATCAAGGGCAGCGCGGCACCGGCCTGATGCGAGGGCCCCCGATGATCAGATCGCCGCGATCGTCTGCACCTCGACCAGAAAAGGCTCCTTCACGAGCCGATCGACCATCAGCAGCGTGTTCGGCGGGTATTTTCCGTTTGGAAACATCTTCGGAAATTCGCGCTGGCGGAATGCCATGAACTTTGGAATGTCCTGCGAATGGACGAGGTAGGTCGTGAACTGAACGACATTCGCCCAGGATGCGTCAGCCGATTTGAGCGCGGCCTCGATGTTGCGAAAGACCTGCTTCGTCTGGGTGTCGAAATCGCCCTCGCCGATGACATTGCCTGCCGCATCGCCCGACAGCATGCCGGCGATGAACAGGAATTCGCTCGCCTTGACGCGCGTCACATGGGTGTATTGCCCCATGGGAGGACCAAGTTCTTTGGGATTATAGATGTTGATTTCTGCTGACATGGGATTTCCTTGGCGTCCGTGCTCGCGGCGCTGGTCTCAACTATTTCTGCATTCAGGATGAAATGCAATGCGGGGCGCAGGACGACGCTCATGCTATTGCCGCGTCGCGAGGCCCGCGCTAGGTTTCGGGGAAATGGTGCAGGAGGCACGCGTGACCCCATCGGACGACAGCAAGATTTCCGAAGATCGCCGCGAGGCGCTGCGTTACGCCTTTGCGGTCGGCAGCGGTGCAGCGCTGGCCTCGGCGCTCGCGAGCCCGGCATCGGCGCAGGCGGCCGCGGACAACACGCTCGACCGGATCCGCGCCAACAAAGTGCTGCGCATCGCGGTGCTGCCGGGAGAGCTGCCCTATTTCAACAAGGATCTCGCCACGGGAACATGGTCCGGCTTTGCGATCGAGATGGCCAACGACATCGCCAAGCTTCTCGACGTCAAGCTCGACTACACCGAATCGACCTACGGTAACTCGATCCTCGATCTGCAATCGAACAAGATCGACCTCGGCTTTGCCCTCAATCCAACGCCGCAGCGGGCGCTGGTCGTTGACTTTACCGCGACCGTCTTCCCGCACCCCTTCGGCGCCATGCTGAAGAAGGGGTTGGAAGCCAAGACTTCTGAAATCAAGACCTGGGCGGACATCAACAAGCCCGAAGTCAGGATTGCGGTCGACGTCGGCTCCGCCAACGAAACGGTGGCGCGCCGCTTCGCGCCGAATGCGACGATCAAGTCGCTGAAGTCACGCGATGAAGTCATGCTGGAGATGTCGGCAGGCCGCGTCGATTGCGTGGTCAACGCGCTGATCCTCGGTCTGACCGCAATCGCCAAGAACCAAAATCTCGGCACTTACAAGATCCTGCAAACGCCCTCGGTCGCCATTGCCTCCAGCATGGCGGTCCGGCGCGAGCCCGATAAACGCTGGCGCGACTTCCTGTCGGTGTGGGTCGACTACAACAGAGGCATCGGGCAGATGCGCGAATGGTTCGTCAAGGGGCTGACGCTTGCCGGCGTTAAGCCGGAAGATGTGCCGGTCGAACTCAATATCTGACGCGGTTTTCGAAGCGAACTTCCAAACCGTGGAATTTGTGCACGTGCTCATCAATTGAGATTGATCTGCGTGCTGGTCGATATCTGCTATGCTCCCAGAGCGACCCAATTCAGCATCCGCTGAGCAATCTCGATTATTTGAACCGCTCCCCGGAATAAAATATCGAGATGACGGTCTTTCATCTAACAGCAACCGAATCAAGGAACGCATGATGAAACTCAGAATTCTCGGCGCTGCCGCAGCGCTTGCACTGGCAGCGGCGCCCGCAATGGCCAGGCAGGTAATCTCTGGTCCAGGCCACTACGCCCAGAGCATCTATTGCGCGACACGGGAAGCGGGAAATCCCTACAGCAGGTATTGCGATTACATAGCCTGGAGCGGCTGGCGGCGGCGCGGCGGTTGGGACGGCCAACTCGACAATGCCTGCATGCGTAATCCGGGTTATAAGCCCCCCGGATGCTGGCCGTAGATTCGGCGGGCGCCAGCGCGCCCGACCTGCCGGCGGCCTGGAGCTTCGTGCCAACGCCCAGTCACGCCTTGTCATAGGTCATGCCGCGCTCAAACCGCCGCGCAACGAGCGTGGCGGGAAACAGGATCGCAAAGTAGATCAAGGCCACGATGGTATACACCTCGAGCGGCCGATAGGTGTCGGCGTTGATCAGCGTCGCGTTATAGACGAGGTCCGGAACGGCGATCACGGACACCAGCGAGGTGTTCTTTAGCTGTGTAATGGACTGATTGACGTAGGGTGCCAACATCGGTTTGAGCGCCTGCGGCAGAATCACCAGCCTGAGCACGCGCAATGGTCGCAGTCCCAAGGCCCGCGCCGCGAGCCATTGTCCGCTGTGCACGCTTTCGATGCTGCCACGGACGATCTCGGCGTAGAACGCCCCGCCATAGAGCGACAGCACCGTGACAGCAGCGACATGCGCCGGGATGTTCATCCCGATGACGACCGGAAACGCGTAATAGAACCAGATGATCTGAACCAGCAGCGGCGTGCAACGGAACAGTTCGATGTAGGCGAGCAGAAACCAGTCGATGACGGACAAACGCCCCAGGCGCAGGATGCCGACAACCAAACCAATCACTGTTCCGATGAAGATGGTTCCGATTGTGTAAGCGATGGTCCAGCCGAGCCCGAGCCAGAACAGGTGGCTGTATTTACCGAGGATCGCGAAGTCCCAAACGTAATTCATGCCGGTGCCCATCGACCGCGCGCAAGCATGTGCCGTTTACAGCGCATCAGAGATAGCGCCCCGGCGAAAACGGCGCGGCGTCGAAAGGTGGCTGCGTTGCCGTGATCATCGCTGCGATCGCCGCTCCCGTTGCAGGCCCGGTCGTGAAGCCGATGTGCTGGTTGCCGAAGGCGAACCACAGCCCGGAATGCCGTGGTGCGGGCCCGATCATCGGCAGGCTGTCGGGCAGCGTCGGCCGCGCTCCGCGCCAGGGTTCGCCGACCGCCTCGCCGAATTCGATCACGCCGCGCGCGGCCGGGACCACCGCATCGAGCTGGGCGAAGGATGAGGGTGCATCGCGCGCGTTCAGCTCGACGCCGGTGGTGACGCGGATACCCTGCTCCATCGACGTCATGAGGAAGCTGCCTTCGGCATCATGGATCGGACGCTGCAATGAACGTGCCGGGTTCGGCTTGAACTCCTGATGGTAGCCGCGTTCAAAGGCCAGGGGAACACGATAGCCCAGTGGCCGCAGCAGGTCGGCGGACCATGGGCCCAGTGCGACCACGACATGGCGCGCCAACATCCCGCCATCCGCGAGCACCACGCGCCAGCCGTCGCCGTCCGGCATGATCGCCTTGATGTCCGAGTGACGGATTTCGCCGCCGGAGCCCGCAAACATCCGCGCATAGGCCTTGACCACGGCGCCCGGCGAGTCGACCGAGGCCGTCTGCGTATGCAGGAGGCCAACCTTGTAGACGGGCAGGATGTTCGGCTCGAGCGCGGAAATCGCCTGACGGTCGAGAAGCTGGCTTGCGATGCCATATTCGGCCAGAAAGGCCTGCTCTTGCTTCGCCGCAGCGACGGCGTCGCTGCGCCACGCCTTCAGCCAGCCGGTCTCGCGGATGCGCTGCGCCGCATCCGCTTTCACTATCCATTCCCGATGCAGTTTCAACGATGCGCCGATCAACCCGTGCAGGGCCGTCGCCCGCGGTTTGGTCCGGGACGGTGCCGCACTGGCCAGGAAGCGGACGAGCCAATCGATGTTGCGCATAGCCCAGGCGGGATCCCAGCGCAGCGCGGCGTGCCGGTTGGTCAGGTAACTCGGCAGGGCGCTCCAGAGCGATGGCTTGTTGAGCGGCAAGATCGAACCGCTGGAGAGAATGCCGGCGTTGCCGTAGGAGGTTTCGCTGCCCGGCTCACGCCGATCGACGAGGATGACCGAAAGGCCCCGCTGCCGCGCCGCATAGGCCGCAGACACGCCGACGATGCCTGCGCCGAGCACGATGACGTCCGCTCGCTTGTCCGTGAAATTGTCCGCCATCGATCCTTATCCTCAGCGACCCTACATGAGAGCGAGGCCGCCATCGACCGGCAACAGCGTTCCCGTGATGTGTCCAGCCTCCGGCGACAACAGAAAAGCCACCGTTGCCGCCACCTCGTCGGGTTCGGCCAATCGCGCGAGCGGATTGGCCTTGGCGGCCAACTGCCAGGCTTGCTGGTCCAACGCTCCCGTTAGCCCGGCATCCTTGCGCGTATAACCGGGGATGACGACATTGGCCGTTGCACCTGAGTTCGCAAGTTCGATCGCAAGACAGCGGACCAGCACCTCGAGCGCGGCCTTGGCCGCCGCAGAACCCGGATAGGTCGCCTCACGCGTGAAGCGATGCGCAGCGAAACTGCTGATGGCAACCACGCGTCCTTTTGGCCCACGCAGCAAATCCGGCAGCGCGGAGGTCGCCAACTCGTGAAATGCGGTGGCCATGACCGCGAATGACCGTTCGAGCGCCGCGCGCGGCAAATTCGTGAAATCGCGTCGGTCCGCAAACCCCGCGGCATGGACGATGGAATCGACGCTCCCGAACGCCTCGTGCGTCGCGCCCACAAGCTCGGATGCCGTCCCGGCATTCGCCAGATCACCCGTGCGCCACGCCACATTGGCGCCGGCACGCTGACAGTCCGTGACGACCGCTTTCAATCGCTCGAACCCCGCCGCATCCGCCCCTTGGCCATGCAACATCAGGCACTCATCCCGCGCCGCCAACCGCCGCGCGACCGCAGCCCCGATCCCGGACCCGCCTCCGGTGATGATTGAAACGCGCATCGGCCCCCGTTCCTGATGCACCTGATCGGGCAACTATAGGTCCCGCCCATGCGATTGCCAACAATCGCAATGGTTTTTGCTGGCAATGGCTTGCATGACGTCAGTGATTCAATCTTCGAAGAGCTGGAAAGATACAGGTCCGCATTCTCGCGGCTCAATGCACCCGAGGTTTGCGCCATCCTCCCTCAAAAAAACAGAGGGCGTGGGGAATGCCGGGTGCCCAATGCACCCGCAGCCTCGCGTGCAAAGTGAAAAAGCACACGAGCATAGTCACCACAGGTCCACCGGATTCACCCGGCATTCCCGCACGCAATGGTTTTAACGGTTTCCTTCGGGCTCTCCCCGGTGATCGGGCTTTTTTGTCACCGTCGCCTTGCGGATATCCGCAAAGCTTGACGCCAGCGTCGAGACGTCAGGACCACACGACTTCGCCGTCCGCAAGCTGCGCCCTTCGTCCTTGAGCGCATCCGCGTCCATCGCATTCTGCCCCGCGCCCGTGACGATCGCGAAACGCCCCTTCGAGGAGCAGAACGTGCGAGTTGTAAAAGTGATTTGCCCGACGCCAGAAGCGAAATATTTTTTGCGACAGGACTGGACAGGTAGCATCAGCCTGATCCGCTTCAACAAATTCGCCGTTATGCGCAGGGTCGTTAGCCCAAGAGCCCATACCCGACAGCGACCCGCTCAGCGGAATTTGGTCCAGCCAGATGAAGTCGCCACACTATAGACCGAGGCGATCGCGAATTCGGCCGTAGAGGACAACACTCTTTGCGGCCACGGGCCACAATGCGTGGAAGCGAATTGGCTTCACCGCTGTGATCGGCATGTCGATCCCGGCCGTCTCGCCACCGATCAACCGTTTTGCCAATTGCTGTCCCATCGCGGTCGCAAGCGCAACGCCTCGGCCGTTGCACCCCAAATAGACCAGCGCGCCCGGCCCCGGCTCGTGCACATGCGGATAATGATCGGCCGTCATGGCAAGGCGGCTGTTCCAGCCGTGGGTCCAGCGGATACCGCGAAGCACCGGCCAAAGCCTGACGGCGTAGCGCATGAGGTAAGCGACCGCGGACGGATCGCTGATCCATTGCATCGGACCGCGACCGCCCATCAACAGGCGGTTCGACGCATCGATGCGATAGTAAACGGTGATGTGACCGCTTTCATACAGCACCGATCGCGTCGGCATGATCTGTCGCGCAATGTCATCGGGCAGCGGCTCGGTTGCGGCGATGGAGCTGAACACCGGCACGATGGTACGGCGCAGGCCCGGCCAGAGATCATCCGTGAAACCGTTGGTCGCGATCAGGACCTTCTCGGCCCGAACCACCGCGCGCGGGGTCTCGATGCGCCATCGTCCGGCTTCGCGCCGCAGCGAGATCGCCGGTGACTGGCCGTGGATGGCGGCGCCGGCCGCGAGCGTCGCGCGCGCAAGACCGCGCGCATAGCTGAGCGGCTGCAGGTCGCCGCCACGGGCGTCGCTCATTGCGAGAAGATATCGATCCGTCCCGGTCGCTTCGCGCAAGGCGTCCTGTTTGAGCACGCTCACGGGCATGCCGCGACGGATGCACTGTTCCGCGGTCGTCTCGACCGCGGCAACGCTCTGCGCATGATAAGCGGCACGCAGCGTGCCGTTCTGCCGCGCTTCACAGGCGATCGCGAGACGGCGGACCAGATCGAGCGTAAACACCGGTGTGTCGTAGGCAAAGGCGATCATGCGTCGGCCGAGATCGCCACCGAACGTCGCCTCGACCGTGTCTGGATCGAGCTTCAATCCCGGATTTAGCTGGCCGCCATTGTTGCCCGACGCACCCCAACCAGGCTCGTGCGCTTCAAGCACGATCGCATCGGTACTCTGCTCGGCCAGATGCAGCGCCGTCGAAAGCCCGGCGAAGCCGCCACCGATGATCGCGACCGACACATTCCTGTCGGTATCGAGCGCAGGCGTAGGCGTCGGCGAAACAGCAGTGTCGGCGTAGAGACTGGGCGGCAAGGGAAGCGGGATGTGGTTCACGGCAACAGGATCCGGCCAATTCGCGTCACAAGGGATGCAGCACGCGGCGCAGGAAATCCTGGGTCCGCGCATGCTGCGGCTGGTTGAGTACGGATTTCGCGGCCCCCTGCTCCACAATGACACCGCCATCGATGAACAGCACGCGATCGGCGACATCGGCGGCAAATCCCATTTCGTGCGTGACCACCACCATGGTCATGCCGTCGTCGGCAAGCTTGCGCATCACGCCAAGCACTTCGCCGACGAGCTCGGGATCGAGCGCGGATGTTGGCTCGTCGAACAGGATCGCCTTGGGTTGCATCGCGAGCGCACGCGCTATGGCGACACGCTGCTGCTGACCACCCGAAAGTTGCGCCGGATAGGCATCGGCTTTTTCCGCAAGACCCACCCGCGCCAGCAGCGCCCGGCCGCGTTCGAGCGCCTCGGCGCGCGGTTCGCGCTTCACGAAGATCGGTCCTTCGACGACGTTCTCGATGGCGGTGCGATGCGGAAACAGGTTGAAGCGCTGAAACACCATCGAAACTCGCGTCCTGATTGTGACGATCGACGGCGTATCGCGCTCGACCCGCGCGCCCTCCACCAGGATGTCGCCGCTGTCGTAGCGTTCCAGCCCGTTGATACAGCGCAGGATAGTGGATTTGCCGGAGCCCGACGGACCGATGATGCAAACTACCTCGCTTTTTTCGACCGAGGCGGTGATGCCCTTGAGCACTTCGAGCGAACCGAAGCTCTTGTGAACGTTGCGAAGTTCGATCATCGCTTGTTCGCCTTGTTCTCGAAATGGCGAACCAGCAGGATGAGCGGAATGCTCATGGTGAGATACATCAGGGCGACGAGCGTGAATACGCTCGTGTTCTTAAAGGTCGAGGACGCGATCAGCTTGCCCTGCAGCGCGAGCTCCGCGACCGTGATGGTCGAGGCCTGCGAGGAATCCTTCAGCAGCATGATCATGATATTGCCGTAGGGCGGCAGTACGATACGCACCGCCTGCGGCAAGATCACCCGACGCATGGTCAGCCACCAGCCCATGCCGATTGTCTGCGCAGCCTCGATCTGTCCTTTGTCGATCGCCTCGATGCCGGCGCGGAAATTCTCCGCTTGATACGCCGAATAGGCGATGCCGAGCCCAAGGATTGCCGCCTGCAGCGCGGTGAGCGCGATACCGAAATCAGGCATCACAAAGTAGAGGTAGAACAACAGGACGATGATCGGGATGCCGCGGATCACATTGATCAGCCCGCCGCTCAGCAAAGACAAGGCTCGCAACTGCGAAACCCGCATCAACGCCCAGACCAGACCGAGGATGGTCGACAACACCAGCGAACCGACGGTCACGAGGATCGTCAAGCCGACGCCCTGCAGCAGGATCGGCAAGAACTCGGTGGCGTCGCGCAGGAATTTTTCCATCGATTCAAATCGCGCGTTGCACCGTCAGGCGCCCTTTGGATTAAGTCCCCATTTGTCGAGAATCTTGTCGACTGTGCCATTGGCCCTGAGCCTGGACAGCGACGCGTTGATCTTCTTGAGCAGATCCGCATCGCCCTTGCGCACGCCGATAGCAACCGTGCCGACGATGGTCGGCTTATAGGAATCGACCAGACGCACTTCCGGAAATCCGCCTTGCTTGAGGTTGTAGGCAAGGATCGGATAATCGCCGAAACCGGCCTTGAGACGACCCGTGTTCACATCGCGCAGGATGTCCGGAATGGTGTCGTAGGCCTTGACCTCGGCGAACAGTCCGGTCTTTTTCAACGCATCGACAAAGGCAGTGCCGACCTGGGCTCCGACCACTTCGCCCTTGAGATCTTCCAGCGCGGCGTAGTTCTTGGTATCGGCCTTCGGCACCAGCAGACCCTCGCCGTAAGTGTAGACGGAATCGGAAAAGTCGATCACCTCCTTGCGCGCCGCAGTGGCGAACATCGCCGCCGAGATGATGTCGATCTTGTTCGACGTCAGCGAAGCGATCAGGGTAGAGAACTGCATCGGCTCGACCTGGACCTCGAAGCCGGCATCCTTGCCGATCGCGGTGATGAGGTCGACCATCACGCCTTGAATACTGTTGGTCTTGGTGTCGAGGAACGTGAAGGGAACGCCGGTCGGGGTCGAGCCCACCTTGAGTACCTGCTGCGCTGACACCGGCGCTGCGGCAGTCAAGACAAGGGCTGCGATGGCGGCCTGCAAACGACGTTTGAAAGGCATTGTACCCTCTTTGGAAGTTTGGGCACCGGCCGGCGTCGTCGATCTGCAACGGGAATTTTTTGGATTCGCCGCCCAAGCCCATTTTCACGATCATGAATGGCCACATCGCCAGCTATCCTGCAAGCGAATTTCATGCAGACGACGGACGTGATGTGGCGTCAGCGGTGGCAGGCGGCGCCGGCGAAGCGTCGGTCACGCGCAACGCAGAGAGACGGCCGAGCTTTCGCAGGTCCTAGGCGGCCCGGTTTCCAGGCGAGATTGGGACCGTTCGATCCGGACTGCCTTTTGGCGGCGCGCCATCGTTTGCGGGTTGTTGCAGGGCGATCTCTTGCAGCGCTCGGTGGTGCCACATCTCGGCTTCAGCGAGTAATCGCCAGCTCTCGAGAGGACGAAAAGCGGCGACCTGGCGGCACAAGGATTCCATCGCGCGGTAGCGAGCGAGATCTTGCATCTTTGCCCTCCAGTCGCCCTGCCCTCCCAACATCTAATACCCATTTCAAGACAGCGTCATTACGATTCTCACGGCTGTGCACGATCTTTCTTCGGCTTCCTTTGTCGCGCAATTGGAGCTCGGTTTCGCCGTATCATAGCCAGGATTTGATCGCCTCTGCGACGGGAGCCTGTTGCATTCGTGTCGGATGCCTTCTCATATTCTCATGAGGGTTGGATAGTGAGGCGGCATGCAATACCGCGGTAGTTCGTTAGGCTGCTTGGCAGCGATCATGTTTGGCACGGCCGTATGCCACGCCGTTGGCCAGTCGGAACCGCTATCGGGCGCTGCGGCGTTTGGCGATTGGCGTGCCGACAAACCAGGCCTGGTCCGGATCATCAGACCTGAGGATTTGCCGAGGCCGGGGGCGACGCCCTCGGCCGCCAACGTCTCTCGCGTGATCGCGCGTCCGGCGACGGCCGTGCCACAGGTGCCCGCGGGCTTTAAAGTTGAACTTCTCGCCGAAGGCTTGAACGGACCGCGCGAGATGCGGGTGGCGCCCAACGGCGATATCTTCGTTGCGGAAACCCGGGCCGGAAGAATTCGCATCTTGCGTCTGGCTGAGGCAGGCGCAAAGCTTGCCACGAACGAGATTTACGCGAGCGGCCTCAACAAGCCCTTCGGAATTGCGTTTTTCCCGAGCGGGGACAACCCGCAATGGGTTTACGTCGCCAACACGGACAGCGTCATTCGCTTTCCCTACAAGGCGGGCGATACAAAGGCCGCGGGCAAACCCGAAACCGTGGTGGCCGAGCTGCCGTCCGGAGGACATTCGACCAGGAACATCGTCTTTACCCGGGATGATCGACGAATGCTGGTGTCGGTGGGCTCGGCCAGCAATGATGCCGAGGGAATGGGGCGCCAGGTTGGCGCCGATCCGGCGCTCGGCGCGAGCTGGGGCGCTGAATCCAGGCGTGCGGCCGTGCTCGCCTTCAATCCCGATGGAACCAATCCGCAAATCTTCGCCACCGGCATCCGCAATTGCGTGGGAATGGCCGTTCATCCCGCTACCGCCGACTTATATTGCTCGACCAATGAGCGCGACGGCTTCGGCGATAATCTGGTGCCCGACTACGTCACCCGCGTGCGGGAGGGCGCATTTTTTGGATGGCCATGGTTTTACATCGGCGGCATCGAAGATCCTCATCACGCCGGTGAACGCCCCGAACTCAGGGGTAAAGTCACTATTCCTGACGTTCTGATCCAGGCCCACTCGGCCTCGCTTGGGTTGACGTTTTACGACCATAGCGCATTTCCGGCGGAATACCGCGGAGACGGCTTCGCCGCCGAGCATGGTTCGTGGAATCGATCGAAACGCACGGGCTATAAGGTCATCCGCATTCGGCTTAAAAATGGTGTGCCAACCGGCGAGTACGAGGATTTCGTCACCGGATTTGTGATCGGCGACTCCGAAGTATGGGGTCGCCCCGTAGGGGTCGCCGTTTCACGCGACGGCGCGTTGCTGGTGTCCGAGGACGGCAATGGCACGATCTGGCGTATTTCGCATTGAATGATGCAGCCTCGCGCGCGCGAAATCGGGTGACGCGTTTACGTCATCCGTCGTCGTCTTCAGCCTCGCCGGGCGTCGATTTGTCCAGCAGGCCTGTCACAGAGCCGGTCGAGATCGGGTGAGCGGCCAGCCACTCCTCGCTCTCGGCAATATGCACATAATGCGCGGCCATCCTTAAAAGCCGATCGCGGGCTTCGATACTTTCTTCGTGATCGGCCCGGTCGGTGAGTTCGGCGGCGCGGCGCATGAGATCGGATGGATCCGTCATCGTTGTTCTCCTCCGAATTGAAAGTGCAGGGCTTTTCTGATCCCCGCCAAAGCAGCCCTGCCTTCCGCCGGTGGCGGGCTCCGGATACGCGCGGGCGGCGAGCCAGTGGTCGACGCATCATCCTTTGCGGTAACGTGGTCTGCTAACCGGTCGTTCCCTTGGAGCCTTCGACGTACCCCCTGCGTCCAAAATATTTTCGCTGCCAATGGCATCGGCGGGAACCCGCACCGCGTTCTCCTCGTTCCCTAAAAGGAACGGGTAGCGCTTCGGCCAATCCCGGCGCGCAGGCGCTACCGCGGGAGAGGAGCCTTCCATGTGTGACTACAGCCTGCACGCCGTACAGTCCCGCCCCGCCAAGGTTGGCGAAACGCTCATATCGACAAGTTTCCGCATGGCCTCGACCTCCGGCTTTGCCCCACGGGATAACCGGGAGATCGCGGTATGCCTGTTACCCGGCACGGAGTTGGCGTTCGAAGAGGATGTGAAGTTCTATCATCGATGGATTTGGGCCAAAAAAACCGGTTTCCGGGTGGCGCGCTTTTGCCAGATCGACATGCATCTCTCCGATCGCCACCATGATGCGCTCGAGCTCCCTGACGGAAAACTGGTGCTGGTGACCCTGCTCACCCCCGGCCAACGTGCAACCGTGCTTCAGCTTCCGGTCAGCCGCGAGGCTGCCGATCGACTTCGCTCTCCGGCGCCACATCCGCAAACGGCAGCCTGAGCAGAGAAGGTCAAAGTTCGCCGGTTAAGCTCGCAATTCGAGCCAGGAGGCGGCTGCATGTCCGGATAGCCCGGGTACACCTGATGAAAAACGCCGCTGGCAAATGTCCAGCGGCCTTTTTTCAACCCGCCGGCCGCTCTCGAGCAAGATCGGTTCTGATTGAATCAGAACCGACGCTCTAATTTCTTGTTTTGACGCGTTTTCTTCACGCGAACCCGTATCCACTTCGCTCGAAAACGCTCTAACTGTACACTCCAGCCGCCCAGCGGATCGCCAAATAGGCGCACAACCCCGTCAGTAGCGTGAGCACACAGGCCAACATCACCCGCGTTGCGATTTCCATACCGTTGAGATCATGTCGCAGATCTTGTCGCACAATGTTTCACTCGTCCGCGGGCGCCAGCAGCGCCGAAATCCTGAGCTGAATCGGATCACGCTCGCCTTTTGCAACAGCGGCAATGATGCGCGAAGCGAGTTTGGTCTTCATCGCAGGAGTCCGCTGGAAGGCCGGCAGGATGTTCACGACCTCATCCAGCGCGGACCGCATCAACGCGACGTCTTCGGGCAGAAAGGCCGGCCCTGGTACGATTTCCATCGTCGCCTCTCTCTTCGGAGCCTCACGTTTCAATATGCCGCCTTACCCGGCGAAGGTCTGTTCGATAGCCGACGCAGGCACCTTCAATCGCAAATTCCCGTTGCGGAAACCTTGCCCGCATGGCTCCATTTTTTCCAAAAATAGAGGATTCCGGAGCGCCTCGGGCTGTCGGGGGCCGCAAGCTCCGTTCGAACGAAAATGATTTAATTGCCGAGGGTCAGCGATGAATGGCGGTGGCGCGCCCAGGATAACTCTCCACGAACTCTTGAAGGTGATCGGGCAGACCTTCCCCCTCGATATCGCAGCGGGTCTGAATCTCGCGGGCGATCTGCGCAGAGACGTCTTCGGACCAGTGCTCCAGGGTGTTGAAGGCAACCACGCGGATGGGATCGTTAAATTGCCCCGCCAACAGGTCGGCGATGATGCTCTCGAGATCCGTCCGCTCGACTTCGCTTTCGCGGTAGACGCTGGCGAGCCCCCCGAACCGGTCGACAACGAGATAGACGGTCTGGTCCGCGCCGTAGGGCACGGTTGAGGGCGTATGCATTTACAGGCTCCGCACCATGGACCAAGATCAAGACGATGCCCGCGGATTCGTTCCGCGGAACGGCTGCGGCAGAAATGGCAGGAGACGAATACCCACTGAGCTGACTACATTCGGCAGACCTTGGGTCTATGCCACCGAGCGGTGAATATCCGGCGGGCCTGGGAGTGCGTGGTTGGAGGATGGACGATGGTGGAGCCCGTGCCGATTTTGACAGTCGGGGACCTGAAATCCGAACTGGCCAGATGGTCAGACGACGCGCCGGTGAACTTCTATTGTCCGCGCAAAGAGCAGGAATTCCGATTCTACCGTTACCAGCCCGGCAAGGACGCCCTGGTTCTCGAGATCAACGAGTTTCCAGAGACTCCGCCCGTGGTGCCGCCCGGCATCAAACCAAACGAGTGACCGCCGCCGCCTTACGCCGGCCGGCCCTGCCGCCGTTTTCGCGCGCAGCTGATCACAGCAAAGGCCAGCGTTAGTGGTGGAGAAGCATAATCAGAATGATCAGCGGGATCGGGATTCCAAGCAACCAAAGCAGGATCGGCATGATGATCTCCTTTCGTTTTGTTTGAGGGTTAGCGAGCCAGGGCTGTCCTGCCCCAGGTTCCGTCTCGGAGGCCACCGCCTTCGGTTGCCGCCAGCGCAGCCGCGAACGCTCCGATGAAGAGCGAAAGCGTGAGCCAGATCGCAAGCTGCATCGCAGCTTTGCGGGCCTTGTCGAGATCGGTCTTGATTTGCGCGGTCGTATCGTTGACCCGCTTGTCTGCGTCGGCCTGGCTGAGGCCGGTTCGGGCGGTGACCACCTTGGCCAGATAACCGCGATCGGCCGCAGAAGGCTCGGCGCCGTTGCGGAAATCGGCGGCGAGCAGGCGGGCTAATTCCCGGCGCGTTTCAGCACCACCGGCGTTGGCAGAGTTGTCCGCGGCGGGAGTGTCGCGCCGCAACAGCGTATCGACATAAATATCCATTGGACCGCTCTGGGAGGAGGCGGCCGACTGCGTGGTGCCCGCCGTCATCCCCGAAATCAACGAGGTGGCCGGAGAAGCGAGAAGAATCGCGCCAAGCACGGAAGCCAGCGCCCAAGCCAGGAAGCCATGGGCGGTATCGCGGAAATGAACCTCGGTCGTGTGAACGCCGATCCACCGGTTGCGCAGCCGTCCCGCCATATAGCCGCCGAGGGCCGACGAGATCATCGCCATCACGATGAAGTATAACCCCGTGCCGATTTCAAAAGTGGTCGCCGAAATTCCGGAATTGGACCACGGGGAGACTACCGAAAATCCGAGTCCGGCCCCCAGTGACAACAACACCAGTGTCAACGCCAACGAGGTGACGGCGCCGGCCAAAACGGCGGCCCATGAAATGCCCGCCACCGCGGGCTCCTCGACGCCTTGAACTGTCTCTACGCGACGCATCACCTGTTCCATCGTCATTCTCCCAGCCAATTGATCAGTCAATTGATGCGGGACAAATGTTGGGACATCGCGAAGGTTCCGATTCGGTAAGCGCTCAGTAAAAGCGCCCGTTCGTTGGAACAGCCACCTGGTTCCCACGTTCTCCGTCCACTCATGCAACAGACTCAAATAAGGATTGGAGCAAATCATGAACACCAAATCGCTTGCCGTCGTCACGATGGCCGCCGCGCTTTCGCTTCCGATGGCTGCGTTCGCACAAGACGGTGCAGCCGCTGGCGCCACGACCGGTGCTGTCACGGGTGCGATCGTTGGAGGGCCGATCGGCGCGGCCGTAGGCGCAGGCGTCGGTGCCATCGCCGGCGGCATAGCCGACGATAGCCGGCCGCGCTTCCGCAGCTACGTGACGGAACATCATGTTCCGTCGTATCGCTACGAGCGTGAGGTTCGCGTCGGCGCGGACTTGCCGTCGAGCGGCGTGACCTATTACGAGGTGCCGCGCGAGTATGGCGTCACCAAGTATCGCTACACGGTCGTGAATGATCGCACCGTGCTGGTCGATCCCGCAACGCATCGGATCGTCCAGGTGGTCGAGTAAATCGAAGGTTCAACGGCCCGCCTCGGCGGGGCCGTTGCGCTTGGTGGCCAAAGGAGCCGGCTCATGCCTGCATTGTTCGCCTACCTGATCGCGCTTGGCCTGCTCTTTGGCGCCGGCTACGGTGCACTGAACTGGCTGGCCGAACCGCCCGTGAAGATGGCCGCAAAGGCAAAGTCGAAATCAAAATCACAATCATCATACCAGCAGGCACCTTCATCATATCAGGCACCTTCACAGGAGATCGCTGAAGCGTCGCCGCCAGCAAGTAAACCCGATAAGAGTTCGGTGACGTCCACAGCCAACGATCACGATGCGGCCGCTGCGAAAGATCAGAAAATCCCGTCCCAGGCCCAGCCGAGTCTAGCGACGGATGACCCAGCGATGCAGCCCGCTATCGCGAGCCCGGCTGCCGGAAACGAGATCCGTTCTGCCAACGCGGAAATGCCCTCTGACGACGGCCGGCGAAAGGCCGATCCATCGGTCAAACCTATGGCCGCAGATCCCCCAAGGAGCCAGCCATTCAGCGCTGCTTCTGCTCCCGCAGCGCTCGATAGATCCTCGAAGAGGTCTCATTCACGGCAAGCCGGTAGTCATGTTGAAAAACGCAAACTCGTGGCCATGACCTTGCGGACTATCGAATTTCCCGACGGTCGACGGATTACTCAGCTCATTCCCCTGGGGGGCGGCGACCCGCTACCTCGATAGGGGATGATGATCTGCTGGCTCAGCGAGTTTCTAGCCGGCGCGCTTTTTTTGCGAACGATCCAGCGCGCGCGCAAAGTAGTTTCTGGCCACGTCATCCAGTGCGGCCGAGATCAATTCATCGGACTCGGTCATGCCACCCTTTTGTTCTCTCTCAAGCCGTTCCGCCTCCTGGATATATTCCACCGCTAGCTCGCGCAGACGGTAGAACTCGGTATCCCTCGGGATCGGATAGACGGTCGCCAACAAATTTCTGGCGCGCGCACGTGCGCGTTCGCTCCTCACGCCAACCATGAGCGCCTCCTGAACGTATCTAGTTTTTCAAATTCCGACCGTGATTGGCCGTACGGTCCATGACCAAAAGCGATTAAAGCTGTTCGACGATAACCCGCGCCGAAATGTCGGGTTCCGGACAAAATGGAATTTAAATCGCTGTTCCCGCGTCTGCTCCCTATAGTCCGACGCCGCCGGCCGATTGGCCCCGGACGGCTGTGCAGGACGGCGAGGCAGCTTCACGCACTGAGAAGCAAATTCAACAGGCCCCACGACCCTGGCTTGGAATCATGCCCTTACCCAAAGCACGGCGCCGCCTTCTGCAGGGTGGGCTTGGGCGTGGCGGCGGCCGTGCAGGCCGCGTAATCGGCGGGAAGCGGCCCATCCAGACAACGCAGCTTTTCTGGATGTGTTCCGACACCGCGTGCATTCGATGCACCCTGAAGACACGCGATCGAGTAAATTGGCTCGATCAACAGCCAAGCTATCGATGAGCCGCTAGCACTGAAATCGTTGAAAACGACAGATCGTTGCGGAGAGTGAGAGAGCAGCGCTCAGCGCCGCTACGCACTGCGATAGCATCGGCAGGCGACGGCAGTGAGCGTTTCCGACGGCATTTATTTTGGCGGCTGAAGACCCGGGCTGTTGGCCCACTTTTCCAGGTTCTGGAAAACCCGTTCATGGCTCGGGCGGCTGGGCGATTTTGGCTCTTTTGGATTTTGGGGAAGCTTGATTTCCTTATCCATCGCGCTCTCCTTCATTGAAGGAGATTACCTCATCCAACATCAAGGTGCAATTAATAACATATTGATTTTATTATAGTATTTTGATAAGATTTCGCGAAAGTTTCGGAAAATAGATCGGAAAACAGATCAGCGTCTTCGCGCGCCGCATGAGGGCGATACATGATGATGAATGCCCTGCATGCCCGCGATGTTGACGGAGAGACGCGCCCACCTAGCAGCCAGAGGATGAGCCAATGGCAAGCCATCGCAATGAAGTGCCGCACAAGGAACTGAAGACCTGTCGACAGATGTTTGACGAAAGCATGAAAATTCGTCGGCAAATCGACGATGGACAACCCAGGAAATCCGAGGACGATCTGCAACGCGAACTGTTCGGACCAAGGGGCGTGCCGGGACAACCGGATCCCGCAAGGATGGTGCCGCAACGAAAGAAGAAGACCCCGACGAACTTCGATCCCGGCCACACCGCCTGAGCGATCGCCTCCACGTCGAGGAACTTGAACGAAGCGCGGGGAACGGGCGTCTTCGACCTCGTTTAGCAGCCCTAAGGGCGGATTCCTGCCGGCAATCCATGCCGCCTCGCCTGTACAAGCTGCCGGATTCCATCGCAATATCTGGCCGCGCATCGTCACGCGAATACCGCCTCGGGATTTCCGGCAGTGTCTTCACCGGTGGAAACTGAAATCAAGCTTGAGCTTCCGGCCGCAGACGTGCGGAAGCTCAACGAGCTTGCCGCTGTCCGGCGTGCGAAGTCCAATGGCGGAGCCAAGCAGGTCTCGGTTTATTTCGACACCGACAAGTTTGCGCTGCGCAAGAGCGGCGTGACGTTTCGGGTGCGGCGAAACGGCTCGCAGTACGTTCAAACCGTCAAGGCGCCGGGTAACGGGTTGCTGGACCGCACCGAGTTGGAAACCGAACTCAAGGGCAGCAAACCCGACTTCAGTGCGATACGCCACACGACGCTGCGGCCTCTGTTCACCAAAGCGCTTCGCAAAACCTTGCGACCTGTGTTCGAGACCCGGATTGATCGCACAAGCTATCCGCTCAAGGTCAAGCAATCGCAGCTCGAATTGACGTTGGATCGCGGCAAGATCGGCCTCGGCAATCGCTCCCGCCCGGTCTGCGAGATCGAGATCGAGCTCAAGGCTGGCGACAAGGCCGAACTTTTCAAACTGGCTCGCACCATCTCTCGCCTCACAACGGCTGAAGTTTCCGTCAAGAGCAAGGCGCAGCGGGGCTACGAGTTGCTCGATGACGATGAAAACTCCCCGGCGAAGGCGGATGCTGTCAATCTTTCAGCCGACACCGCAACGCGTGATGCCTTTGCCCTGATCGCGGCTTCTTGCATCAGACAGGTGATTGCCAACAAGCCCGCGGTGCTTGCCGGAGATCCCGAGGGCATCCATCAAATGCGGGTCGGCTTGCGCCGGCTACGGACGGCAATCTCGCTGTTTTCCGAAATCCTGGAAGATTCCGCGACCAACGCCATCAAGTCGGAACTGAGATGGCTCACCGAGGAGTTGGCCCCGGCGCGGGAGTTTGAAGTGTTGCTGACGCGCGTCGTAGCTCCGGCACGCCGTCACCATGCCCGGCTGATGGGAATGCAGCACTTGTCCCGCGAATTGGCGAAGGAGCGAAAGCTCTCCAACGAAAGAGCCCGGGACGCGGTGCGCTCGGAACGGTTTCGCCGCCTGCTGCTGCGCGTCGCGGCATGGCTCGAAATCGGCGGCTGGCGTAACCCACACGATGATCTCTTGCGCAAACGCGGAGATACGCCGATCGCAGCCTCTGCCGCCATGCAATTGCAGCGACGCTCGAAGAAGATCAGAAAGCGAAGCCGGCTGCTTCCGAAACTCGATCAGCACGAGCGACACAAGCTGCGTATCCAGGCGAAGAAACTGCGCTACGCGGCCGAATTCTTCGAAGCGGTGTTCGCGGGCAAGCGGCCGTCAAGATTGCGCAAATCGTATCTCGCGGCGCTCGAAAAGATGCAGGACCGCCTCGGTGACCTCAACGACATCGCCGTGCACGAAAGCCTGACCGCGGATATTGCATTGGACCCTGCACCCCACAGGGATTCCAGCAGCCGATCCCGCCGGGCATTCGCCGCTGGCGTGCTGACCGGCCGTGAAGAGGCGCGGCTCGCCGCCGTGCTGAGCGCCGCAGTCAAAGCCTCCGACAGGTTTGCGAAGGCAAAACCATTTTGGAAATGACGCGTCAGTATATGGTCGTCCTCGCGATGCGGTAGGGCCGCCCGCGGCCATGACGCGCCCGACCGTCCAGCTGCGATGTTCGCCCACAAAAGCTCGGCTGCGTAGGCTTCTCGCAATCGCCGAGAGCACTCGAATACCCCGAAAAGATGAAATTTCTTCATGAGTCCGGTATCGGACAGACCGGAGCGAGCGCGCGATCTTATGGTCCAAGCCGGAGTTACGGGGATGCGTATCTTGAGCTCCAATCCTGAGCGGCCGATGTGCCCGACTTGCAAGCACCGGATGGGCTTGGCGCGGATTTCTCCGGGTGAGCGTGGCTTTGAGCTGCGGAGTTTCGAGTGCAGCACCTGCCATCGCCTCGAAAAAATATCGATTGCCGTGGACCCGCTGAAGACCGATGCCCTGGGCTGGCTGGCCGGCGAGTTGAGGCCCCCGCGCTAAATCATCGGAACGGCAAACCGCTGTGAACGCCGCTTCCGAAATACGCGGTGCTATGCATCCTTGACACCGAGCGCTGCGCCATCCTGACACGGCAGCTATCGAGCCACCTGCTTTTCAGCCGCCGCAACTTTCTGCCGGAGGTTTTTCTGCCTGACCCGCAAGGAAGAAAACGGCATCCCCAAGGCGCGGGCCTGAATTCGGCAACTCGTCATGTTGCGCTTCAATTTGGCCGCCGCTCTCAAGGGCGTGCCGCCAGCGGCGACGATCTCGGCCAGTTGCTTCAACTCTTCTTCCGACCATTTACTCTTACGCGACTTCATGTGACCGTTCCGGAGCGCGGCTTCGCCAAACGGTTTCAACGCTTGGACGGCTGGCACGAGCAGTGGCTGGTCGATGGCGGTCTAGCGAAATATTGAAAGGCTACATCGGCCCTGCTGAAATCGGCCAGCGTTGCTAAAAATTGCTGCAACGAACAATTCAGATGAGCCCGTTTTGTTCCGAGGTTCTGTAGCCGACACTGATAGACCGGGCTGCATCCTGCTTAGGCCGGAGCGCCAATCATGCACGCCGGCCGTCACGGGAGCACGCCGCGCCATCTCCGAAGGCGGCACCCGGGCAGGCAATCACCGGCCGCCGCCCCGCCTGGAATGCTGCGCCTGCTAAATGGTGCGCCGCCCGGAGAGCGAGTGATAAATCACCAGAACGACGATGGCTCCGACTACCGCCACGAACATGCTGTAGAGATTGACCCCGCTCACACCCTGGGCGCCGAATAGTGAAAACAGATAGCCACCGACGATCGCTCCCACGATTCCCAGCACGATGTCGAGGATCAAGCCCTCGCCCTCTTTGTTGACGATCTTGCTGGCGATGAAACCTGCAATCAGGCCGAGAACAATCCAACCGATGATGGACATTTTTGAAGCTCCTGTTGAACCAAGTACGTCCCTCCCCTAATCCGACGGGCTTGTGCGGGTTCCATCTTTTTGTACTTCCGCCAATATTATCCCGCTTGGCCAGGCGGTATATGGCTTGTTGGGCGGCCGCGCTCTGGCGTGAAAGAAATGGCGGTGCGCCTCAAGATGATCGCCGGAGAGGCTTGCATCCGAGCTCATACTGGCTGAGGCAAGTATGCGGCACCGACCCCGCAACGGAAACTTGCCTTCTCACTGCGCCTTGGCTGAAGGTGCGCCCGCATAGGCGCTCAACGAACACTTGATGGGCGCTTTGAATATCTCGGTGCCGCGGTCGTCTCGCACCAATATATAATTTCCGGGCCTGGCGAAACTCGGCCGTTCGGTTCCAATCCGATGGGCAATGAAGCTGGCGTGCCGCTTGGCTTCCATTTTGGACGAACAATCGTGCCCCATGAAATCATGGGCGGACAGGCCGCCAGCAAGGTCAAAGAAAAATCGCCTCATCTGATTGCAACGCGAGGCCGATGTGGCCGTTCCGGGATGACGAGAATATGCCGCGGTTGTGACCGATGGCGCGAGCGCTCGTCGTTCGAGCTGCCCGATGGCGCGGGCATCAGATCACGCCGGCAAGGCGCGAGAGCCCGACATGCTCTTGGAATTGTGGCGCAAGCTACTCGGCTGGCTTTTCCGAGAGAACAGAGAAATCCTTCGACTTCTGGCCGTCCAGGACCTGCATAAATCCCTCAGCGGCAAGGCCGCGCTTGAGCAGTTCCCGTATCGCCGCCGCGCGGCTCGGCATCCGCTTTGCAAAACGCCAAGTGTCGATGGCCCGAAGTTCTTCCTGCATGAGCATAATTTGGAGTCGTTCGCCTCGATTAAGCTCACCCATTCGACTCTCCCTGCAATCAATTAAACCCAACCAAAAAGCCCAAAATGAGTTCCTTACTATCTTTACTCATTAAGCTCTTTTTTGGATTTCGCCAACAAGAGCCTCAAAGGTGCCGAATGCGATACTAACTATTTGAACATATTATTGTTTTGTTGATTTATGGACTTTCGAGGCGCATCGTTTCCATCTGAAGGGAAACAAAATGTCGATCGCAATAGACCACGGGACCGTCGGGCTCGCCGAGGCCGACCATCGCATCGCGAACAACCTGGCGAGCCTGAGCGGCGTTATTCGCCTTCAGCGCAACGCCATTTCCAGAAGCCGCCGGAGCTTTACGACCGAGCAGGTTTGCATGCTGCTCGACGATATCGGCGCGCGCATCGAGGTTACGGCAAAACTCCACAAGTCGTTGGCGCTGGCCGTCAACGGCAAAGCCGTAAACCTTGGCAATTTCTTGCAAGAGATTTCCGAGATGATCGGCACCCTCAACTCGAAAGCAAAGATGGAGCTAACCGTCGACCAATCCTGCGATGCCACCATTGATCCCCGTCACGCCCTTCATGCCGGGCTGATTACGGCCGAACTCCTGACCAATGCCAGCAAATACGCACATCCGACGGGCTTGCCCGTGAAGGTTCATATACGCTGCGAGAGCAAGAGCGATGGCTCATTCGCTGTCGAAGTGACCGATGATGGTATCGGTTTTCCCGAGAACTTCGATCCTTTGACGGACGGCGGTTTGGGATTCCAGCTCATGCGCGCATTGGCAAATGGATTGGGTGCGGAGCTTCAATTCGAACACGGCAGCCTTGGCGTGCGCGCCCGCATCGTCAAACCAAAACACTTGGCGTCATAGTTTATGCCCAGCATGCGATCGAACAACGCCAGGAAAAATGCCCCGGCAAGATCGAAAGCGGCAATCTGAATGGCAAAATTGGCGCTAGACTGCCGCACTGGATCAAGCGGCTGAGCCGATGGACGTCGTCGAGTTGATTAGGGTGCTTCGGAAGCACCAGGATACTGCCGTCGGGTATGCACTTGCCGCGACCGTTCTTGGACTTGCGGTCGTCATTCGCGAACTGGTCGATCCATACATCAACATTCCATACATCACGCTGTTTCCAGCGATGGTGATCTGCTCGCTGGTTGGCGGACGGATGGCGGGAATACTCGCAGCGGTGTCGGGAGGGCTGATCGCGTGGTATCTCTGGCTAGCTCCGCGGCATTCCTTTGTGCTTGTATGGCCGGCCGGCCATCTTTCAGTCGTGTTATACGCGGTGACCTCGACCATCCTGCTGCTGTTGACCCGGGGGCTCAACGAAACGCTCAAGGCGCTTGAGAAGGAACGAGACCTTTCCGCTGAATTGTTTCGCGAACTGCAGCATCGAACGGCCAATAATCTGCAGAGCGTATCGGCGCTACTGCGGCAGAACCGCAAGGCAATTGAGGACAATCCGGGCAAGGCCATCCGCATCATCGACGGAGCCATGAACCGTTTTGAGATCATGAGTCGCATCAATCGGCGTCTTTACAGCCAGGAAATGCTGGATGTGGCCATGGCATCCTATCTCGAAGACCTCTGCCGCGATATGCTCGCCACCCTCGGCAACGATCGGATCGCGATCATTGTTCGGCCGAGTTCGATTGTGCTCAACCGCGAGCGGGCAATGCTTGTCTCGCTGCTGGTCGCCGAATTGTTGATGAACGCCAGCAAACACGCCTTTGACGCCGGCGCGCCGGGATCGATTACCATCGCGCTCGATCACGAGGATTCAAGTTACCAGCTTAAATTTGCCGACAACGGGCGGGGGCTGCCGGATGATTTCGATCCGTCGGCCAACGCCGGTCTGGGGATGCGGATCGTGCAGGGCCTGGTGAGCCAGCTTAGCGGCTCTCTGCACACCGGCTCGGGTCCGTCCGGTACCACCACCGAGATCAGGTTTCCTGCGACCAATTGAACAGCGTTAAATTAGTCGCTGGATTTTTCGGAAAAAGCGCTGTGATATCCGTGCCCCCGAAATGTGGTGCGTTGCAGCGAGCGGAGATCGCAACAAATTTAGCTCTGGCTTGATCCGGTCCCGAGTGGTTACATTCCTGTTGGGGGCGCAGCCAGCGAGGAGGCGGCAATGGGCGCCAGAGGAACGGTATTTCAGCCCGATTTGATCGAGTTGATGCGAGCAGTCCTGGATGATGCCGCGGCAATGCTCCCGGAGGCGAAGCGCACTTCGGCGATGAAGGCGGAGATTGCTTCGCACATTCTTGAATGTGCCGCCAAAGGCGAGCGAGATCCGGCCGCGCTGAAGACCGCCGCGCTGCTGGCGGTCGTCGAGTGTTCGCACTATTCGCATGATATTTCGCCGGAGCGCCGGGTGGTCTGAGCACCGCACAAAGCCCGTGACATTTTTCCCCGGAGCGCGCTGCGACGGACAGTCCATATTGCGGATACGCATGGTCGGCGCGAAAAGATCGTATGACCAAAGCCTGGCCATGTGAGACGGCGCTCAGATCGACTCTTCTGCACTGATACGGATCATGTAGAGCCGGTTTCTGAATTCGTCCGTAACCTCAAGCTGCAGATCTTGCCCGGGCCTGAGTTTGCCATCGATGTCGCGCAGCAACTCCCCGGCGATGATGGTCGCTTCGTGCCAAGCGGCATGCTTGTCACGAAGTTCTTCGCCTTCGGTGTCGAGATTAGAGCGCTCATGGCTGACGTTGAAAAAATATCTCGGCATTGCAGGAAAATGCATGTCCAAACAGAATGTTCCGCGAGCCGCCAAGGGGTGCGGGAGTTCCACACTCCTCGAACGAAGCTCGGTAATAATGCAGATCAAAACAGATCAAGCATGATCAGCCCAAAAGGGCCGCCAATCGGGAACTCGCCACTGCAGAGCATGATGAGATTAGATTGATCTGCAATGGCAACGGAAGTGCACTCCCTCTCCCGTTGGGAGAGGGTTGGGGTGAGGGGTTACGGTCTCTCGTAGTTTATTTTCCCCTTCACCCGATTTGCTATGCAAATCGACCTCTCCCCGCCGGGGAGCAACTGTGTTGAAGTAGACCAGTGATCGGCCGGGCTCAAGGCTGGCGCGTGCCGCGCCCCCGCCTTCGGCGGCTGACGGCCTTGACCCCGTCCGCTCACCGGTCTGTTGGCTTTGCACGCGCTCGGTCGAGGACCGAGCGCGTCATGGCGCGCTCGTTAGCTCACCGCGTAGCGACTGGCATCCCATTTCTCGCCGCG
>DASQOU010000011.1:0-22740 GCA_035644295.1 Bradyrhizobium sp.
ATAACGACGGTCTGCATCTCAACCTTCCGTCGCAAACCAAAGGCGCCGGCTTCCGGCTGCAGGTCGGGTTTGCGGGGTTTGAAGTCGCGCGGTGTTACACGATTGGACGGGGCATTGTCACCCCCGGGGCGATCACCATCTCCCCTGACACCGCTCCGCCGTTAGTTAGGGACAATCGCCTGCAATCGCAAGAAAATCGGTTGCCTTCAGACTGGCGCCGCCAACCAGGGCGCCGTTGACGTTTGGCACCGCCATCAACTCCCTGGCGTTCGAGGGTTTGACCGAACCGCCATAGAGGATGCGGATCCCGGACCCCTCCCCGTTAAACCGCTCGATCAAAAGTTCCCGGATAAAGTGATGAATTTGCTTAACATCTTCGGTTGTGGGGGTCACACCGGTGCCGATCGCCCAAACCGGCTCGTAGGCCACGAATAAATTGTCGGCGCGCGCGCCATCGGGCAGCGAGCCCTTGAGTTGCCCGCCGCAAACCTCAAGCGTTTGCCCGGAATCGCGATGCCGTTGGGTTTCGCCGACACAGACGATGGCCGCAAGACCCGCGCGCCAAGCGGCCTCCGCCTTTTGCCGAACCAGCCCGTCGCTCTCGCCGTGATCGGCGCGCCGCTCCGAATGGCCAACAATGACGGCGCTGGCGCCGGCATCCGCCAGCATTTCGGCCGAAATATCGCCGGTATGGGCGCCGGACGGCTTGGGGTGACAGTCCTGCCCGCCGATCGCAACGCGGTTTGAGCCGTGCGACTTTTCGGCGAAAGCGGCAATCAAGGTCGCCGGCGGGCAAACGAGCAGGTCGGCCTTGCCCCCGATCTGAGACGCGCCCGCCAGCATGGCCTCAAACTCAGCAATCGACGCCCTGAGGCCATTCATCTTCCAGTTGCCGGCGATCAGCGGCCGAATGGGGTTGGTCATATCCGAATTTCCGTCAAGGTTGGGGCTCGCCAGCGCTAGCAGAGCCCGCGCAGCTGTGCCAGATGCCGGCTGTGGGCCCTCCTGGCCATTAACCGCTTTGATTGGCCCGCGGCGTCACGGTTGCGACGAGACCGCCATCACTTTATATGTTGGCCTATCAACTCGGTGACACCCGTTTGCGGAAGTTCGATTGCGGATTTCGCGAATTTCCCTTGGGCGAGACCCGATTCCCTCCTGCCAACAAGTTGGACCCATGCTTCGAGGAATGCGCAAAGCCTCATCAAACTGGCTCGGCAAAATCGTCATGGCCACGGTGATGGGCGTCTTGATCGTCAGTTTCGGCGTTTGGGGCATCGCCGACATCTTCAGGGGTTTTGGACAGTCGACCTTGGCCAAGGTCGGCCACACCGAGATCTCGACCGAGCAGTTCCGCCAGATCTACACCGAGCGACTGCAGCAGATCGGCCGCCAGTTTGGCCGCCCGTTGACCATGGAGCAGGCCCGCGCGTTCGGTCTCGATCGCCAGGTGCTCCAGCAAACCATTGCGGAAGCGGCGCTTGATGAGGAGGCACGGCGGCTTGGACTGGGACAGTCCAACGACGAAACCATGCGCATGATCTTCAACGATCCCAACTTCAGGGGGGTCAATGGCGCGTTCGACCCGGCGCGTTTTCAGACCGTGATCCGGCAATTCGGCTTCAGCGAGCAGCGTTTCATCGCCGAACAGCGGAGGGTGTCGCTGCGGCGTCAAATCGCCGGCACCATTACGGCGGGCCTCGAACCGCCGAAAGTCTTGATGGAGGCGCTGGCGCGGTTTCAGAACGAACAGCGCAGCATAGAATACGTCAAACTCGACGCCGCGCAGGCCGGAACCATCGATCCGCCGTCGCCCGAAGCGCTTGCGGCCTATTTCGACGACCACAAAACCCAGTTCCGCGCGCCCGAATATCGCAAGATGTCCTTTGTCGTGGTGACGCCGGAAGATATCGGCAAGTGGACTGAGGTTTCCGACGAGGACGCCAGAAAGGTATTCGAGCAACGCCGCAACGCGCTTGGAACGCCGGAACGGCGTCAGGTGTCGCAGATCATCTTCCCGAACGCGGAGGAAGCCACGGCGGCGCGCAACCGGATTGCATCCGGATTGTCATTTGAGGATCTGGCCAAGGAGCGCGGCCTCAATCCATCCGACGTCGACCTCGGCCTCATCACCAAGTCAACGATGGACCCCGCGATTGCGGACGGCGCCTTCACGCTGGCGTCCGGCGATGTAAGTCAGCCGCAGCAGGGCAAGTTCGGCTTTGCCCTGGTCAAGATCGGCAAGATCGAGCCGGCGGTGACGCCATCCTATGAGGGCGTCGCGGCAGAGCTCAAAAAGCAGATCGCGAGCGAGCGTGCGCGAACCAAGGTCGCCGAGTTGCGCGACAAGATGGAGGACGAGCGCGGCGGGGGGGCGAGTGTTATCGAGGCCGCGCAGAAACTGGGGCTTGCCGCAGTTACTATCGAGGCTGTCGACCGCTCGGGCCGCGGTCCCAACGGCCAGCCGGCAGCGAACATCCCCCGCGGACTCGACGTCGTCTCGCAAGGATTTAGCAGCGACGTCGGGGTCGACAACGATCCGATCCAATTCAACGGCGGCTATGTCTGGTACGATGTTGTGGTCATCACTCCGTCACGCGAACGCAGCCTTGATGAAGTCAGGGACCAGGTCGAGGCGAAATGGCGCGACGACCAGATCACGAGCCGGTTGCGCGCCAAGGCAACCGACCTGGTTCAGCGGCTGGAACAGGGTGGCAAACTCGCCGAGATGGCCGCCCAGGCCGGGAATGTCGAGACCGCGAGTGGATTGAAGCGCGAGGCATCCCTGCCCGGCTTGCCGGCCGGCGCCATCGCCGCCGCGTTTCGCACCGCCAAGGATGGAGTCGGGCAAACCCCCGACGTGACAGCCAATGCGTGGATCGTCTTTCGTGTCACCGACATCAGCGTGCCGCCGGTCGACCTTGCCTCGGACGAAATGAAGAAACTGAAGGAAACCGTCAAGCGCGGACTGACCGACGAACAGGTTGCGGAATACATCACTAAGCTTGAGGCGGAGATCGGCACCAACGTGAATCAGACTGCGTTTGCGCAGGTCACCGGCGCGAATAACTAACGAGAGCGAACGTGCGGGCGGCGCCTGAAAGGTGATTTTTGTGCTCATCTTGAGGGCCTGGTTTTTGCGTTTTCCTGAAAGCACGTGATGGACAATCTCAAATCTATCCTCGGAAAGGTCGCTACCGGCGCCACGCTGTCGAGCGAGGAAGCGGCGGCCGCCTTCGACAGCATGATGTCCGGCGAGGCCACGCCCTCGCAGATGGGTGGATTGCTGATGGCGCTTCGCGTCCGTGGCGAGACTGTCGACGAGATCACCGGTGCGGTGTCCGCGGTGCGCGCCAAGATGCTGCGCGTCAAGGCTCCTCCCGATGCCGTCGATGTGGTCGGCACCGGCGGTGACGGTTCCGGTTCGGTCAACGTGTCAACCTGTGCCTCCTTCATTGTCGCAGGCGCTGGCGTGCCCGTCGCCAAGCACGGTAACCGCGCATTGTCGTCGCGCTCGGGCGCGGCGGACGTGCTGTCTTCGCTTGGGGTCAAGATCGACATCACGCCGGATCATGTCGGCCGCTGCGTTGCCGAGGCCGGTATCGGCTTCATGTTCGCACCGTCGCACCATCCCGCCTGGAAAAACGTCGGCCCGACCCGCGTCGAACTGGCCACGCGAACCATCTTCAATCTGCTGGGGCCACTCTCCAATCCCGCCGGCGTCAGGCGGCAAATGGTCGGCGTGTTTTCGAAACAATGGGTGCAACCGCTGGCGCAGGTGCTGAAGAATCTCGGCGCCGAATCGGTGTGGGTTGTCCACGGCTCCGATGGCCTCGATGAAATTACCCTCACCGGCCCGACCTTTGTCGCCGCGCTGGAGAACGGCACCATCCGCACCTTCGACGTGACGCCGGAGCAAGCCGGGTTGACGTGTGTCGCCGGCGAGGCGCTGAAGGGCGGCGATGCCAATGCCAATGCGGTCGCGTTGCAAAGCGTCCTCGATGGGATGCCGAGCCCGTTTCGCGATGTCGCCTTGCTCAACGCTGCGGCGGCGCTGATCGTGGCCGGCCGCGCGAAGAACCTGACGGAAGGTGTGGCGCTCGGCGTCAAATCGATCGACAGCGGCGCTGCAGCGGCACGACTGAAACATCTCATCGCGGTCTCAAACAGCTGAGCGCGGGTCCCCCAATGTCTGATATCCTGACCAGGATCGAGGCCTACAAGCGTGAGGAGATCGCCGCCGCCAAGCGCATCCACCCCTTGGCCAGCCTCCAAGCCAGGGCCAAGGCAGCGCCGGCGCCGCGCGGCTTTGTGACGGCGATCCGCCAAAGGCTCGCGCGCGGCGATTACGCGCTTATCGCCGAAGTGAAGAAGGCTTCGCCGTCGCGAGGCTTGATCCGCGCCGATTTCGACCCGCCCGCGCTTGCAAAGGCCTACGAGGTCGGCGGCGCCACGTGTCTATCGGTACTGACGGACACGCCATCCTTTCAGGGCCACCTTGATTTCATGGTGGCGGCGCGCGCGGCCACCGCGCTGCCGGTGCTGCGCAAGGATTTCATCTACGACACCTATCAGGTGGTCGAGGCCCGCGCTTACGGTGCCGACTGCATCCTGATCATCATGGCCGCACTCGACGACGCCGTGGCGCGGGACATCGAGGACGCAGCCATTGCGCACGGTATGGACGTCCTGGTCGAAGTCCACGATCGCACCGAACTCGACCGTGCTTTAGAACTTCGCTCGCCGATGATCGGGATCAACAACCGGAACCTGCGCACCTTCGAGACCACGCTCGCGACCAGCGAGGCGCTGGCACCGCTGGTTCCGAAAGACCGCCTGATGGTCGGCGAGAGCGGCATCTTCGCACCCGCCGATCTCGCCCGGCTGGCGCGTTTGGGAATGTCGACTTTCCTGGTCGGGGAAAGCCTGATGCGACAGGCGGATGTCGCGGCCGCGACACGCGCGCTGCTCGTGCGGGGCGATGCCGTCAATGCGACCGGGGCACGCTGATGCGCCGGTCATCCAGAAGCGAAGCTTCCCTCACCCATATCGACGCGAAGGGTGAAGCGCGGATGGTCGACGTGTCCGCCAAGGCCCCGACCGAACGGACGGCGGTGGCGGAAGGCCGAGTCGTCATGAGCAAGGCGACGCTCGCGTTGATCGTTTCTGGCAATGCCAAAAAGGGCGACGTGCTGGGCACCGCACGGGTCGCCGGAATCATGGCGGCCAAGCGAACCGCCGAGCTGATACCCTTGTGCCATCCGTTGGCCTTGTCGAAGGTTACGCTGGACATTGCGCCCGATAAAAATCTGCCCGGCTGCGTTGTCCGTGCCACTGTGAAGGTTTCCGGGCCGACCGGTGTCGAGATGGAGGCGCTGACGGCGGTCTCTGTCGCGTGCCTGACGATCTACGACATGATCAAGGCAGTCGAACGCGGCGTTCGCATCGAAGGCATTCATCTGGTCGAGAAAATGGGCGGCAGTTCCGGACATTACCGCACCGAAGATTGACCGGCCGGGAGAATGCGTAACGCCGCAGCGGCAGATAAAGCTGCCAACGCGCGGCCGGGACGGCTCCGGCGAACGGTCAGATTAATTGGCGATTAACCCAACTTGCTAACCTCACCTCCATACCGGTGAGGTATCGCTGTATTGGGCCGGTGCATGGAAATGCGTCGGTGTTTAGCCCAAGCAGCGATCGCGACCAATGACGGCAGAAGCCCCCGCCTCGTTCGATGTGAAAGCATTTTTGTCCAGCGGTCCGATCCGGTGGCTTATCGCCGGCGGCGCATTCCTGATCGCGGCCATCGCGATCGGCACCACGATCATGGTCGACAACTTTCGCGAACGAGCCCTGAGCAGCAACGAACGCGAACTGGAGAACACGGTACTGTTGGTGGCCCGTCACTTCGATCAGCAGCTCGAAGATTTCACCGTCATTCTGAAGGACATTGCCGGGCAAATCCATTCCGACGGAATGACATCCGAAATATTCAGAGGACAGCTCGCCACCCTGGAATGGCACGAGACGTTGAGGAAAAAGGTCGGAGCCTATTCCGATATCGCCGGCATCAATGTGTTCGACGCCGGTGGCACGTTGATCAATTCGTCCGACGTCTGGCCGGTTCCGGATGTCAAAATCGACGACCGCGCCTTCTTCAGGACGTTCAAGTCAGGCACCGCGGCCACACCGGTATTGATCGAACTGGCGCGGGGCCGCATCGCCGGCGGGTGGGCAACCATCATCGCGCATAAGGTGACCGGACCGAAGGGTGAGTTCATCGGGGTCGTCGCAAGGGCCATCGCGCCGGCCACTTTCGAGAAATACTTCGCATCCGTCGCGCTTGGCGAGGGCGCGGCAATCTCGATGTATCTCCGCGATGGAACGCTTCTGGCTCGCTATCCGCATATCGAGCGGATGATCGGATCGCACGTCAGGACCAGCCCCATCTATCGGTTCATTTCATCGCCAATCGGCCGTGGGACGATACGCCTGACCAGCCCGATCGACGCCCAGGAACGAGTGGCATCGGCTCATGCGTTGAAAAGCTTCCCGATAGCCATAGTCGCGAGCACAACCGTCGCGGCGGCGCTCGCCGATTGGCGCGAGCAAACCAGGTTCTTGATCCTGGTGGCCGCCTTTTCCGTACTCGTGATAACGGCGATGCTGGTTCTTTTCGTTCGAAAATTGTTGCAGCAACACCGGATGGAGAAGCACCGCCTGGACACGGCGATCAACAACATGACGCAAGGCTTGCTGCTGTATGATGCATCCCAGCGGCTGGTGGTCTGCAACCAGCGTTATATTTGTATGTATGGGCTGTCGCCCGACGTGGTAAAGCCAGGCCTTGCCTTTCGCGATCTTGTCGCGCATCGAAAGGCCACCGGGTCCTTCAAGGGCGACGTTGACGCATTCGTGTCGGACGTCTTGCGCAAGGTCGCGCTGGGTGAAATTACCCACAGCACGGTCGAGACCGCGGACGGACGTTCAATCCAGATCGTCAACCAGCCACTGAAGAGCGGTTGGCTGACCACCCATGAGGACATCACCGAGCGCACGCGTGTTGAAGAGCAGATCCGACATCTGGCCCACTACGACGCGCTGACCGATCTGCCCAATCGCGCCTTGTTTCATGAACGGCTGAGACAGCAATTGGATCAAATTGTTCCGGGCGAACAGCTGGCGGTGCTGTACATCGACATTGACGAATTCAAGAGCGTCAATGATTCGCTCGGCCATATGATAGGCGACGAGTTATTGAAATCCGTAGCGCTGCGCCTCGGCCAGTGCATCGATGGCGCCGACTTTGTCGCACGGCTGGGAGGCGACGAATTCGCCATCGTTCAGACCGCGGTCAAGGACCCCGCCGAAGTCGTCGACCTCGTCACGCGGGCCTTCGATGCGATCCGCGAACCTTGCGAGTGTCTCGGTCACCAGGTTGCATCAGACGCCAGCATCGGCATTGCTCTGGCACCGCAGCATGGAATTGACCTCGATCAAATCCTGAAAAATGCTGATCTGGCGATGTATGCTGCCAAGTCAGCGGGTCGGCGGACCTGGCGTTTCTTCGAGCCGGCAATGGACGCCCACGTAAAGGCACGCCGACTACTCGAGATCGATCTGCGCAAGGCGATCGCCGACCAAGCGTTGGAGGTCTATTACCAGCCCTGCCTCAGTCTCCATAGCAACAGGATCACCGGCTGCGAAGCGCTGGTGCGCTGGCGGCACCCCGAACGAGGCATGGTCTCGCCGGCCGAGTTCATCCCGATCGCTGAAGAAACCGGTCTGATCAATGAACTCGGCGAATGGGTGCTAGCGATCGCATGTGCGGAAGCCACCACATGGCCCGACGATACCAGCCTCGCCGTCAACGTCTCGCCTGTTCAATTCAGAAGCGGCTCGCTGGCATTGAAGATCGTTGCCGCGCTCGCGGCTTCCGGACTTCCGGCGAGCCGGCTGGAACTGGAAATCACCGAGGCGGTATTGATCCGCGATGACGATGCCGCCCTGGAGGTTCTTCACCAGCTTCGCGCCATCGGGGTGCGGATTGCGCTCGACGATTTTGGCACCGGCTATTCCTCGTTGAGCTATCTGCAGCGCTTTCCGTTCGACAAGATCAAGATCGATCGCTGCTTCGTCAACGATCTCGCCGAACAGGGCGGGTCGTCCATTGTGCAAGCCGTGGTGAACATCGCCGCTGCGCGGCACATGACAACCACGGCAGAGGGCGTTGAAACGCAACGGCAACAGGAAATGCTGCGTGCGCTCGGCTGCACCGAAATGCAGGGATATCTGTTCAGCCCACCAAAGCCGGCCGCGGAAGCCAAGCGGATGCTGCTCGCCCACCGCGCCTTACAAACGGCCGTGGCCTAACTCGAGGATTTCGGGGCGGCATGACGCCGCCTCGACCGCTTCGCTCTATGGTTAGTTTGGAACCGCAGCCTTCGGCGATGACGAGGGACCGCCGGCATTGACGGTAACGCCGCGCAGCAGGTTGTAGGCGGCGGCAAGCGCCTTGTCGTCCTTCTCGGCGGGCGGAACGTAGGATTGCGAACCGGTCTGCTCCGCGCCTTCGGCCGCGAGATGCCCGCGCATCGAAGCCTCGCCCTTGGTTTCCGAATGGGCCTTCAACTCGTCGGGCACATCCTGCAGCACCTCGATGTCAGGCGAGACACCCTTCGCCTGGATCGATCGGCCGGACGGTGTAAAATAGCGCGCGGTGGTCAGTGCCAGTGCGCCGTGGCCGGTGCCGAGCGGGATGATCGTCTGCACCGAGCCCTTGCCGAACGAGCGGGTGCCGATCAGGGTCGCGCGCTGGTGGTCGCGCAAGGCGCCTGCGACGATCTCCGATGCGGACGCCGATCCGCCGTTGATCAAAACGACAAGCGGTTTGCCCTTGGTGAGGTCCCCGCCCCGCGCCGTAAAGCGCTGGGTTTCCTCCGGCCGGCGGCCCCGCGTCGAGACGACTTCGCCCCTTGCCATGAACGCGCTTGACACGGAAACCGCCTGTTCGAGCAGCCCACCCGGATTGTTACGAAGGTCGACGACATAGCCGGCGAGTTTCTCCGACGGAATTTGTTTCGATATGTCGCCAATCGCCTTCCTCAGCTCATCGGTGGTCTGGTCGTTGAACGAACTGATCCGGATGTAGCCGATATTGCCGCCGTCCGTTCGGTGGATGACCGGACGGACGCGGATGATCTCGCGCATGATCGACACGTTGATCGGGGTCTCAGCCCCCTTGCGAATAATCGTTAGTCGCGTCTTCGTATTGACCGGCCCTTTCATCCTGTTCACGGCCTGCTCCAGGGTGAGCCCCTGGACCGCGTCGTCATCGATTTGGGTGACCAGGTCGCCCGACATGATGCCGGCCTTCGCCGCGGGCGTGCCATCCATCGGCGCAACCACCTTGATAAGCCCATCCTCCATCGTGACCTCGATCCCAAGCCCACCGAACTCGCCCTGGGTGATCTCCCGCATTTCGCGCCAGGCGCCGTCATTCATGTATCGCGAATGGGGATCAAGCGAGGTGATCATGCCGCTGACCGCGCCCTCGATCAGCTTGGTATCATCGGGCTTTTCGACATAGTCGGCCCGGACACGCTCAAACACCTCACCAAACAGGTTGAGTTGCGAATAGGTGTCGGCGCCGACCGCGGCCTTGGCCACAGCGACCCATTGCGCGGCCTGCGGCCCGGTGACGAGAAGGCTCAGGCAGATACCCGCGGCCGTGCCGAGGAAGAACTGGGAATTCTTGCGCATGGATGGCGAACCCTCTCGCTGTCGGTGACGGCCTGCTATGGGCCTGGAACAAATTCGCGTGGTTATCGGGCCATAGTCCACAACACCATTCTGGTATCATTGAGGCCGCTCGACGGTGTCAGGGGCCGAGAGCCGAAGCCGCGCCTCGTCGATGATGTGGCAGAACATTGCGCGAGCCACGCCATCGTGGGCCGATATACGCGCTGTACCGCCGCGGCAAGACCGTAATCCCACGGCCTTTCCAATTTGAAATCGGCTACGGCTGTTTGGAATCCATCAGCACGAACAGGATCCGGCAGGCCTGCGTTCCGCGATTGACCCAGGCGTGATTGGTCGCCTGCTGCACGATGGTATCGCCCGGCTTGAGATGGACGACGCTGTCATCAAGCATCATGTCAATCTCGCCCGACAACACCACGGCATAATCGACGCTGCGGGTGCGATGCATCAGCGGGTGGGTGACGGGAAGTCCTCGCGCCGGCGCTACAGCGCCGACCGCCTTCATCAGAAAGCCGGGCTCCATCTTTGCTTCGGTCGCCGCATCGAGCGGCGGAAACTCCACCACGCGGAATTTGGTGCCGTTGTCGAGTGGCGATACACCGACCGGGATCGCCGAGGTGTCGTCCTTGAAGGAGAAGCCGAGCGGATAGGAATTGGTGACCCAGAGATTGGTGGAAGTCAAACCGTAGGGCCCACTCTGCAGCAGCATGCGGCTGTCGAACATCACCACCGCCTTGTTGTTGGCATCCAATCCCGTCACGACGCGGCGAATATCGGAAGCGCCAGCGGCTGAGCAGGCCGGCAGCATGACGGCGAACGAATAAATTGCCTTGCGGAACATGGTTGGACTCCCTCGCGGCGAAGGCTGATCTTCGTGTCAGCACGGCCGAGAGGGAGGATGGCAGGACGGGTGTGGGCCGGTCAATGTCGCAGTGTCGTTTGCAGCCGGCTATTACGCTCAACGGCCGTAGAGGCCGGTTACGGTCGCCTTCGCCAGGGTATGGAAGTGCAGGTCGAAGCCAACCAAAGCAGCGGAAGCCATCTCGTTCTTCGCATCCGGCAATTTGTCGACATCGACCGCAAAAACCGTGATCTGGTAACGGTGCGGCTTGTCCCCGGTCGGCGGACACGGGCCACCATACCCAGCCGTGCCGAAATCGGTTCGGCTCTGGATCGCCCCCTTGGGCATCAATTTCTTCTTCATGTCGCCGGCGCCCTTCGGCAATGACGTTACGCCCGGCGGAATATTGTAGACAACCCAGTGCCACCAGCCGCTGCCGGTCGGCGCATCCGGATCATAGATACTGACGGCGAAGCTCTTGGTACCGCTGGGTGCTCCGCTCCAGCTCAGGGAAGGCGAGATGTTGCCTCCGGTGCAGCCGAAACCTTTGAACACCTGTTCATTGGCAATGGTGGCACCCTCTTTGATTTCGGCGCTGGTCAGGCTCAAACTCTGTGCATTCGCTACGCTTGCACCCAGCGCACTCACGCCGAGTGCAGCGAGCCAGATCGTCAGTTTCGTCATGGCAGTTCCTCTTCTTTAGCGAGCCGAGCATGTTTGGATAGCCCCAAAGTAGAGCAAGCCTTTAGCAACTTTCGCAATGGGATGGAAGTTCAGGAAGCAATGGACCACAGGCTTACCCGACCCGATGCAATCGGCTATGGATATTCCCAAGGCGCAAGGCGGGTCGCCAATAGCGATCCCGGCGTCGCCTCCACCGGAAATAATTCCGGGGAGACAATCGGGAGGACCGCATGCTCAAGTCAATTTCGATCGCCGCCGCCCTGGCGCTTGGCGTTGTCTGCGTCATCATGCTGCCGGTGCCGGGCCAGCGTGTAGCCGCGCAATCGGCTGGGTTGTTCGTCAACGCTGTAGACCTCGATATCGTGCCGGCCGAGCGCGAGAAGTTTCTGGCGGCGATCACGGAGAATGGCGCTGCGTCGGTGAAGGAGCCGGGTTGCCGCCGGTTCGATATCCTCAACCTCGCCAGCGATCCGAACCACTTCTTCCTCTATGAAATCTACGACGACGAGGCAGCCTTGAAGTCCCACCGCGAGACCGCTCATTTCAAGAAATATGCGGCGACAGTGACCAATATGGTCGCCAAGCGAGAGGCTAGGCCAATGTCCGTGATCGCTTCAAACATCCAGGCCAAGTGACAAAACCAGGTAACCGACTGGCCCCAGGGATGCATCGGCCGGCTTTATGGTTGCCGGCTGAGCATTTCTCGCATAGGAGCGCACGATGAACTTGCCCAGAGGCTCGCTGAACTGCGGCTTTTGAGGCAAGAAGCGGTCGGATATTTCCCGGAGACCACGATGAACGAAGCGACCCGCATCCCGACCGCCAGCGAACTCGGCGCCAGCACCGAAGAATTCCAGAACCTTCACGAGTTCGTGCGCCAGGCGCGCGCCAACCTCAACCAGAACGCCTGGGATTATATCGTCGGCGCTGCCGAGACCGAGACCACGATGCGCCGCAACCGCATGGCGCTCGACGAGATTGCATTCCGGCCACGGGTGCTGCGCAATGTGGCCAGGATCGATGCCTCCGCCGAGTTGTTCGGCCGCAAATTACGTCTGCCGGTAATGATGGCACCGGTCGGCGCGCTGGAGATCTTCGATTCCGCTGGCGCTGCCGCCAGCGTCGCCCGCGGCGTCGGCAGGTTCGGCGCAGCCCATATGCTGAGCTCGGTCTCTGAGCCCGGCCTTGAGAAGGTCGCTGAGGCTGCGCCCGGCGCGCTCCGGATCTATCAGCTTTATGTGCGCGGCGACGATGCCTTTGTCGAGGATCGTGTTCGCCGCGCCATCGACAGCGGCTACAGCGCATTCTGCCTGACCGTCGACACCGCGCATTATAGCCGCCGCGAGCGCGATATCGCCAAGCGCTACGTCCGCGAAAGCCGCTTGCGCGCCACCGGCGGTGACTTCCAGAAGGGGCTGGAGTGGCGCACCGTCAAGCTGATCAAGGACAAGTACAAGATTCCGCTGATCCTCAAGGGGATCGCTACCGCAGAGGACGCGGCGATCGCGCTCGATCACGGGGTCGAGTGGATCTACGTGTCGAACCATGGCGGGCGTCAGCTCGACCACGGCCGCGGTGCCATGCATGTACTCCCCGAAATCGTCAGCGCGGTCGGGGGCCGGGCGAAAATCATGGTCGACGGTTCGTTCTGCCGCGGCAGCGACATCGTCAAGGCGATCGCGATGGGTGCCGATCTCGTCGGCATCGGCCGCCTGCAATGCTGGGCGCTGGCGGCCGCCGGCGAAACCGGGATCGTGCGGATGCTGGAGCTCTTGGAAGACGAAGTCATCCGCTCCCTGGGATTGCTTGGCGTTACAAAATTCGCCGAGATCGACAAATCCTATTTGCACGCGGCAGCGCCAACCAACCTGCCCGATGTCTTGAGTGCCTTTCCGTTGCTGGACATCGAGCCGTACCGGTATTGAAGCGATCGGGTGAGAGACGAGGCATGCCGGATCGGTTGCTCGCCTGTCCCGATTTTCGTAAACCGCAGCAATGACCGCACCCCTGCTCGCTCCCGGCACCGCCGATGCGCTGCTGTTCGATCTCGGCCGCGTGGTGCTCGATATCGACTTCAACCGAACGCTGGCCTGCTGGGCCGGTCACGCCGGATGCGAGCCGGCGCATTTGGTCGGGCGGTTTGCCCGAGACGAACTTTATCGGCGCCACGAGAAGGGCGTGATCAGCGATCCCGAGTTCTTTGCGGGCTTGCGCGCGTCACTGGGCGTCACTTTGTCGGACACCCAGCTTCTCGAGGGCTGGAACGCGATCTTCGCGGGCGAAATGCCCGGTATCGCCCAGCTCCTGGCGCGCGCCGCGCAGCGCCTGCCGCTTTACGCGTTCTCCAATACCAATAGCCCCCATGTCGAATATTTTTCGCAGAGATATGCCGATGTACTCAGGCATTTCCGCGAATTGTTTCTATCCTCCTCGATCGGGCTTCGGAAACCGGACGCGCAGGCCTATGATCACGTGGTAAACGCGATCGGGGTGCCGGCCGAACGCATCGTGTTCTTCGACGATCTCGCCGAGAACATCGAGGGCGCACGTGAGCGCGGACTGGTCGCGGTACACGTTACTTCGCCGAACGACGTGGCAAACGCGCTTGCCGCGCTCGGGATTTGAGGGGATTGGCTTTGGGAGTTCTATCTTGGCATTGATGCCGGTCGCAGATGCGCTGTCGGCCGTTCTGGCGGGCGCCGAACCGCTGCCTGAGGAAATGGTCGCGCTGGACGAGGCCCACCGTCGGGTATTGGCACGCGACGTCGCGGCCTTGCGTACCCAGCCGCCGCAGGCGATGTCGGCGATGGATGGCTATGCGGTGCGCTCGGCGGACGCATCCCACGTCGCGGCCCGGCTCAAGGTGATCGGCGAGGTCGCCGCCGGCCGGCCCTTCGAGCGGGCTGTCGGCGTGGGCGAAGCGGTGCGCATCTTTACCGGCGGGGTCATTCCCGACGGCGCCGACGCCGTCATCATCCAGGAAGACACCGTCACCGAAGGGGACGGTATCACCATCACCGAAGCCGCGATTCCGGGGCGGCATATCCGCCCCGCGGGGGTCGACTTTCGCCAGGGCGATGTGCTGCTGGCCGCCGGCAGCCGCCTCACCGACCGTGATCTCTCACTTGCCGCCGGCATGAACTACCCCAACCTCGCCGTGCGCCGCCGGCCCAGGGTCGCGATCCTCGCTACCGGCGACGAGTTGGTGATGCCGGGCGAGACGCCCGGCCCCGGACAGATCGTGTATTCGAACGGTTACGCGCTGCGGGCGCTGGCCCGTGACGAAGGCGCCGAGACCATCGATCTCGGCATCGCCGCCGACACCCTTGAGGCCACGACGGACGGTATCCGCCGCGCCAGGGAATTGGGCGCCGATGTTCTCGTCACCACCGGCGGGGCCTCGGTCGGCGACCACGACCTCGTCAAGCGGTCGCTCGAGGCGGAAGGCGTTGCGATGGCGTTCTGGCGGATTGCGATGCGGCCGGGCAAGCCGATGATGCACGGACGGCTCGGCGCCATGCGCGTGATCGGCCTGCCCGGCAATCCGGTGTCGTCCTATGTCTGTGGCTTCCTGTTTCTGGCGCCGCTGATTCGCGCGCTGTCGGGGCGATCGGTTGTTCATCACCTCAGCGAAACCGCATTGCTCGGACGCGATGTCGCCGCCAATGATCTGCGCGAAGACTATCTACGGGCTCGCCTTCACGCGCGCGCCGACAGTACGTTGATCGCCACGCCGGTCAACCATCAGGACAGCTCGTTGTTGGGGAATCTCGCTGCAGCACGGGCGCTTGTGATCCGTGCGCCGTTTGCGCCAGCAGCAGCCGAAGGCACCGCATGCGACATCCTGCGGCTGCCGGACTGAGCCTGGAACCCATGGGTTCCCGCAAAAGCAATTTCGTTGACGAAAAATTAAATGGTTGCAGAACACATATGGAACATATAGTGTTCGTTCATGATTTGTTTCTAAACTTTGACGGCCGTCAATCGGAGCTCTAACTCCGCTGGTCTCAAAATTTAGACGTCTCGCAATCGAACGACAGCAACCTGGGGACTGGTCGAGATGCTCACGCGCAAACAATACGAACTTCTGCGATTCATCAGCGAGCGCCTGAAGGAGTCCGGCGTACCGCCTTCCTTCGACGAGATGAAGGACGCGCTGGATCTCCGTTCGAAGTCCGGCATCCACCGCCTTATCACCGCGCTCGAAGAGCGAGGATTCATTCGCCGCCTGCCGAACCGCGCCCGCGCCATCGAAGTGATCAAGCTGCCGGAGCTTTCGGCTGCTGGCAGCGGCAATGGCCGGCGTGGGTTCACGCCCAGTGTCATCGAAGGCACGCTTGGCAAGGTCCGCAGCGGCGGCAGCATAGGCTCCGAGGACGATGGCAGCCGCCCAGTGGCCGTCCCGGTCATGGGCCGCATCGCCGCGGGCACGCCGATCGAGGCATTGCAGACCCGCAGCCACACCATCAGCGTCCCCCCCGACATGCTCGGGTCCGGCGAGCACTATGCGCTTGAGGTGCGCGGCGATTCCATGGTGGACGCAGGAATCCTCGACGGCGACATGGCGCTGATCCAGCGCAACGAGACCGCCGACACCGGCGACATCGTGGTGGCTCTGATCGATGATGAGGAAGCCACATTGAAGCGCTTCCGCCGCCGCGGCGCGTCGATCGCGCTGGAGCCGGCCAATACCTCCTATGAAGTCCGTATCCTGCCACCCAACCGGGTGAAGATTCAGGGCAAGCTGATCGGTCTTTACCGGAAATACTGAGCAGACAGACCTCGTCGCGACACTCATTCACGCGCCGCGAAGGCGGGGCATTCTCTATGCCCCGCCTTCAGCATCCCTGATTTCAGCGGGAAACGGAGCGGCGCCAATGGCTGGACAGCCTTTCGCGGGCGGTGACGACGAGCTCATTCGTCCGCCTTGCGGCACAGGTTCCCTTGGGCTCGATCGCAGGACGACAAAACGCATTTGTGATTTGGGCCCCTGACGGAGCCGCACATTTGCCGTCAATGGCGCACAAGCTCACGCCCTGATGTCCACTCTGATAGAGGCCTGCGCCTCTTTCGATTGAGCATGAGCTTTCCCGGAAGACGTTCCGACATTTTCCGGATCATGCTCAAGGCGGCGCCGGTTGCTATCTCGAACGAGGAGCAGTCCGATGTGTGACTATAGTCTGCACGCCGTTGCGACGCGTCCCGCGCAAGTGGGAGAAACCCTGATCACCACGACCTTCCGCGGCACCGCGACGCGCGGTTTTGCATCAAAAAACGAACCCGATGTCGCGGTTTGCGTGCTGCCCGGGACGGAATTGGCATTCGCCGACAACGTCAGATACGACAGCCGATGGATCTGGACGCGACAGGTCGATTTCCGGGTAGGAAAATTCGGCGCAACGGACCGGCACATTCGCAATCGACACCATGACACGATCGAATTTCCGGACGGAAGCCATGTGCTGGTGACACTGCTTTGCGAAGGCCAGCGCGCGACGGTGCTGCAACTGCCGGTGGCTCGACAAGCCGCGGACCGTGCGGCAACCGTTGCCCACGCACCGGCGGCGACACCGATCTCCGCCAGCTAACTATCGCCGCGGCACGCCCGATCAACGATGCTTGCGCCGAACCGAGCACAAGACATGCCATGAAATACGGAATGGACGCCCGCGCCGAAGAACGGGAGCATCTGAAACTGGCGCTCGCGACATTCGCGTTGCAGCTCGATGTCTTCGAGATGCGAACGCATGACGTGCTCCTCGCCGTCGGCAAGCCCGGAAATCACGATCCGCCGGCGGATAAAGCGCGCTGGCCGCAGGAGAAAAACGGGCTTGGCGGTCAATAAAGTCTCATGGCAACAAGTGGGGCACGTGACCGAGCCCGGCCGCTACATGTTCAGATTTGGCTGGCTTACGATTACGGCGGAAGATCTCGCCGTCTGGCGGCAATTCCCGGATGCGCTGTTTGCGCTGGTGAAAACGGCAGGGGCACCGGCGATGGACGAGACTGAGGAGTTTCATCTCGGCGCATTCGAACTGCGCGACAGCTCTTTGTCTCGTGAGAACTGAAGCGGCTCACCATTCCGGGATGGTCCCACCGGGTCCGCGCTGGCGCGGCCCGATGACAGGCTCCGGACCAGACCTCAGATGCGCAATTGCGCATCGTAGTTCGATGCCACGCATCGCCCCGGAATAGCGGAGCAGGCATCTATCTCAATCCTCCGCCTGCAGATCAGCTTCGGCCGGCGTCGCATCCACGGCCCGCGGGGCTACCGGCCGCGGTGCGAGGTTGGTGGGCTCCGTCTCCGCTTCGCCTGCGGCCCCGGGCGCCCATGGGCGGTTGACGCCTCTTGGTTTGACCGCGTCGACAATAAATCCGTCCCTAACCTGCCGAAGGGCGATGGCGCCCTGCCTTCGCAAACGTTCGAGGTCGATGACCGTGGAGCCACAAGCCGGCGGCGCCTGCTTTGCGGTCACCAGAACTACCGCGTGTCTGCAATCGTCGGCAAGCGCGTCGGGACGCAGCGTCAACGCCACGAACCGGCCGTCGGCCAGCGGCGTCACACACCCCTCATCATCGCAGGAGACGCCATCGGTGAGCGAGGATTCGCCCGCCTGTCGCGGGTCCGCGTCGGCAGCCAGCCATTCCTTGATCAGGAAGCCATCCTTGCCGGTCTTCATCAGGTGCAGCCGGCCATCCCGGCCACGGACACCGACATTGTGGCCGTCGCCGGAAATCAGGATATCCGGCTGCGGCACCGCCAGCGCCCAGATCACCGAAAGCTGGAGTACAGCCGCCCCGCTCCAGCGCAGCGGCGTCCGTAACAGCCCGAGCAGGATGATCCCGACACTTGCCGCAATCAGCGGGCCGGTTCCGAACGCGGCCATGCGGCCGATCGCGCCCGGAAGGGCAGCAACCCGTTCCGTCACCACGATCATCCAGTCGATTCCTACGCCCATCAGCCACCAGAAGAAGCCATCGAAGCCAAAGGGCATGGCGGCCAGACCGAGCATGCCTGCGGGCATCACCAGCGCGGAGACGACCGGCATCGCCGCCAGATTGGCGAGCACGCCATACGGCGTCACCCGGTGAAAGTGGAAGGCGGCATAGGGCGTGGTCGCAAGCCCCGCCACCAATGACGCGAGCGTCAGCACCACGATTTCGCGACCGCCCCACAATGCCACTTTCGCGGTAGCGGAGCTGTCCGGCGCTGCAAACAGGCGGGGCATGCCGATCTGCACCAGGGCCACTAGCCCAAGCGTAGCCGCAAATGACATCTGGAAGCTCGGATGCACCAGCGCCTCAGGCGCCAGCGCAAGCACCACCATTGCCGCCAGCGCCAGCGTGCGGAACGTCACAGCTCGGCGGTCGACCATCACGGCGATCAGCACCACCGCAGTCATGTAGAACGACCGCTGGGTCGCCACTTCCGCTCCCGACAGCAGCAGATAAAAGGCGGCCGCGGCAAGCGCGCCGGCAGCGGCCCATTTCTTGATGGGAAAGCCCACAGTCAGCACCGGGAAGAACGCCAGCAGCGCGCGGATCGCGAAGAACACGACGCCGGCGACGACCGCCATGTGATATCCCGAAATCGAGAGCACGTGGCCGAGGCCGGAAATGAACATGGCATCGTTGACGGGGGTGGTGATGGCGTCGCGGCGGCCGGTCAAGAGCGCGGTCGCAATGGCTCGCTTGTCGCCGTCCAGCGTCGTCCGTATCCTCGCGTCGATCGCATCGCGCAGGTCCTGCATGAAGGCGGCGTAACGCAGGGATAGCCCGCCCGCGACCGGCGGCTCGACGGTCTTGATGGCACCGGTGACAAAGCCGGAGGCCCCGATGCCCTGAAAGAACATGTCGCGGGCAAAGTCGTAGCTGCCCGGGCGCAGCGGGGCGAGCGGCGGCTGCAGGCGCGCCTTCAATTCGACAAAACTGCCGACCGCGGGCGCGGTGCCCTTGCGCACCGACAACCGGACGCGCTCCAGTTTGGTTTGGATGCGCGGACCATCCATCTGCGTGACACGCAACACGAACCGGTCGGTGCGTTCGCGGATGTCGCGGGCCTCGACAAACCCCGAAAGCGACACCGAATAGGCCGGCCTCGCCAACACACCATGCGCGATCCGTGCCGTCTTCCACGTCGCCGTCGCGAAACCCGCAGCCATGGCCGCGACCATTACGGCGACCGGAAATATCCGTTGTCGGCGGAGCAAAAACGCCGCCGCGCAAAGTCCGATCGCGGTGACGGCGGCAACCGGCAGGACCGGCTCATGATCGGCGGTGAAATAGAGCGCAATGCCGGCGCCGAAGGCGATCGGCACCCAAGGCAGCAAACGGCCGGCGCCGGCCTCGGCGCGAGCCCATTCGCGAAGCTTGTCGAGAAAGGCTGGCCACGCGCCAAAACCGGACGGCGCAAAACCGCCCGCCTGCGCCGCGCCCCGCGGTGGCCAGGTTCCCGCAATACCCTGCGACCGGCCGGGAGCCCTGCCCCGCTCTGCCATCCCCTTATCCCACGCTACACTTCACACGCCATGCTACCCTGGCGTGTCAGGCGGGCAAAACCAGAACGGAAGCAGAATTCCCCGGGAAAGCCGCAATTCTCGTAAAAGCCCAACTCAGTTCAAACGTATCGTGCGAGCTTGCGTTTCTGCTAAGAGCCGCATCCAGCGGCCTCGATGCCGCGCGCGGAAACCTTAGCGTTCGCCACCAGATCAGGAACCAGCCTCCGTGACAGGTCCGGAACTGAAGCAACTTCGCCAGGATCTGGGTGACGCGATCGGCCGGCCATTGTCGGCGGCCGACATGGCTAAGCTTTGCGGGCTTGACGGCCGCGACGGCGCGGACATCCTCCGCAGATGGGAAGTGACGGGCCCCAGTGGGCCCGCGGGCAAACTCCTTCACATCCTGGCCATGGCCAGCGATCGCCATCCGATCCTGGAAAACTTCAACATCTTCGATCGGTGGGATGTCGATGAGAAGGACCGGCCTGCGCGCAAGGAGGCTTTCCGCGAAAAGATGCGCGACGAAATTCGCGAGCGCCTTGCCTGAGCGGGGAGCCCGCCTCCCCGACTGAGACAGGGTTTGACATCCCCGGTTCCTCCACGAGCGGCGCGCGACCTTCTGCGTTATCCACAACATAGAAGCCGCAAGCCGCCACCAATCGATAGCGTGACTTGCGGGTTTCCACCGGTTGCAAGACACTTCGTCACGGGTAGGTTGAGTGTCGGGCGGTGGGCGATGAGTAGCTTGGACACGGGATATAATTTCGATCGTTATCGCAGATTGCTTGCGGAGGCGGACGACGAGCCGAAGCGACTGGCATTCATCAATTTGCTGATCGAGGAGAAAGCCAGAGACCGGCTTGCTGAACACGCGCTTCGCGCCCGGCTTTCAGGGATGGGATTGCAATCGGCTTCAAGGCCGAACACGCGCGCCCAGGCGTGAACGGCGCTGCCGCCGGGGAAGCCCGCTTAACTGCAAGGCGGCCCTAACCCTTCGCGACTTCCTTGGCAAAAGTATCGCGCAGGCCGATGGTCCGGTTGAACACCGGACGATCCGGGGTCGAATCCGTGTCGCGCACAAAATAGCCCTGCCGCTCGAACTGCACGACATCGTCCGAATTGGCTTCGCCGATCGCAGGCTCGACCCTGGCGTTCTTCAATACTTCCAGCGATTGCGGATTGAGGTCGGCCACGAAATTGGCAGCGTCCGGATTGGGCTTGGCGAACAGCGGATTATAGAGGCGGATTTCGGCCGGCCGCGACTGCGCCGCCGGCAACCAGTGCATCGTCGCCTTGACCTTGCGGCCATCCGGCGCGTTGCCGCCGCGCGTGGCTGGGTCATAGGTGCAACGCAACTCAATCACCTCACCAGCGGCGTTCTTCACGGCCTCGCGGCAAGTGACGAAATAAGCGTAGCGGAGCCGCACTTCGGTCCCGGGCGACAGCCGGAAAAACTTCTTCGGCGGGTTCTCCATGAAGTCGTCCTGCTCGATGTAGAGCTCGCGGCCAAACGCGATTTTGCGCGTGCCGGCGGCCGGATCGTCCGGATGGTTCACGGCCTCGATTTCCTCGACCTGGCCTTCCGGATAATTCTCGATCACGACCTTGAGCGGCCGCAATACCGCCATCCGCCGCTGCGCCGTCTTGTTGAGAATTTCCCGGATGCAGAATTCCAGCATGCCGACATCGACCACGCTGTTGGCCTTGGCAACGCCAATGCGCTTGACGAATTCCCGGATCGCCGCCGGCGGCACGCCGCGCCGCTTCAGGCCGGCGATGGACGGCATCCGCGGATCGTCCCAGCCGGCGACATGGCCGCCGCGCACGAGTTCGGTCAGCACCCGCTTCGAGAGCAACGTATAGGTCAGATTGAGGCGGGCAAATTCGTACTGATGCGGCTTCGACGGCACCGGCAACTTGTCGAGCAGCCAGTCGTAAAGCGGCCGGTGGTCCTCGAACTCCAGCGTGCAGATCGAGTGCGTGATGCCCTCGATCGCGTCGGACTGCCCGTGGGCGTAGTCATAGCTCGGATAGATCGACCATTTGGCGCCGGTTCGCGGGTGGGTGGCATGCAGGATGCGATAGAGCACGGGGTCGCGCAGGTTGATATTGCCGGACGCCATGTCGATCTTGGCGCGCAGCACGCGCGCGCCGTTCGGAAACTCGCCCGTCTTCATGCGCCGAAACAGATCGAGGTTCTCCTCCACCGAGCGGTCGCGAAACGGGCTGTTCTGCCCGGGCTCGGTGAGCGTGCCGCGCTTGATCCTGATTTCCTCCTGCGACTGGTCGTCGACATAGGCAAGGCCGGCGCGAACGAGGCCCTCCGCCCACGTGTAGAGCTGCTCGAAATAATCGGAGGCATAGAACAGGTATTTGCCCCAGTCATAACCCAGCCACTTCACGTCGGCCTGAATCGAATCGATATACTCCTGCTCCTCCCTGGTCGGATTGGTATCGTCGAACCGCAGGTGACAGCGCCCGGAAAACTCCTGCGCGACACCGAAATTCAACGCAATCGACTTGGCATGGCCGATATGCAGGTAGCCGTTCGGCTCCGGCGGAAAGCGCGTTACGATCCGGTCATATCTTTTGGCGTCGAGATCGGCCTGCACGATGTCGCGGATGAAATCACGTCCCGCCTCTGCCGCCACCGGTTCCATGGTCATTCTTGTTTCCTGTTCTTAAATCAACGGTCTATCTGCCAAATCCGCCGCGCCCAAGGAAGGCTTTAGTTATGCGCGGTTCCTGCTATACACCCTTCGCGCCGTCCGGGCGTATCCAGCTCTTCCCGTTATCGCTTTAAATGACCGACCAAATCGTCACGCGCTTTGCTCCCTCGCCGACCGGCTTCCTCCACATTGGAGGGGCCCGCACGGCGCTGTTCAACTGGCTTTATGCGCGCGGCCGCGGCGGCAAGATGCTGCTGCGTATCGAGGATACCGATCGGGAGCGGTC
>DASQOU010000012.1:0-9620 GCA_035644295.1 Bradyrhizobium sp.
TGAAGCGAACCTCGATCCTGAAATGCGGACCGGACCAGCTGCGCGCGTTGGGGCCGGCGGCGATGACGCTGGGCAAGGCCGAAGGCCTCGACGCCCATGCGCGCTCGGTCGGACTGCGCCTCAATCTGCCATGAACAAGCCGCCCGCAACGGAGGATTCGCAAAACCGCATCGTCGCGGTGACGCTCGATGAGGAATCGATCGGCCGTTCCGGTCCCGACATCGAACATGAACGCGCGATCGCCATCTACGACCTGATCGAACAGAACCTGTTCGCGCCAGAGGGCGCCAATAACGGGCCGTTTACGCTGCACATCAGTATCACCGGCAACCGGCTGGTGTTCGATATTCGCCGTGAAGACGGCACGCCTGTGGTGGCGCATCTGTTGTCGCTGACGCCGTTCCGCCGGATCGTGAAAGACTATTTCATGATCTGCGACAGCTACTATCAGGCTATCCGCACCGCGACCCCCGACAGGATCGAGGCCATCGACATGGGCCGCCGCGGCATCCACGACGAAGGCTCGCGCACTCTGCAGGAGCGGTTGAAAGGCAAGGTGCGGATCGACTTCGAAACCGCCCGCCGGCTGTTCACGCTGATCTGCGTGCTGCACTGGAAGGGGTGACCAGCATGATCCCGAAAAGTGGGCACCGGTTTTCGGACGCGACAAACGCGGGACGCGTTTGCGCGGAGATCATGCGCCAAACAAAAGAACCATAGCCGATGGCGCCTCCGCGCCTGCTCGCTCCGCAAGCCGTGCTGTTTGCCTGTGGCTTGAACAGCGTGCGCTCGCCGATGGCCGAGAGCCTGCTGCAGCAGATGTTTCCGCACGCGCTTTATGTGAAGTCCGCCGGTGTCCGTAAGGGCGAGCTCGATCCGTTCGCGGTCGCGGTGATGGCCGAGCTCGGCCAGGATATTTCCGGCCACAAGCCGATGACGTTCGAGGAACTGGACGATTGGGAGGGGCTCAATTTCGACCTCATCATCACGCTGTCGCCCGAAGCGCATCACAAGGCGCTGGAACTGACGCGTACGCTCGCCGCCGACGTGGAATATTGGCCGACCCACGATCCCGTGGGCGCCGAAGGCAATCGCGAGCAGAAATTGCAGGCCTATCGCGAGGTCTGTGACGGGTTGCTGCTGCGCATCCGCAAGCGGTTTTCAAAGGTGGGCGCGGCGAGCGGGTAGCTACCGCTTGCTGCTACGACGTTCCCCGGATGCTGCGCAGCGCGTCAGCGATGCGTTGCTGATCCGGGGCCCATGCACAATGTCTGTGGGTCCCGCTGCACCGCGTCCGGGACACGGATTGTGCGCTGAGGGCGACGAGGAATTATGACGTCCTCACAACAGCTTGTTCCCCGGTTGTGGAATGGGATGCCTTCCGATAGGTTCCGCGCGCATTCCGTTTTCCGAATCTCTCCCGCCGACAAAAATCCGCATGCTGGGCCGCCCCAAATTCGTTCTTGCTTCCGGTTCGCCGCGACGCCTCAGCCTGCTCAATCAGGCCGGCATCGAACCCGATGCACTGCGGCCGGCCGACGTCGACGAGACCCCGAAACGGGGCGAATTGCCGCGCGCCTGCGCCAACCGGCTGGCCCGCGCCAAGGCCGATGCCGCGCTCAAATCGGTGCAGCTCGATGACGAGTTGCGCGGCGCTTTCATTCTTGCCGCCGACACCGTGGTCGCGGTCGGCCGCCGCATCCTGCCGAAGGCCAACCTGGTAGACGAGGCCTCGCAATGCCTGCGGCTGCTGTCGGGGCGCAACCATCGGGTTTACACCGCGATCTGTGTGGTGACGCCTAGAGAGGCCTTCCGCCAGCGCCTGATCGAGACACGCGTCCGCTTCAAGCGGTTGAGCGAGGACGACATCCAGGCCTATATCGGTTCCGGCGAATGGCGCGGCAAGGCCGGCGGCTATGCCGTGCAAGGCATCGCCGGATCGTTCGTGGTCAAGATGGTCGGCTCCTACACCAACATCGTCGGATTGCCGCTGTATGAATCGATCACCCTGCTCGGCGGCGAAGGGTTTCCGGTTCGCTTTGGCTGGTTGAATGCCAGTTAAGCGGAATGCCGGCCCCCGCTCCGGCAAGGGAGGCGCAAAGCCGTGCCCGATCTGCGGCAAGCCGGCCACCGAGGCCTCCCAACCATTCTGCTCCGAGCGCTGCCGGGATGTCGACTTGAACCGCTGGCTGTCGAATTCCTACGTGATCCCGGGCTCCAAGGACGAGGACGAAGAGGAGGGGTAGGGATATTCGTATGATTTCAGTCGGTTAAGGAGTCGTCCGTCTTCGCCCTAGGGACTACGCCGGACACGCTTCGCCTTCGGCTTCGCGCGGCTGCGCCACGCGAAGCCGAAGGCGAAGCGTGGTGGACAGGGCTCGCCGGTCTGACTATAAACCGCCGCTCCCAAGCCCCCGCGGCTGGAAGTGCCCAGGTAGCTCAGTTGGTAGAGCATGCGACTGAAAATCGCAGTGTCGGTGGTTCGATCCCGCCCCTGGGCACCATCATGTGCGCGGTGCTTCCGCTGGCGGTGGTCAGGATGCCCGTTGCGCCGGCTGCGCCGGCGAATCCGTCATCGGATTTCCTGAGTTCGCGGGCGCCTCCGGAACGATCGGCGGGCTCGCGATGGCGCGCTCGTTGCGGCGCGCATCGTAGAACTCAAGCACACGTTCTGCCGTCCGGGTCTCAAGCCGCTCGAAGTTTTCGCGCGCTTGATCGAGTTCCTTCCTGGACATCCTGCGGTCCGCTGCCGTCATCAGCAAGAGAGCCTTGACCGTTGGCCAGGAGCAACCGGCCGCTTTTGCGACAACTTGCACCACGCCGGGATTCTCGTTGAGCACGGCCCGTTCAGCCATCTCGATGGCACAGTGTGCGAGAACTGACAAAGCCATCACCGTCTTTTCAAAGTCCTGCGCACTGGCGGCCGCATGAACATTGGCGTCCCCGAGTTCCCTCCAATATTTGAGCCGCCTTACCTTTTGTCTTGCCTTTACGTGACCGCGAAACTTGCTGCGGACCTCCAGATTTATGTCGTCGATCACCTCTGTTACCGCACCCTGCACAGCGTCGGCAAATTGCGGGTTTGCCGCGATCATCTTGCTGCACACCGAAGCCGAGGCAGTTTCAAGAAGTTTCAAGAAGTGATGTCGGGGAATGTCACGCCGCGTTCCGACATGCAGCGCAAGCTTGGCATCGTCGCTCGCGCGCATGACGAGTTCGCGAAAGCTGCCATCCGAGAAACAGGCGCCGGCATTTTTCGCGACCGCATGGACGACGATCGGTTCACCGCGCTCGATGAGTATTTCGGTGATCGCTTCGCTGATTGTTTGACGTTGTGCGATTGCGTAAAGATGCCCCTGGCTCATTGTACTTGCGCTGACAACGAGATCGGCCTCGCTAAGTGCCGTCGACTGGCTGAGAACCGGAGCTGCCACATCGATGGCGTCATCGAAGGCAAATGCTCGAACCAGCGTCGCTGGCGCATTTGAGTTAGTTGCCAGATGCCGTGCGAGCTTGACCCTGGTTTTCAACTCAATCACGGCAACAAGGGATTTGAAAACCTCGTCGAATAACACGATCTGCTCTTTCGAATATCGAGCGGACCCGGTGACGAACAAATCGGTGATGCGCTTGAGCGCGCTCAGTTGCTTTTTGGTGGACCCCGATACGGTTGTGTCCTGGATTTCATTGATCAGAGTAGAGAACGTTGTCATGGCTATCGTCTCGTCGAACGCTTTTTGCGTTTGAGGTGGAGGATCAAGAGAGTGACGGTCAGATGCTACCGGTTACGCATGAAAATAACCGGCGCCGATTGCCTCATAGACGATTCAAATTGTTGCAACTCTGGAAAGTATTCGCCCGGAACCGCGCTTGCCGCTTTGCAGCGCGTTTTCAGCATCGATCTCTTCCTTGCGCGACCTCATCACCCGCGAAAATCAATGGGCGCGATATCTAAACTATTGAAATCAGATTTTGGTTTTCTGCACTCAGCGTGAGACCCGATCGCCGCCGCCGCTCTCGCACGATCAGTTCATGACCGTTAGACGATGGATTTCCAGCGGCGCGGTCTGCCCGGAATAGCGCCCGCTCGTACCGGCGCATGCTTGTTTCGAGGGCGCAAGACCAGGCTGTGAATCGAAGTTTGGCCGGTTGACCCGATTGGACGGGTTCAAGGCTGGCACGACGTGATCTTGAGCTTATCGCATCGCACCAACCCCGCGCCGCCGGGCGGATCGCCGGCACCGTGCGTACCCTACAAAGGGTGCGGTGCAGCGCGATGGCGCTTCCCTGCCTGTTAATGGCCCCGCATTCCCGGCGATTAAAATCTACTTTAATCGCTTCTGCGGGAGGTAACGGCTACCTAGGGCGCATCGACCGGCGCAAAAGTCTAGCTATGGACAGCGCTTTCAAGAGGATGGGCCCTTTGCGGGTTGAGCGGTTTGGGAGACGCTCTGCCGAAAACGGCGGAACATCGGCAGTCATCAGATTCTTCGATGCACGCAACCGAAAGCGGGTCGCTATGCCAACTGCTGAGGCCTATCGTTAATGTGGTTCGCTGATTTCTCGCTGAGGCGACCGTATACGATCGTCGCTTCTCTCATTCTCGTCTGCCTGATGGGCATTGGCGCCGGCTTGCGCATGCCCGTCGATATTTTCCCCGAAATCGACATCCCCGTTGTCAGCGTGGTCTGGACCTACCAGGGCATGAGCGCGCCGGACATCCGCGATCGCATTTTGACTCTGCATCAGCGTCAGTTGGCCTCGCTGGTGGACGACATCAGCCGGATCGAGGCGACATCCTATGCCGGCATCGGCGTGGAGAAGGTGTACCTGCACGAAGGCGCCAACGTGACGCGTGCCATCTCGCAATTGGCGAGCAGCGCGCTTGTCGTGCTTAAATATATGCCGCCGAACATCACGCCGCCGCTAGTATTGCGCTACGGCGCCACCGACGTTCCGATCATCCAGCTCAGTCTATCCAGCGACTCGCTCCCGGACACCAAACTCAACGATCTCGGTCAGAACATCATCCGCCCGGATCTCGCGGTCGTCCATGGCGCGCAAGTTCCTTATCCCTATGGCGGCAAGCCTCGCGTCATCATGGTCGACCTCGACCAGCAGGCGCTTGCTTCGCGCGGATTGTCGCCCTCGGACGTCGCCTCGGCGATTTCCCAACAAAACGTCATCCTGCCCTCCGGAGACGTCAAGATCGGCACCAAAGACTATTCGCTCGCCATGAACAACAGCCCGGACGCGATCGCGACGATCGGCGAGTTTCCGGTGAAGGATGTGGCAGGCCAAGTCGTGTTCGTGCGCGACATCGCCCATGTCCACGATGGATTCCAAAACCAGACCAATTCGGTGAGCGTCGACGGCCGGCCGGGCGCGTTGATGACGGTGCGCAAGACCGGCGGCGTTTCAACACTTGCGGTGATCGACGGCGTCAGGGAGGCGTTGCCCGACGTCAGGCGGCTGATGCCGAGCGGCGTCAACATCAAGGCGATTTTCGACCAGTCGATTTTCGTCAAGGCTTCGCTGAACAGCGTGCTGATGGGTGGAATGATCGCTGCGGGATTGACGGCGACGATGATCCTGCTGTTTCTCGGCAATTGGCGATTGACGCTGATCATTCTCGCGACGATTCCCATCTCGATCATCACCGCCATCCTCTTCATGTTTGTCGGCGGGCAAACGCTGAACACGATGACGCTCGGCGGCTTTGCGCTGGCGGTCGGCATTCTCGTGGACAACAGCACGGTCGTCATCGAGAATATCGAGCGTCACGTCAAGGAGGGCGATCCGCTCCGGCAGGCGGTCGTATACGGTTCCGGCGAAGTCGCGGTCCCCACGGCACTTTCGACGCTTTGCATCTGCATCGTCTTCGTGCCGGTCTTCCTGCTGCAGGGCACCGCCAAATATCTGTTCTCTCCCCTGTCGCTATCGGTCTGCGTGTCGCTGATTGCGAGTCTGGCGCTGTCGTTCACGCTGGTGCCGGTGCTGTTCTCCTATCTCATGCGTTCGCAGCTCGAGGGTCATGCGGCGCATGACTCGCACGAGGTGGCGCCACGTTCGCGGTTGAATATTTTCGCGCTGATCCACCGCAAATTCGAGGATGGGTTCAACAGCCTGCGCGAAGGCTACCGCAACGTCGTCGCGTATTGCGTCAGGCGGGGAGGCGCCACCACGGCTTTCTTCCTTCTGCTGATGGCGTGCTCGCTGCTTCTGTTTCCGCATCTGGGTCGAGACTTTTTCCCCCAGGTTGACGCCGGCCAGATGCGCCTCCATGTTCGTGCGCCGCCCGCCAGCCGCCTTGAGGAGACGCAGCGCTACTTCGCCGAAGTCCAGAGCGCGATACGCCAGATCGTGGGGCAGGATCAGGTCGAGGTCATCCTCGACAACATCGGTTTGCCCTACAGCGGTATCAATATCGCACTGAGCGATTCGGCCACCGTCGGTCCGATGGACGGTGAAATCCTGATCTCGCTAAAGCAGACGCATAGTCCGACACCAGCTCATGTCGCCGCCTTGCGTCGCGAGCTTCCGAAGCGTTTTCCGGATTTGGTGTTTTTCTTCCAGCCCGCCGACATCGTCAATCAGGTGCTGAATTTCGGTCAGCCCTCGCCCATCGACATCCGGATTTCCGGGCCCAAGAGCTTCGATACTTACGCGCTCGCGCAGAAGATCGCGCATGAGTTGAACGCGATCCCCGGCGTCGTGGACTCGCACGTGTTCCAGGTTCCCGACGCTCCGGCCCTCACGATCGACGTCGATCGCACCTTGGCGCAGCAAGTCGGCCTGAGCGAGGATCAGGTCGCCAAGAATGTTCTGGTAACCGCCAATTCGAGCGCTCAAACCGTTCCCAATTTCTGGATCGATCCGAGGAACAGCGTGAGCTACCCGCTGGTGGTCCAGATGCCGACCTACCGGGTGAATTCGACCCAGGATCTGGCCACTGTGCCGATTGGCGCGGCCGGCAGCAAGTCGAGCCAGATGCTGATGAATGTTGCTCAATTCGGACGCAAGAATGTCCCGCTTGTTGCTTCTCAACTCAACATCCGGCCGGTGTTTGACGTCAATGCCGACGTTCAGGGCAGGGACCTCGCCTCCGCCGCGGTCGAGATCGACAAGGTGCTGGACAAGGAGCGCGCCATCGCCAACGCCACTGCGCCGGTGTCCATCACGCTCAGCGGGCAGGTCGAAACCATGCGCGAGAGTTTTGGCGGCCTTTTCTCGGGCATGGCGATGGCGGTGATCCTGGTCTACCTCGCGCTCGTCATCAACTTCCAGAGCTGGGTGGATCCATTGGTCGTGCTCGCAGCTGTCCCGTTCACGCTCGGCGGCGTGATGTGGATGCTGTTTCTCACGCAAACGCATCTGAGCATCCCGGCCTTGATGGGTTCCTTGATGTGTATCGGCCTCACCTCGGCCAACAGCATTCTTGTGGTGACGTTCGCCAATCAGCGCATGGAGGCGGGCGACGACAAGGCCTCCGCCGCGATCGCTGCGGGTTATACCAGGTTGCGGCCGGTATTGATGACCGCGGGCGCCATGATCCTCGGCATGATCCCGATGGCCCTTGGGGTGGGCGAGGGCGGCGAACAGAATGCGCCTTTGGCCCGCGCGGTCATTGGCGGGCTTTTGTTTGCCACCGCCGCGACCATGATCTTCGTGCCGGTGGTCTATCGAATGCTGCGCCGCGATTTGGAGCCTTGGGTAAGACAGGAAGCGAAATGACGGTGATGAAAGACATCGAGCCAAACACCTCCGAGCCCAACGGCACCGCTAGGGCGAAGCTGGTCGAGCTTGGAACAGGCGCGAAGATCGTGCGCATCACCGCGGTCATCGTGATCGCGCTCGGCGTCGGCTTTTTCTTCGTGCATCGCGCGAAAAACGAAGCGGAAGCGCGGCTGTCGGATGCCACGAGCAGCGAAACGATGGAGGCGCCCGCCGTCAACATTTTCACTGTCACTGCCTCCCCCGGGACCCAATCGCTCAGGCTGCCTGGCGAGACCGCGGCATGGAACGAGACCGCGATCTATGCCCGGGTGAACGGCTATGTCGCCAGATGGTATGCCGATATCGGTGACAACGTCACCGCCGGCCAGACACTGGCCTTGATCGACACGCCGGAACTGGACGCCGAGCTTCTGGCCGCCAAGGCCAAGCTGAATGCCAGTATCGCACAGGTCGCGGTCAAGCAGGCGCGGGCCGATTTTGCCCTGACGACCGATCAGCGTTGGCGCGAATCCCCGAAGGGCGTCGTGTCGGACCAGGAGCGCGAGTCCAAGAAAGCCGGCAGCGCCGAAGCCATCGCCGAGCTGAATTCCGCGCATGCCCAGGTCATGTTGCAGCAGGCCGACGTGGACCGCCTGACCGCGTTGACGCAGTTCAAGGAGGTCAAGGCTCCCTTTGACGGCACCATCGTGCAGCGCCAGATCGACCTGGGAAATCTGGTGACGGCGGGCAGCACGGCCAACACGACGTCGCTCTATCGTCTTTCCGAAGACAGTCCGATGCGCATTTATGTGTTCGCCCCTCAGAGCGCCGCGCCACAGTTGAAGCCGGGCACGACCGCCGTGATCACCAGCACGGACCAGCCCGGTTTGCGTCTCAACGGTAAGGTTGCGCGGACGGCGCGAGCGATCAATCCGGCATCGCGAACGATCCGGATCGAAATCGACGTTCCGAATACCGACCGTTCGCTGGTTCCCGGCATGTACGTGCAAACGGATTTCGAACTCACCGGAGGCGCGCCGATCCAGATTCCGGCGGCGGCGCTGTTGTATCGGTCCGGCGGCCCGCAAGTCGCCGTCGTCGATCCCACCGGCGCCGTGTCCTTTAGAGACGTCGCGATCGCCAGCGATGACGGCAACGTCGTCTCGATCGGCTCCGGCCTTTCAATCGGTGACAAGGTCGCCCTCAATCTCTCAAGCCAGATCGCGGCCGGCGCCAAGGTCAAACCCAACGCCGACGATACGAAGAGCGCGTCGGCGCAAAAGCCTGTGCACTAAAAAGAATTTAGATGTGCCCTCTGCCGCTTAGTTTTAAATAGGTCACCCTCGTTGGACCGGGATTTGTGGCGTGAAGGGCTGGATGGGTCTGAGCTTGCTGGCGGCGACCGTTGCTTTGAACGGTTGTGCTGTCGGCCCGGAATATTTCACGCCGGACGCAGCACTTCCCGCTACTTTCGTGGCGCAGCCGGCGAGCAAGCCGCCGGCGTCTGACAGCGCAAGTCCAGATCTGTGGCAATGGTGGCGCACGCTGCGCGATCCGCAGTTGGATGACCTGATCGCCCGGGCGCTGCAGAACAATCTCGATCTCAATATCGCGCTGGACCGTTTGCAGCAGGCGAGATTGCAGCTTGTCGTGATCGGCCGCCAGGCGCTTCCCGAGGTCAATGGCTCCGCCGGAGGTGGCGCCGGCACCGGCACCGACGAAACCAAGGGCAGGGCCGCGCAGGCGCTGAGGGACGGGGACAACAACCAGGGTCTCAAGAAAATCGGCGCGATCGGCGGTCTCGACGCCGAATGGGAGATCGATATTTTCGGCAAGATCGCGCGCCGTGTCGAGGCGCAGGTCTACACCGCCGAGGCGCTCAAGGAGGCGCGCGACTGGGTCTA
>DASQOU010000013.1:0-2385 GCA_035644295.1 Bradyrhizobium sp.
CCTTCTCGTTCTCGGCCTCGGAGGTGGCGCGCTGGCTCGTCAGTGTCGCAATTCGCCGGGCCTGCGAGGATGCCTGCTCAAGCACCGCCACAGCCCTCGCCAGCGCCGCCTCGCTGGATTGCAATTCGACCTCGAACGGCCTGGGATCGATCCGGTACAGCGGATCGCCGGCTTTGACCTCGCTGCCCTGACTGAACATGCGCTCGATGACGATGCCGGATACGCGTGGGCGCACATCGGAAACCCTGGTCGGCGCAATACGCCCCGGCAGTTCACGCACCAGCGCGCGTGCCTGCGGCGTCACCGTGACGATGCTGACGTCGGGCTCGGAGGTTTGCGCCGCCGCTACCGCGGAATTCGGTTCATCGCATCCGGCCAGGAGCGGCGCGATGGCGGCCAACAGCAATGCAACGCGTGCCGGGTGAGTACGAAATCCTGTCATTGAAAGACCGCCGCCCTGAGTTCGAGTTTGGACACGGATTGCAATTTTGCGCAGCACGTTGGCACGCCGCGACGACTCCGGGCCCCTTGATTCGGTTACGTTAAATCAGCTGTGTTGCGATGCAATATGCTGCGCGGGCGGCCCAATGTCACATGGGTCTATGTTACTGACCTATCAGCAATTTTCGCTCGGTCACTCGATCGTGAGTCGGCGTGATCGCAGCTGTGAAAAATGTGCCGTGGGTTTCGGTGATGAAGACCCCGCCGCTTTCATCCTGAAATGGCTGACGCCCCATTCAGTGCCGTCGGCGTAACCGAACAGCCCTGCGGTGGCGAGGAAGAACCAGCGCCAGCGCCGCATCCACAAGCTCGTGTCGCTGCCGTAGACCTGGCGAAGAATGCGTTCGATCTCGTCGCGGTGGGAATCAAAATTGCCGAGCCACTGGAGCGCGGTGCGCTGATAATGCGTGCCGCTCCAGCGCCATTCCTTCTCGATCTCGAACAGATCGGCATATTGCCGGACCAGATGATGGCTCGGCATCACCCTGCCGGTGAAGAAATGCTGCGGGATCCAGTCTTCGCCATCGGCGCGATCGAACAGATAGGCACCCGAACGATGGGCAAAAATATGCATGAAGAAGCGGCCGTCCGACGCCAGCCACGACCGCACCCGCGCCATCAAATCACGCCAGTTCATCATGTGCTCGAACATTTCAACCGACACGATGCGGTCGAACTGCCGCTCCGGGTCGAACACGTTCATGTCAGCCGTGATCACGGAGAGGTTTTTCAATCCGCGCGCGATGGCCGTGGCCTCGATATATTCGCGCTGGCCATGCGAATTCGAGACCGCGGTAATTTGTGAGTTCGGAAATTGCCGCGCCAGCCACAGCGACAGCGAACCCCAGCCGCAGCCGAGTTCGAGCATCGATTGCCCGTCGGCGAGATCGGCATGCTCGACGGTCTGGCGCAGCGCCTCTTCCTCGGCCTCCTGCAGCGTCGACTCCGGCTCCTTGTAGAAGCACGATGAATATTTGCGATTGGGGCCGAGCACATGCGCAAAGAATGCCGCCGGCACTTCGTAGTGCTGGGCGTTGGCCTCGTCGGTGTGTTCGGCGATGGCACGTGCCGCTATTTCGTCCGCAAACGAGGCGTCGCTTTCCGCGTCGCCGCTGGCCAGCCGCGTCGCCGTGCGCGAGCACAGCCGCTGGATGGCGGCGCGGATGACGACGTCCGGCAACGGCACCCGTTCGGCGGTGCCGATGATCCTGGCTACGAAGCTCATGTGACCACTCCCTTTTGCGGTGGCAGCGGAAACAACATGCTGGTGCGCAACTGCAAGTCGCGATAGCACGCGCCCCGCGGGCGCCACAGCCCTGAGTCGCAGACCCGGCCCTTGTTCGCGGGATCGGTGCGGAATTTCTTCAGCTGCGTGTCGGCCAGCACTTCGCCGCCTATCGATCCGAAGCCCTGATTCTGCAGAAACATGAACATCTTGCGCGGCGAACCGACGCCCCATTCCCTGGCAAAAGCGGCATGGCGCGGATCGTCCGATATGCCGGCGGCGCGCACGGCGATATACAGGATCGAGAGCGACACCGCGGTCGCCGCCAGTGCCTCGAGAGCGAAAACGGTCATGCAAAATCCCTGATATCCGCGGTAGACAACAGACACTTATGAAATACGCTCCAGTCCAAGCCCCGCTTCAGCCAGAGGTTCCCCCTGTCACCTGAAATCCGGGTATATCTGATCTTTTTTCTCAGCCCCGCTGTGCCATATTGATGCCCAAAATCGTCTCCTCCCCCTCCTCGCAACGGATGACACCGGCAATGCCGTCAAGCCCCCCTGCCCGCTCCGCGATGGAGATCGAACTGAACAAGCTGTCCTCGCCACGGATCTTCCTGGTGCGAATGCTGGTGTTTCTGGTGCTGTGCGCGCTGGTGA
>DASQOU010000014.1:0-17638 GCA_035644295.1 Bradyrhizobium sp.
GCCGCGTGATTGAGCTCGATCACCGGCGACGGGCTGATCCGCAACAGCACTTCGTAAAGACCGGCGATTTGCTTCCAATCGGTGTCTTTATAGTTGGGCGCGCGCGCATGCAGCGCGGCGATCGCCGCCTGCACCGCATAAGCCTCGGGGCGGCCCGGCAGCCGCAATGCGTTCTCCACCAGCTTCAGGCCTTCGGCAATCTGGCCGTGGTCCCACAGGCTGCGGTCCTGTTCTTCCAAAAGCACGATATCGCCGGCGGTGGTCTGGCGGCCCGCGCGGCGCGCATCGTGCAGCAGCATCAGGGCCAGTAAGCCTTTGACCTCGCCGCGTCGTGGCATCAGCGCATCGAGCAGACGGCCGAGCCGGATCGCTTCGCGCGCGAGATCGGGCCGCATCAGCGCCTCACCCGAGGTCGCCGCATAGCCCTCGGTGAAGACGAGATAGATCACCGCAAGCACCCCGCGCAGCCGCGGCTCCAGCGCGTCGCGCTCAGGTACCTCGTAGGGAATACCGGCGAGGCGGATTTTTTGCTTGGCGCGGACAAGGCGCTGACCCATCGCATCCTCGCTGACCAAAAAGGCGCGCGCCACTTGCGCGGCGGTCAGCCCGCAGACCGTGCGCAGTGTAAGTGCGACCTGGACCTCGGCGGCGAACGATGGATGGCAGCAGGTGAAAATCAGCCGCAGCATGTCGTCGTCGAGCGCGGCATCGACGGTCTCATCGGAGGGGGAAGCGTTAAGCAGCAGTTCGTGCGTCAGTTCGCTCTGCTTGCCGCGAAATGCGATTTGCCGCCGGACCCGGTCGATCGCCTTGTTGCGGCCGACGTTGACCAGCCACGCCCGAGGATTGGATGGCGGCTCGGCGGCGGGCCAGCGTTCGAGCGCGACGGCAACGGCATCCTGCAACGCGTCTTCGGCAAGATCGAAATCGCCGACGAGGCGGATCAGCGTCGCCAGTGCCCGCCCCGCCTCGTCGCGAAATATTTTTTCGATTTCGGTGAGGGTCATATTTCACTCGCCGTTATTCCGGGGCGTGCCAGCGGGTCGGCGCTCTGCGCCGCCCGATGATAAACTCCGCACGAACCCGGAATCTCGAGGTTCTCCGATGTGCAATTGCACATCATAGTTCGACGTTTCGCGTCGCCCCGGAACGACGATGGTAGCATTCAATTATAGATCATGATCGGCCTGACCTCGATCGAACCCGTCTTGGCGCCGGGAATGCGCGCCGCGATGCCGAGGGCTGCGTCGAGATCCTTGGCCTCGACCAGATAGTAGCCGCCGAGTTGCTCGCGCGTCTCCGCGAACGGGCCATCCGTGGTCAACATCTTGCCGTCGCGAACCCGCACGGTGGTCGCGGTCGTCGTCGGCTGCAGCCCGTCGCCGGCCTTGAAATGGCCGCTCTGGACGATGGACTGGGTGAATGCGCCGTAGTCCGCCATCATTTGCTGCCGCTCGGCGGCACCCATTTTGCCGAGTTCGGCTTCGTTCCGGTAGATCATCAGCAAATACTGCATAGCGTTACTCCTTTTGATCGGCTTGATCGCCGACATCCAGTCGAACGGGGCAACGGCAAAACGACATCTTCAGGATAATTTATTTTAGGCACCGGTGCAGCGGTTTACCGGCTTGACGCGGCCCCTCTGAGCCCCCATGCCTTGAGGCGTCAGTCGGCCGGACGGCCGCTCCCGCTACGGCCGAAAGGCTTAAGGGAGAGGAAAGTCCGGGCTCCATCGACATGCGGTGCCGGATAACATCCGGCGGGGGCAACCCCAGGGATAGTGCCACAGAGAACGAACCGCCCGCCTTCGCCCTCCGGGGCTTCGGCGCGACAAGCTTCCCAGCTTGCCGCGCCATAGCAGCGCAAGCTGCGACGGCGGGCAAGGGTGAAAAGGTGCGGTAAGAGCGCACCGCGGCTCCGGCAACGGAACCGGCATGGCAAACCACACCGGGAGCAAGACCGAATAGGGACGGCAACGCGGGCAGTTCGCGAAAGCGATAACGCCGCAGGGCGATGTCAGGCTCGCCGTCCGGGTAGGTTGCTCGAGGCAACGCGCAAGCGTTGTCCCAGAGGAATGGCCGTCACGTATCGTCCGTGCAAACGGGCGATGCCCTACAGAACCCGGCTTACAGGCTGGCTGATGCTCTAAAGCGTTTTCAAGCGAAGTGGACTTCCGGTTCGCACGAAGAAAACGCGTCTTAAATGACCGAAAATGAGGGGTTCGGCGTAACACGCCGGACCCCTCGCCATTTGGCGGAAGTTGCCTTGCGGGCGCCATATCCAGGCAGTAATGCTAGACTATGGACCGGGGCGCCGGTCAGGGGGTCTTGTTGAACCGCTTATCACCTAGCATCCGTGTAACCATCGTACTGGCCGCCGTGGCGGCCGCGGTCGCTGGCTGCGCAGATTCCCGCTTGGCGGCGAACAACGCCGCAAACCAAAGTGAGCAGCCTTATTCGGCCGGCTATGGCCTTTCGAGCGCAGGCACCACCACCGATCTTTATACCGAGTTTTTCGGCTCGAGCCGGCGCGACGACAAGAATGTGGCTCAGGCCGCCGCGACGGCATCTGCCCCACCCCCGCAGGTTCAGCCGGTGACGGTGGCGGCGACACCCCAGCCGGTTCAACCGGCAACCCAATCTGCGGCAACCAAGCGGGGTCAACCCGCGACGGCGTCTGCACCAACCCGGCTGGTTCAGCCCGCACCTGCCGCAACTGAGGTCGCGCAACAGCCGGCAGCGCCACAAGCTCCGCCCGAGCCTGACGTTCCCGTGGCTTACGGCATCACGGCCAACGGGCCGACCACCGATCTGTACACCGAGTTGTTTGGACCCAGGCGCCGCGACGGCCAGTGAGCGTGCTTAACTACACTGAGCGCTGGCCTTAGGATCCGGCGACGATGAGCGGAATCGCGTTCGCGGTTTTGTCGCTCGGCGCGCTCGCCGGCGGCTTCGTATCCGGGCTTGCCGGTTTCGGCACCGGGCTCATGGCGCTCGGGATCTGGCTCTACGTTGTCCCGCCCTCGATCGCGGTGCCGCTCGTCCTGATCTGCTCCATCGTTGAACAAACCTCGACGCTGCCGGCGGTCTGGCGATCGATCGACTTCAGGCTGGTTTGGCCGTTTCTCGTCGGCGGGCTTGCCGGCGTGCCGTTGGGGACCATGCTGGTCGCCTATGCCGACCCCCGTATCTTCAGGCTAAGCATCGGCGCGCTGCTCCTGGTGTTTCCGACCGCACTTTATTTCCACCGCAGGCCGATCGCCCTGAGTTTTGGCGGCAAGGCGGCCGACACAGGAATCGGATTCGCCGGCGGAATTCTTGGCGGCATGGCCGGCCTGTCCGGTCCGGTTCCCATTTTGTGGGCGAGCGTGCGAGGCTGGGGCAAGGACGAGCGGCGCGGCGTGTTCCAGACCTTCAACTGGACCATCCTGAGCGCGGCGCTGGCGGTGCAGGCTGCCGCCGGATTCATCACGCGCTGAGCGATGGCAATTTTCGCGATGTCGTGCTCGGCCTGCTGTTTCTATCGGGAATAGTGCTGATCTGGAGCAGCGTCGGCTAGCGGTAGCAATGGCGGAGACCAACAGCACGCTCAGAATTGAAAATACAAGAATTCCAGCCGCTGCCACATGCCAAACAGCGAGATCACGAGCGCAAGCGCCGATAACAACGCCCACGCCCCGTTCGGCCGCCATCGCAGCAAGCTGGCCGGTTCCGGCGCGCGGCGGTATTCGCGATAGCCAAAGAGTTGCGGAACATTGGGCAGACCAAGCGCAATCGCCAGCGCCAACGCCACCGCGCAGCCGCCGATCAAGAGCAGTGGCTGCTCGCCCACCAGAAGCGGCAAGTCCATCAGCCGCAGGATGCCTGGCGACGCATAAGCCGAGCTGCCGGATTCAATGCCGAACAGGCCCAGCTGTGTCGGCACCGATAAGTCGGATGTCTTTAAAGCAGATGCTTGGCAAGCTCCCGAAACATCAACCTATTGCCATCAACAGAGAAATGATCGTCCCCAAGAATGTAGAGGTGTTCGTACCAATTCCTGTCGGCGTCAGCCGCGGCGAAAAAGACCGGAAACAGATTTATGAACGCCTTGCACCTGCCAAAGCAGAAATCGCGCCAGAGCGAAACCTGCTGGCTGTCGCGATCACCCTGCGCGATCTGCTGTGCCCAGGGATACACCACGATCGTCAAAGGAATTCTCCGCGCCGCCAGCAGATCGCTCAACGCCCGCATGTTCTGCAGCGACCTCGCGATGCCGCCATCCGCGCCGAGCGGCTGATAGCTATTGCCGATGTCGAGGCCGGGAATCGTCCAACCGATGCGGTCGTGATCGGAGTTGATCGACTTTCTCCGGTTGCCAAGAAAGGATTGAATCGATCGCTTGATGTAAATGCGCAGCCGGTTGGTTACGACGAAGCGGTCGATGAAAAAATCTCGTTTCGTCGGGATCGCTGCCGCGGGCTGCATGGAGCCCTCCGCCGACGTGCAGTACGCCCGGTACCTCGGATCGTCATCGATGCAGAAATAGGAGGTCGCTTCGTCAGTCACGTCAGATGTGTCCGAGAGCACCACGACTTCGTCGAATTGGAGCCCGCTTTCAATGAGACGCTTGATCTTCTTATAGTAGATGCTCGGGGAGTAGGATACGACGCCTGCGTTCAAGAACTCAATCTTCTGGCTAAGTTGCTGGCCGGCACGATAGAGCTGGCCAGCAAATGAGTCCTCGAAATTCATTCCAATCCCCTCGGCAAACGAATCGCCGATCAGCAGGATGCGCCGGACATCGGATTTCAGCGGCACCTCCCGCACAGATCCGTCCTTGAATCCGAGGCTGTTGGTGACCAGTCTGTAGCGCACTTCGCCCCAGAAATCGTTGCCGTCGAAATTCGCGGCCAGACCATGGTCGTATACTGCATCGGCGACCCGGGGCGAACGCGCATCCGCACCCACGGTCAGACTCGAATAGAGAAAATCGAATAGAAGAAATAGCGCCAGACAATAAGTGAGAATACCAGCGTTGACCAAAGCCTGCCGCAGGGTGAAATGGTCAAGCAGCCTTCCAAACCATTGCCGACCCACCTTATTGTCAGACATACTGTAGAACTCACAATCGCATTTGTGCTTTTTTTGGCTTTCCGAGACAAACTGCAAAGCATAAAAGCTCAGGGAACGGAAGATTGCGGGCAGCGCTGGATGCCGCATATCAGGTGAAACGCGACAATGCCCGATGGTAAACCCGGATCCACGATGGAACTGTCGATGCACGAAACCTTTTCGCGTGACGAAAAGGCTTTGGCCGGCTCGGACCGCTCGTTCGGGCTCGTGATGGCGGCGGCGCTGGCGGCCGTGACGTTGTTGAATGCCTGGCATTTGGGCCGGCTATGGCCATGGACCGGTGGACTGGCCGCGCTGTTTCTGACAGCGGGGTTGCTGAGGCCCTCGCTCCTCCATCCGCTCAATCTGATATGGCTCAAATTCGGACTGCTCCTTCACAGGATCGTCAGTCCGATCGTCATGGCGTTGCTATTCTACGGCACCGTTCTGCCGACTGGGCTTGTCACGCGCATGCTGGGGAAAGATCTGTTGCGGCTGAAGCGGCAGCCGGACGCGGAGAGCTACTGGATCGTTCGAACGCCTCCCGGACCGGCCCCCGAAACGATGAGAGATCAGTTCTAAGGACAAGATATGGATTTCGTTGCAGAGCTTTGGCGGTTTATGCGCGTCCGGAAAAAATTCTGGCTCCTGCCGATACTGATCATGATGATCGTGTTCGGCGGTCTCGTGGTGCTCACCAAGGGCTCCGTGATCGCGCCGTTCATCTATACCCTGTTCTAGACGAAGCAATGCGGATCCTCGGGGTTTCGGCTTTCTATCACGACAGCGCGGCGGCGCTGATCGTGGACGGCCGGATCGCCGCTGCTGCACAGGAGGAACGTTTCACCCGCCGTAAGCATGATGCAGCATTTCCGCACAACGCGATTGCCTATTGTCTCGCGGAGGCTGGTATCACCTCCAATGAAATCGATTCTGTCGTGTTTTACGACAAGCCGTTCCTGAAATTCGAGCGGCTGCTGGAAACCTACGTCGCGCTGGCCCCGCGCGGGTTCCGTTCCTTTAAGATGTCGATCCCGCTCTGGCTCCGCGAGAAATTGTTTCAGAAGAACCTGCTGCGTGATGAGCTTGAGACATTCCAGAGCGATTTCGACAAGAGTAAGCTGTTGTTTTGCGAGCACCATCTCAGTCACGCGGCATCAGCCTTCTATCCCTCGCCGTTCGAAGATGCCGCCGTGCTAACCATGGATGGCGTCGGCGAATGGGCCACGACTTCTGCGGCCATGGGCAACGGCAATCGTCTCGAAATCTTCCAGGAGATTCACTTTCCGCATTCGCTCGGGCTGCTCTATTCGGCGGCGACCTATTACACCGGTTTCAAGGTCAACTCCGGCGAATACAAGGTGATGGGGCTCGCCCCTTACGGCGAACCGAAATACGCCAAGCTGATTCTCGACCACCTGATTGATCTGAAGCCTGACGGCTCGTTCCGGCTCGACATGTCTTACTTCGATTATTGTACCGGCTTTACCATGACGAACGACCGCTTCGCGAAATTATTCGGCCAACCGGTGCGAAGCGCGGGCCAGTTGCTGACATCCTTCCACATGGACGTCGCGGCCTCGATCCAGGCCGTACTCGAAGAGGCTGTACTGCGGATGACCCGCAGCCTCGCCAAGCAAACCGGTTTTCGCAACCTTTGTCTCGCCGGCGGCGTGGCGCTCAATTGCGTCGCCAATGGCAAGGTGTTGCGGGACGGCCGCTTCGACAACATCTGGATTCAGCCGGCCGCGGGCGACGCCGGCGGCGCAGTTGGCGCGGCTCTTGCGGCCTACCATCTCTTTGAGAACCAGCCACGAAAACCGGATAGCGCGGACGGAATGTGCGGCGCCTATCTTGGTCCGGGTTTTTCCCAAGTCGAGATCGAGCAGCGCTTGACGGCTGCGGGAGCACACTTCGCCGTCCTCGACGAGGACGAGATGATCGAAATGACGGCACAGGCCCTTGCCCGGCAACAAGCCGTCGGCTGGTTTCAAGGCCGGATGGAATTCGGCCCCCGCTCGCTAGGCGCGCGGTCAATATTGGGGGATCCGCGTTCGCCAACGATGCAGAAGAATCTGAACCTGAAAGTCAAATATCGCGAGAGCTTTCGCCCCTTCGCGCCGGCGGTGCTGCGCGAGGACGTTTCGGAATGGTTCGAGCACGATTCCGACAGCCCATACATGCTGATTGTCGCCGATGTCCGGGAAGATAAGCGTCGCCGAATGGCGCCGAATGAAGAGGCTCTGTTCGGAATCGAAAAACTCAACGTTCCAAGGTCCGGAATTCCGGCAGTGACGCATATCGATTATTCGGCGCGCATTCAGACGGTGCATCAAGACACCAATCCGCTGTTCCACAAATTGCTCGGCCGGTTCAAGTTGTTGACCGGCTGCCCTATCCTGGTCAACACCAGTTTCAATGTCCGCGGCGAACCGATCGTGTGCACCCCTGAAGACGCCTTCCGCTGCTTCATGGGCAGCGAGCTTGATCTCCTCGTCGTGGGCAACTGCGTGTTGCTGAAGGTTGATCAGGACACCCGCCTGAAGAGCGATTATAGGCTGTCGCTGGATCTGGACTGACCTCGCTACGGGTGGTGGAATAGCCTCAATGCGCAGGCTCCGTCGGCGTCATGACCGGCTTCTTCAGCAGGATGACCATGAGGCTAAGACCGAGATAGAACAGCGTCAGCATGAAGAAGGCGTCGCCATATCCCATCACCACCGCCTGGCGGTGGACGATCTGGGACAATTGCTTCATCGCCATCAGCGCTGCGTCGCCGATGCCCTGCAGGCGCTGGGTGAACAAATTGAGCGTTTCGGTCGCGGTCGCGTTGCCCCAATTTATCCTGTCCTGCAGGCGCGAGATGTGCAGGTCGGTGCGTTCGTTCAGCACCTGGTTGATGATCGCAAGCCCCACCGCACCGCCGAGGTTGCGCGTCAGGTTGAACAATCCCGAGGCGTTCTTGACCCGATCCGGCGACAGGGTGCCGAGCGCGATGTTGTTGGTCGGCACCATCGCGAACATCATGCCGATGCCGCGCAAAATTTGCGGCAGCAGCAATTCGTAAAAATCGTACTCGCGGGTGATCCACGTCATCTGGTAGGAGCCGAGCGCGAAAATGACGAGGCCGGTGGCGATGATCAGGCGCAGGTCCACCTTTTGCATCAGCCGACCCACGACCGGCGCGCACAGGAACATGGTGATGCCGGAGACGAACATGGTCTCGCCGATCATCAGCGCGCTGTAGCCGCGCACTTCGGCAAGGTAACGTGGATACATGTAGGTCAATCCGTAAAGGCCGATGCCGACACAGAAAGAGATCAGGCAGCCGATGCCGAAATTGCGGTCGGTGAAGGCCCTGATGTCGACGATCGGTTCTTCCGCAGTCAGCACGCGGTAGAAGAAGGCGATCGCGGAGATTCCGCAAATCCAGGCGCAGACCGCAACTGAGGTATCCTGCAGCCACTCGTATTGCGGCCCTTCCTCGAGCACGTATTCCAGCGCACCGAGAAACCCCGCCATCGCGATCAGGCCAAACCAGTCGAAACGATCGAGCAGTGCGAAATTCGGCTGGTCGAAATCAACCAGCGCCAGCACACCGACGGTGATGCCGATGCCGGGGACGACATTGATGAAGAACAGCCAGTGCCACGACATGGCGTCGGTGATGAACCCTCCCACCGTCGGGCCGATGGTCGGCGCTAGCGTTGCGACCAGCCCGATGACCGGGCCGACGATGTAGAATTTCGAGCGCGGAAACACCGTGTAAGCGGATGCGAACACCGTCGGGATCATACCCGCACCCAGAAACCCCTGGATCGCGCGCCACAGAATCATCTGCTCGATCGAGGAGGCAAATCCGCACAGGAAACTCGCCACCGTGAAGCCGGCGGCGGAAATCGCGAACAAGAGCCTGGTGCCGAGCGCGCGCGACAAAAATCCGGAAAGCGGTATCGCGATCACTTCCGCGATCAGATACGAAGTCTGGACCCACGACACTTCGCTCGAACTGGCCGACAGGCCGGCCTAGAAGTCGGTGAGCGAGGCCGAGACGACCTGGATGTCCAGGATCGACATGAACATCCCGAACACCATGATGAGGAACGCAACCAGCCGCCGCGGCGCGATGCGCTCGGACGGCGCAGCGGTGGCCTCGGTCATTCCATCGGGAGCGGTGGTGGCATCAGCCATGATGTGCTCGGCTCAGGACGGGAATCGAACCGGGCGCGCCGCCCGATGCGCGGATTATTGCGGTTGGACCATCGCCGGCGCGTCGAGGTCGGCGTCGCTGTCGGCGTCTTTGGCGCCCTCGCTGGTATCGACGGTGGCATAGACCGACATGCCGGCGCGCAGCAGGTTTTGCTTGGCGACATCCTTCGGTACGCGAATCCGCACCGGAAGCCGCTGCACGATCTTGGTGAAGTTGCCAGTGGCGTTATCCGGCGGCAGCAGCGTGAACACCGAGCCTGCGGCGGGCGAGATGCTTTCGACGATTCCAGCGAACTTGCGATGGCCGTAGGCATCGACCGAGATCGTCACCGGCTGGCCGGGACGGATGCGCTTGAGTTGTGTTTCCTTGAAATTGGCGTCGATAAAGACATCATTGAGCGGCACGACGTTGCCGAGCCGTTGTCCGACCACGATGAAATCGCCGGTGTTGACCAGACGGTTGGAGAAGGTGCCGTCCACTGGCGCGCGCACCGAGGTAAAGTCGAGATCGCGCTCGGCCTTGGCGAGCACGGTCTGCAATTCCGCCAATTGGGCGCGGGCCTCCGCCTGTTGCGCCTTGGTGACCTCGACATTGTCGCGCGCCGCGTCATAGGCAGCGCGTGCCGACTTCACCGCCGCCATGCCCTGATCGCGCCCGGCTTCCGACACCTCGAAGGTGGCCCGCGAGGCAAAGCCTTTCGCGCTCAATTCCTGCTGACGGTCGAAGTCCAATCCTGCCCGCTTCAAGCCGGCCTCGGCGGAGGCGAGCTGCGCCTTGGCCTGCTCGGCCGCGCTTTCCTGCGCGGTAACCTGGCGGCCGATGCGGTCGATGGTGGCCTGCTGGGTTTCGATCTTGGTCCGCGCCGCATCGACCGCGATACGGTAGTCGCCGTCATCGATCCTGAAGATCACATGGCCGTTGCGGACCAGCGTATTGTCGCCGGGCAGGATGGCCGCGATATGCCCGGACACGCGCGCGCCGAGGGTGGTGTTGTTGGCACGAACATAGGCGTCGTCGGTCGAGACATAAAAACGTCCGACCAGAACATAGTAGACGCCATAGGAAGCGGCCGCGAGCGCGAGCAGCGTGCAGATGCCGATCAGAAACATTTTTCGCTTGGCCGGCTTCGGCGCAGCCGACACGGCGGGAGCTTCAGGCGCCGCCGGCTTGGCGACGGCCGGCCTTTCCGGCACTTCTGCGCCGCGGCGCGCGGTCTCATCTGAAAGATGCGCGCGAATGGAGTCGGCGAGCGCAGCGGAAGCCTCGCGCGCGGCTTCGACCTCTGCCGTATCGGGCTCGGTGCGAAGAATACGCGCGGCGTGATCTCTCGCTGCGGCCATCAAGGCTCTCCCGATTTATAACGTCGCGACCAAAACAGGACTCCAATCAGCCCTGCCGACGATTGAAATTCAAATTAACATTGACCGAACGGTTCGGTCAAGATATATCATCCGCGCCGGACCATAAAGGGCCAAGGCCTTCCGCGGCATTGCCGAGCCGTGATTTCTTTAGAGAAGCTAAACCAATGGTTGCTGCCCCCTCCACCAATCTTCACCTGGTCGGCGACGAGGATAGCTCGAAGCGCCGGCAGATCCTCGAAGGTGCCCGCAAGGTCTTCCTGGACCTGGGCTTTGACGGCGCCAGCATGGGCGAGATCGCCCGCGCCGCCGGCGTCTCCAAGGGAACACTTTATGTGTATTTCGACGACAAGAACCGGCTGTTCGAAGCCATCGTCGAGGAGGAAACGCTCGCCCAAGGCAAGGTGGCGTTCAATTTCGATCCCGAACGGGACGTCACCACGACGCTGACCGAATTCGGACAGGCCTATATCCAGATGCTGTGCCGGCCGGGCGGCGGATCCGCCACCCGCACGGTGATGGCGATCGCCGAGCGGATGCCCGAGGTCGGCCGGCGCTTCTACAACAACGTGATCGCGCATACGATCGCAAGGCTTGCCGCCTATCTTGAGGAGCACACGCGATCAGGCGATCTTGCGATCGACGACTGCCAGCTGGCGGCAACGCAGTTCATGCAGATGTGCCAGGCGTCGCTGTTCATGCCGTTTATCTTTCAGGCCGCGCCCGCACCATCCTCCGAGCGCATCGCGCAAGTAGTCGGCAGCGCGACGCGGATGTTTTTGGCGGGCTATCAGAAGAAGAATATCCGATAGCTTGGCGTTGCTTCATCACGAACTGACTACCGAATGGCTCAAAAGCACATCGCGTATGGTCGATAACGAACGGTAAAGGGTCGTCGACTGCTTCAAAGAGCGCGGTTACCAAGGACTTCGACGATAGCGCGTTCTGTTGAAGATAAGAATAGTCACGGCACCTGGGAAAAGACCGTTCGCAAAAGGAATTTGGCGTCCTGATAGATGCCCTTTAGCTTTACATCCTCCGTGAGCAGGCCGTCAAAATATGTGGCGAAGGCAGCGAAGTTCACGTCAACGATGTCGTTACGAATTTTCTCCGGCTTTGCATTCTTGGCGCCGCCGACATAAATCCAACGGAGCGCCATCAAATAGGCGCACAATGCCGCGCGGAAAATGAAGGTATGGGGCAATTCGGACGCGGGAGGCAATTTCCTAACGCGCGGGTGTCCTGCAAACATGAAACCGGCCATCAACAGTATATTTCGCATGGTTTTATCAAAGAGCTCCTCCGTAAATGGAACGTCACGACGGAGAATTCTCAGCTCGGTTGACGAATAAGTACCGCTTACTTGTTCAAGTCCGTCCGAAAACTTGACGGCATCGGCGAGTACGCGGTCCATATGCGCTGAGGCTTCACGCCCATTTTCCATGAGCTGCTTTTGGAGAGGGAGATCGCCTTGTCTGGCGGCCTCTAGATGCCGACACCATGCAGGAAAACCCCTTGTCTGACCGTCATCGATCATTCGGCGTTGGAGGCCCCGTCTACGGCCTTTGAGCCCGCATACGGTCTGTGTGCCCTTGAGCACAATAACTTGCCGGGGATACGCGCTGAGGATTTGCATTGATGGGTAGATTGATGAAAGGGTATCGCCTTTGTAGGCCTCCATAGAGGCGTAGTCGGTGAGAACGGCAAAATTCTGCGGCGAATCCGAAAGATATTTCCGAAGCTTCGGCGACTGTAAGAAATTGCTGTCGACAATTTGCCGCATGCGGCCAGAACCCCCGGCTATCTTACCGCTTGCTTCAATCACGTCCTAGATCAAAGCGGCGACGATCGGCTAAATACCCTCCTTGAAGGGTATGGTACCTACTTCCTCCATCCCCACCAAACCAACATCGTCATTTTTCGGTCCTCTTGGCACCGCGGGGTCGGCCGAATGCAAAGTGGTGGTGCACTCTTCGGGGTGGGACCGTCACTTCATCCCGATCGCTACGCGATCGACCCTACCCCTCTAGGGGATGGTAAAATCACCCACTCGGCGGGATGAGTAGCTGCACGATCTCGATATCTGCAAAGCCATATGCGAGATAAGCGGGCTTCGCGTACATTAACCGCCTGAAGGCATTGTCACTCCGTGGCCGCTAGCGGCCGATACGGCTCACGCGCATCGGGTGCGGCACCCTCCTCCCGATTCCCTCGCAACTGCTCGCGATAGGCAGGATGCTCGGTTCCCATGATCCGATCCCACCAGGTGAAATAAAGCCCGTAATTATGGTGGAAGCTCGAATGATGAAGGTCGTGATGGGTGGTGGCATTGATCCATCCGAACCAGCGGCTGTCGGCCAGCGCGCGGGGCATCAATTCGACGCCGGCATGGCCCATGACATTGCGCACGATCATGAAGGCCATGAACAGAAACAGGCCGAGCGCGTGCATCGGAACCAGCAGCAGCCACAGCGGCGTGAACATCGCCATCAGCAACGCCTCCGGGACATCGAAGGCATAGGCCGCAAACGGCGTCGGCGTGACCGAGCGATGGTGGGTGCGGTGGAAATACCGGAACAGACACGGATGATGCATCAGCCGATGCGTCCAGTAGAAATACGCATCGTGCGCGACGATGATCGCCGCAAGGCTGATTGCGAGGTAGCCGATCCCGGCGGTTTCGAAATCCGGATAAAGCGTGAAGACGCCGTTGATGGCGCCGAGCACGATCACAACCCCGGTCAGCGAGAAGATGATCCTGGTCCGCAGCGAGGTCAGGATTTCACGCCGGACGTCGTCGCGTGACGCCGACCGGAGCTGAATCTTGCGCCGGCCAAGCCCGGCATTCCAGAACAGTTTCAGGATCAGTGCCATGCTGCCGGCCGCGATGACGTAGCGGCCGACATCGAGAGTGAGGGTGAAGGACCATATCTGCCAGAAGCTGGCCAGCGCCTCGGAAATAGCTTGCATTGGGAGAACTCCGCCAAGATGTCGCGAACAGACGGCGCCTGTCCTGCTGCACATCTTGAAACGGATGGGTGTGATGCTCTCGCCTAAGTCCCGCTGGCCCCATGCCGATTTCGAAATCGGCTAGCCGATTTCTGGCATCGGCATCTATTCGGCGGCCAATCGATCGTTGCGGCCGAGCTGCTGACGCCTGAACTCGCTGGGCGTCATGCCGGTTTGAGTCTTGAAGGCGCGGTTAAAAGGTCCGAGCGACTGAAAACCGGCGTCCAGCGCAATGGTCAGAATCGGCACGGCCTCCTGCGCCGGATCGGCGAGTGCCGTCATGACGTCGTCGAGGCGATAGAAGTTCAGGAAGGCGTTGAAGTTGCGGTAGCCAAGGCGCCGGTTGATCAGACGGCGCAACTGGTGTTCGGAGATGCCGAGCTTGCCCGCCAGACTCCCGATCGATAGCCCCTCCTCGCGGTAGGCCTTGTCGTGTTCCATCAGCCGCCGCAACGCCGTCAGCAACCGCGCGTCCTCGTCCCGCTCGATCCGGTCTGACGGAACGGGTCCTGTGGCCGGACGACGCGGCAACGCGATCTGCAATGAAGCTCCTGACACCGGAAGCGAGATCAGCGCGCCGTCGCGGCTGATGGAGAGAAGGAAGACGGCGAATACCGATGTGAGCGCCAGCAATCCCGCGCCATTGGCCAGGTAGAGCATCGGACCCACGCTGCCCCGCGGCCACGCCATCTCGGATGCGATGATCGCCGCCGAATAGAGAGCGACCAGCACGATGAGCACCGCGCGCAGGCGCCGGCGCTCCTCGACGAGATCGAGCGCACGTCCTGCCAGCACATACCAGACGCCGATGGCATTGCAGAGGAGACCCAATCCGCTGCAAATCCAGCGCAACAGCGGGACGCCGGTCCACAGGCCTAAAATCCCGATGGCCACCAACGACAGCCACGCGAGCGCGTGCAGCCATGACGGCTTGAAGTCGTCGTCGAACAGCGCTGCGGCAAACAAACAGAACACCACCGGATTGCCCATCGCGACAACCCGCACGGGCTCCAACCAGAAAGGAAATTCAAACGCAAAGACCGAGGCCGAGACGATCGCGTAGCAGGCCGCGCCCAACGCAAACAGCGCACCGAAGGCGCCCGCTGGTACACGACGCGCGTCGCGCAGCAGAAGTACGGCGACTAAAACGAGCAGGACCACTGCTCCGCCACGTAACGCGGCTTCGATGAGGGACACGACGTGCTCCCGAGAGATACTCCGCAGAGTTTAGCAAATCGGCATGCCGGGGGATAGCGTTCGCGGTCCCGACATACCACGTCACGCTAAGGCGATCGACTAAGCGATCTCGTCATGTCCGGTTTTGGGTCTGACAAGTGCTCACGCCAGGAACGGCTCCGATGGCCGTTTGGATGCAGTTTCGTGTCCGCCCGGACCCATGAACTGATATCGGGAGTCCGTCACGCCATTTCCGAAAAGCGCCAAAAACGGAAGTTGACGGTCTATTTATTCGATCACCGTGTCGGCACCGGCGATCAACCCTGCGGGTATTTCGAGGCCAAGCTCCTTCGCCGCCTTGAGGTTGATGACCAGTTCCCAGTGGGTTTCTTGAAAATATGGCATCTCTGCTGGGTTACCGCCGTTGAGAATTTCAACGATCTGCGCGGCTGTTCGCCGAAAGCCCGCCTTTACGTCGAAGGCGTGGGACATCAGCGCACCGGCCTCGGTCGTCTCGGTATAAAAGGAGATGGCAGGAAGACGGTACTGCTGCGCCAGTCGACCCAGCAGGTGACGATGCGTGTAATTCTCTGAATCCGGAAGGATCAAGAGACCATCGACATGGTCTCGCTGCATCGCGTCGAAAATTCGTCTGTACGAAGCCTCATTAACTGGGGGTTGTAAGGGCTCTAGTCGCAAAGAGATGTTCAGTCTCTCGGCGGCCTCTCTATAAGATTTGTATCTGTCCCAAGTTGGCGGTTTTGTCAGCTCGCGAGCATTGGAGAGGTTACCGACCGCTTCGGCCAAAAGCTGCACCACCTTTCTGCCAATTTCCGCGCCCGCATCTACGCTGACTCCCGTGATGTTGCCGCCCGGCCGCGCCAGATTTGATACGATCCCAACGGCGATCGGATCGCCTGTCCAGGCAACGATTGGAATTGTGCGTGTTTCGGCCTTAAGTGCGAGGGCAACGTTGTCCGAAAAAGAGAAGATGACGTCGGGTCGTGTGGCGACGACTTCGTGCGCAATCTCTGGAAAACGATCAAACCGACCTTCGGCAGAGTAGCGCTCCACGATCAGATTTACACCCTCGACATAGCCGAGACGTTTGATTTCTTCGAAGAAGATCGTGAAGTTAGGGTCACCCCCGATCCTCATGTCGTCAGGCTTGGTGGCCGGATTAATTATGGCTAGCCGCTTCCTCTTCGCCGGTTGCTGCGCCCGCGCCACGAGCGGCGATGCAGCCGCGCCTCCGATGAGACCGATGAACTCGCGTCGTTTCATGTCCGCTTCCCAGATCGAGAGACAGCATCCTATCGCCAAAATCGACCAATTTGATAGGGCTGAAACCCGCATCGAGCGTATTGCTGTTGGGCGCGGGCCAATGTCTCACTTGGCGGCACTAGCGGACTTGCTGCCCCTTAGGCAACGAGGTCTTGCAAATGTCTCGGAGCACTGGATCACCCCACTTTCGCGGGTGACGACACCTGTGTTGTGGGTTTTTGCGACTGTAACAATCGCGCCCCTAATCGTCCTCGAACTCGTCTTCCTCGTTGATCTTGTCGCCACCCTTGCGCGGATGCGACGGCGCTTTCCGGCCGGCGAGCGATCCCGTCACGAACGGCTCGCGCGAGGCGTAAGGGTTACGCTGCGCGGCTCTTGCTGCGACTTCCTCGCCGGAGATGGCGGCCGGCTGGCAGATCACGCGCCCGGAGGCGCGGCGCATCAGATCGACGTGGATGTGATCGTAGTGATAGGCGTTGGAGCCCGGCGCCAGCACGGTGGAAAATTGCTGGCACGCCGCCGCCTCGATGTCGCGCAGAAAACCCTGCTCTTCCGGCAGGCCCCTCCAGCCGTCCTTCACCGTGACCTGTCGCCCGTCGGCGAGTGTGAAGGCTGAGATATCAAGCGCGTTGCCAAAGGCGTGTTCGGAAATATGCGCGTGCGAATTGCCGTTCATGCCGCGGCAGGAATAGGCGGATATCTGCTTGATCTCGACGACGCGCGCGCCGAACCAGCGCTGTGCTGCCGGCTGCACGGCATCCGCGAGCCAGCGATCGAGCGCTGAGACGATCGGGCACGCCAGCGTCGCCGCCGGCCGCATCGCAACCGGCCCGAATGCGGCGACCGAATGGTCCGGCCCGGGGCCAAGCCGCGGCGAGCGATAGCGATCGGCCGGTGGCTGAAGCGGGGCGTAGACGCGCTCGGAATAGGGCTGGGAATAACGATTGCGCGAGGGGTAGGTTTGCGGTCCGGTGTAGGGTCCCGGCACGGCCGGATTCCGCCATCCGGGCGTACCCTCGCTCGGCAGATTGATCTCGCCTTCGGCCGGCGCAATGCCCGGCGCGCTCAATGAGATTGGCGCGCCGGAGGGGCTGCCGTAACTGGGACCGCGTTGTCCCGCGTCCGGATAATGGGGCGTCCGCGACGGAGGCGGCGCCGGCTGGCCGACTGGCCAGCGCGGCGCATTGCCGATCAAGGCCGGCGGCCGCAGCTCTTCGTCGGAAAAACCGAACGTGCCGCTGCCTTCACCGAGTGCCGCCACCTTAAGGGGAAACTCCGCGCCGCAAACGCCGGGGCCCGAAATCGGGCTCACCCGCACCAGCTCGGCGTTCTCCTTGACGGCGCCGGACTTCAGGCATGCGATTTCAGCCTCGGCCCGCCACGGCTCACGTTCTTCGGAAAAAAATCCGCGACCGCAGCCTGCAAGCGAGACAAGGACGAAGGAGCCGACGAGATACAAACGAACTCCGCGCGTCATCCGCGCAACTTCAACGAATTTATTTAAGGAC
>DASQOU010000015.1:0-2043 GCA_035644295.1 Bradyrhizobium sp.
AGGCGGAGCATACCTGCATGTCGGTGCGCGGCGTCGCCAAGCATGGCGCGACGACGTTCACCAGCCGCTTCACCGGCATGTTCCGCGACAATCCGGCGGAGCAGTCGCGTTTCATGTCCATGGTGCGAGGGCCGCAGCGCTGACCCTCGGCTCTTGTTTTTCGAGGGACTGCCCGTGTCCACATCCGCAGATATCCATGACATCGAGGAAGGGCTCAAGTTCCAGCCCAAATTCGACGCCGCAGGCCTTGTGACCTGCGTCGCCACCGACGCCGGTAGCGGCGACGTGCTGATGGTCGCGCACATGAACGACGAAGCCTTGCGCAGGACCATCGCCAGCGGGGAGGCGTGGTACTTCAGCCGCTCCCGCAACGCGTTGTGGCGCAAAGGCGAAACCTCCGGCCATGTCCAGCGCGTGGTCGAGATGCGCCTGGATTGCGATCAGGACGCGATCTGGATCAAGGTCGAGCAGACAAGCGCTGCGTGCCACACCGGCCGGCGGTCGTGTTTCTATCGCGCGGTGAGCCCAAGCGATGGCGGGCCGCTTTTGTCATTCGTGGATGCGGACAAGGTGTTCGATCCGGCGAAAGTTTATCGGGAATAGATGCTTCGTGTCCCGGACGCGGTGCAGCGCCTCTTCGCGCTGCTCCGCAGAGCCGGGACCCATACTTTCCCCGATTAGGATGGGCCCCGGATCAGCAGCGCACCACGCCGCAAGAGCGGCGCGTTGCGCAGCATCCGGGGCACGTACCATTCCTTAACCCATCGTTAACCATAACCATCCCAGTGTAACTCCGGCATGAGCGGAATTGGCTGCTCTGTAAGGCCGGGCGGTCGTTTCGCGAGGAGCGGGGCACCTTAGACATGTCGGTCGACGCTTCAAACGCCACCACAGCGGCAGGCATCGATCCGTCGCGCGCGCGGATTGCGGGCGCCATCAAGCAGGCCGCCAGCACCACCGGCACCAGCTTCGAATATCTGCTCGCCACCGCGAAGATGGAATCCAATTTCAATCCGAAGGCCAGCGCCACGACCTCGTCGGCGCGCGGGCTTTATCAGTTCATCGACCAGACCTTGCTCGGCACCGTCAAGGAAGCAGGCTCCCAGCTCGGCTATGGCAAATACGCCGACGCCATCACAAAATCTTCGTCCGGCAATTACTCGGTCAGCGATCCCGCTGCGCGCGACGCGATCATGAAATTGCGCGATGATCCCGATGCCGCCTCGTCGATGGCGGCGGTGCTGACCCAATCCAACAGCTTCAAGCTCACCGGCGACATCGGCCGCCGCCCGACCGATGCCGAACTCTACATGGCGCATTTCATGGGTGTCGGCGGTGCGGCCAAGCTGATCTCGAATGCCGAGGACCATCCGAACGCTTCCGGCGCGCGGTTGTTTCCGAACGCAGCCGCGGCGAACCGTTCGATCTTCTACGACAGCGGTGGACGGGAGCGCAGCGTCGCGCAAGTCTATTCGGTGCTGACGCAGCGCTACGACAGCGCCGCCAATTCATCGGCGACGCGGTCCGCGATGGCGTCGGCCGGCGTGATGCCGGCGAATGCGGCGTTCGCCGGCCAGGCTGCGGGCGCAGCGCCCATCGACAACGCCGCTTATCTGTCGAGTTTTCCGGATTCGCGCGCAGCGACGGCCTCGGCTGCGGCGTCGCAGCCAGCGCTCAAGACCGCATCGCTGCAGCCAAGCGAGCCGATCTTCCGCTCGCTGTTTCAAGCCGGCGAACGATCCCAGCCGGTCTCGCCGGCGGTTCACGAATTGTGGGGCAGCTCGACGTCGCTGACTTCTGTTGCGCCAGCAACGTCAGTTGCGCCGACATCGGTCACGATCACGTCTCCAATCTCGTCGCTGCCGACGCGAACGCCGACCGTCCGCGCACCGCAACCGCTCGACCTCTTCAGCGACCGCAGCGGCGCCTTCAGCAGTTAACCCCTCATGGTGAGGAGGCGCGCTTGCGCCGTCTCGAACCATGAGTTCGCGGCCATCCTTCGAGACGCATCGCTGCGCGATGCTCCTCAGGATGAGGCAGTGC
>DASQOU010000016.1:0-2368 GCA_035644295.1 Bradyrhizobium sp.
CATCACCGCCGGCCTGAAGATGGCGCTCGCCAATCGCGAGGAGACCATGAAGGTGGTGAGCGAGATCACCAAGGCGCCGGTCGCGGTGCTCGATACGTATCTCTTGAAGGGCAACGACTTCGCGCGCGAGCCGGGTGGCGCGCCGAACTTCGCCGCGATCCAGGCGATGTTCGACGTCTACACCAACGAAAAAATGCTCGAGAAGAAGCTCGACGCCAATGCGCTGAAGCATCCGACCATCCACGCGCCGATGGAGTAGGGCTCGCAGCTCGCAGTAGGGCGGATTAGATGGGGTAACGGGCCGACCGAGCAAGCCGCCACTCGCGGCTAGCTTGGCGCAAATGGCGGTCGTCCCTCAGACTGATGGTGTCAACAACGGAGTCGGGCAAGCCCGCTCCAAACATCATCGAGGGACGACCATGGACCATTATGCTGGAATCGACGTGTCATTGGAATGCTCGAGCGTGTGCGTTGTGGATGCGAACGGCAAGATTGTTCGGGAAGGCAAGGTGGCGAGCGAGCCGGAAGCGTTGATCAACTGGTTCGGGTCGCTGGGCTATGAGCTAAGCCGGATCGGACTGGAAGCCGGACCGCTGTCCCAATGGCTGCATGGCGGAATGAAGCAAGCCGGTCTTGCGGTGGAGTTGCTGGAGACGCGGCACGTGCGGGATGCCTTCAAGGCGATGCCGGTGAAGTCTGATCGCAACGACGCGCGCGGGATTGCGCAGCTGATGCGGCTTGGCTGGTTCCGGCCGGTGCATTGCAAGTCGATCGTAGCGCAGGAGACCCGTGCGGTGCTGACGGCGCGCAAGCTGGTGCAATCGAAGCTGCAGGATGTCGAGAACCATCTGCGCGGGCTCTTGCGCGGCTTCGGGCTGAAGGTCGGCAAGACGACGAAGCTGAGCTTCGCGGCGCGGATCCGCAAACTGGTGGACAACCATGCGAGCCTGGAGATGATCGCCGAGGCACTGCTTTCGGTCCACGCGGTTCTGCTGCGCGAGTTTAGGGCCTTCGAGAAGCAGGTTCGCTCGATGGCGCGCCACGATGCCAAGGCCCGGCTGTTGATGACGACGCCGACGGTTGGTCCGATCGTGGCGCTCACCTTTGCCAGCGCGATCGACGATCCGGGGCGGTTCAAATCGTCGAAGCAGGTTGGCGCGCATTTCGGGTTGACCCCGAAGAAGTATCAATCCGGCGAGACCGACTTCACCGGCCGGATCAGCAAGATCGGCGATCGCTCGGTGCGCACAGCGCTCTATGAGGCCGCTCACATCATGTTGACCAAGCCAATCAAGGGCTGCTCGCAGCTCAAGAGCTGGGCGATGCGGATCGCCAGGCGCGCCGGGATGAGCAAGGCCAAGGTGGCGCTGGCGCGCAGACTCGCGGTGATCATGCATCGCATGCTTGCCGATGGAACACCGTTTAACGCCGCTGCTGCGGCAGCCTGACAGGGAGAACTCGAGAGTTTTCGGGCGGGTCACGACACCAAGCCAGCTCGAAGCGAAGTCCCTTCGCCGGGACGATGGATCAGGTCAGACCGCACGCTTCGCCGTGGCGATATGCCCACGCGGATTAGATTGGCCGGCCTCATCCTCTTCAGACCCCATCAGGTGGCGGCCTCCGCGCCGACCCCGTACAGAAGCAAGACCCCGGCGAGTGGATGACGCAAAAAAGGGATTGACTCGTCGAGGCCCGTTACAGAAGCGAAGCGTAATCCGCCGCTTTTCTGTTTCAAGGAGGCGGATTATGCGCCTTCGGCGCTAATCCGCCCTACACGACGCTTACGCCGGCACGTAGCGTGTGCCGATCGACGGCTTGCTCTGCCCAAGGCCGGGCAATTCCCACACTCCGGCGCCGGCCGGATTGACGTCGGCGCTGATATCGACATCGATCAGATAAGGCCTGTGCGCATCGATGCCCTTGCGCACCGCCTCGGCCAGATCGGCGGCGCGGTCGACGCGCACGCCGGTCACGCCGGCCGAGCGCGCCATCGCGGCGAAGTCCGGATTGTAACGCGCGCCGGTCTTCGGATCGTGGAAGTCGGTCGCGAGCTCGCGGCCGCCGAGATAGCCGCGCTGCAGGCCGCGGATCGACGCATAGGCATAATTATTCCACACCACCCACACGACCGGCAGGTCGTATTCGACCGCGGTGCCGAGCACGTTCGCATGCATGAAGAAGGCGCCATCGCCGCAGACCGACACGCAGGGACGATCGGGTGCCGCGAATTTCGCACCCATCACGCCGGCAACGCCAAAACCCATCGGGCCAAAGCCCATCGAGCCGATCAGCGAATCCGGGCGCTTCGGCTTGCAAAAACTCAACAACCAATTGTGGTGCACACCGATGTCGCTGACCAGGATCGCAT
>DASQOU010000017.1:0-7045 GCA_035644295.1 Bradyrhizobium sp.
AATGTCCTCGGGCAGCGCACCGGAAACGAACGGCCGCCATATGATCGCGCCGCGCGCAATGTCGTGCAGGGCGCGCAGGACAACAACGTCGTCCCGATGCCGGGGGCGGTGATCGATCAGGCGCCGCTGGCGCCGACGGCCGACGTAGCGCCGCCGACCGATCGCTGGAAGGGCCTGGCCGAGCCCGGCACCCCGCTGGCCCAGGGTCTTGATGCGATTGCAGCCCATGACCCCTCGTTCGATCCGCGTCATTTTCTCAGTGGCGCGCGCAGTGCCTACGAAATGATCGTGCTGGCGTTCGCCAACGGCGATCGCCGCGCGCTGAAGGATCTGTTGTCGCCCGAGGTCTATGAGAGCTTCGAGGCCGCGATCAAGGAGCGCGAGAGGCAGGAGCAAAAGACCGAGACCCGCTTCGTGTCGATCGACAAGGCCGAAATCGTCAGCGCCGAAGCCCGCGATCGCGCAGCCCAGCTCACCGTTCGCTTTGTGTCGCAAATGATCTCGGTCACCCGCGACAAGACCGGTACCATCGTCGACGGCAATCCGGACAAGGTCACCGATATCACCGATGTTTGGACATTCGCCCGCGACACCGCATCACGCGATCCGAACTGGAAGCTGGTTGGCACCGGAAGCGCTCACTAACACGGCTCGCGTGCGGCGACTGGTCGCCGCGTTTTGTGTGATCGCTATCGCGTCAACGCTCGCGCCGTTTGTGGCGATGGCGGCCCCTCGAGCGCATACGCCGGCTGGCTCGCATGGTGAGCGCTCGCATCTTCCAAAGGCCCGTCCCGTTCCCTATCCGCGGCTTGAGTGGCCGCTCGAGATCAGTGGCAGCCAGTATTCACCGCTGGCATGGAGCGAAATCGCAGGCTGGGGCGGCGACGATCATCTGTTGGCGTACAAGGCCTTTCGTATCAGCTGCGCGTCAATTGCCCGGCAACGGAAACCTCCCGCCGACCCCAAGGCGTTGGGGACCTCGCTGCGCGAGCCATGCCGGGCCGCCAGGGCGCTCGACATCACCGATGGCGCCAGAGCACGGGCCTTTTTCGAGCAGCATTTTTTGCCTTTGCAAATCTCGCGGCTCGGGGAAGATGCAGGTTTCGTCACCGGCTACTACGAGCCCGTCATCGACGGTTCCCGGACCCAGACCGAAATCTACAATGTGCCGGTCTATCGCCGCCCGTCGAATTTGTTCGTCCGCGGCCTCAATCAGAGTGCGGTCGGCTTGCCCAACAAGGGGCAGGTGTTTCGCAAGATCGGCCGTCGCAAGCTCGTGCCCTATTACGATCGGGCCGAGATCGAAGACGGCGCGATTGCCGGCCGTGGCCTCGAAATCTGCTGGCTCAAGGATCAAACCGATTTGCTGTTCGCGCAAATCCAGGGCTCGGCGCGGGTTCATCTCGAAGATGGCTCGACCGTCCGCATCAATTACGACGCGCATAACGGCTACCCCTATTTGCCCGTCGGGCGCATCCTGATCGATCGCGGCATTATCCCGAAAGAGGAGATGTCGATGCAGCGGATCAGGGAATGGATGGATCAGAACCCTGATGGCGCCAAGGAGTTGCGCCGGCAGAACCGGTCCTACGTGTTCTTTCGCGAGGTAACGCTTTCCGACAAGGACGAAGCGGTGGGGGCGCAGGGCGTGCCGCTGACGCCGGGCCGATCGATTGCCGTCGACAAGTCCTTGCACGTCTACGGCACGCCGTTTTTCATCGAAGGTGAGCTGCCGATCGAATCGGAACTATCGAAGACGCCGTTCCGCCGGCTGATGGTGGCGCAGGATACAGGAAGTGCGATCACGGGACCCGCGCGCGCCGACATCTATTACGGCGCCGGCGTGGACGCCGGGCGGGTGGCTGGCCGCTTTCGCCACAGCATGCGCTTTGTCATTCTGGTGCCGAAGAGCCTCGATCCGCTCACCCGGGGGCGCAAAATGCCGGTGCCGGATCCTCGGCCCTCCGAGAAGATTGCAAAACTATTTCCGCAAGTCGATCCTTTGAAAGATCCGCAAAAAGATCAGAAGAATGGCGTGACGACGCCGGACATGTCTGCCGATTCAAATCCCAAGGGTGCGGCCGGTGTCGCGGAGCCTGTAAAGAATGCTGCACCGCCTCCCGCAGCGGCCGCGCAAGCCGCAGCCGGCAAAGTGCCGCTGCCGGAGGCCCGCCCCGTTATCAAGCCAGGTCGCGAAGTGCATCGCCACCGTCACCTCAGCCAGTATCGCCGCAGCCGATGAAACGCCCGCCCTCGATTCCGGAATTGTCTGCGCCACGCCGTAAGCGCCACCTGAGCGACGAGGAGCGCGCGCTGTGGGATAGCATCGCCAGGCAGACAAAGCCGCTGCGAAAGAAACATCGCGCGATAAAGCCGGAAGCGGTTTCATCGGATACCGCAGCGCGCGTTGCTGCTAAGCCTGCTTTGTCGAAACCAGTTCCCGCCGCCAGCCTTCCGAAAATGCCAAAGCCAGCGCCGCCGCCGTTGGCGCCGCTTGGGCGTCGCGAGCGCTCGCAATTGTCGCGCGGACGAAAGGAGATCGAAGCCAGGCTCGACCTGCATGGGATGACGCAGACGCGCGCGCACCGCGCGCTCGCTGGCTTTCTGCAGCGCGCCCACCTCGACGGTTTGAGCTTTGTGCTGGTCATCACCGGCAAAGGCAAAATGGGAGTCGAATCCGAGCGGGGGGTGCTACGCCGCCAGGTGCCGCAATGGCTGAGCCAGCCGGAATTCCGCACGCTGGTGATCGGCTTTGAGGAGGCGCATGTTGGCCACGGCGGCGAGGGCGCGCTTTACGTACGAATCCGGCGATCGAGGATCTAAAGGATCATCTCAGAACGGCCTGACGATGCCGACGCGCGGGATCGCCGTCAGGATCCAGCCAAGGATAGTGGTCTTCCGATCATTACCCGATATCGGCGTCACGGCTTGCGAGGCCGGGAGCGCCTTGACCGCATGCAGGATCAGGAACAGGCATACCGCCCAGTTCGAAATCCATCGTGAATAATCGAACACGATTGCAAACATCAGCAGATAAAGAGCGCTCACTGTCACGATGGCGGCGATGACGATGCGCCGGTGCAAATCCTCGGCGAGCGATCGGATCAGGTCGGCAAAATATCGCCAGAGCGGTGAGTGCAACCAGATCAACAATGCAAATATCGGCGCGCCCAGAAGATTGGAGGGCATGCGCGCCCAGGTATCCGCGACCTCCTTGGAAAGCGGCTGATACCAGATGTAACTGAAACTCAGAAGATTGGTGCGGCTCGGATCGGCCATACGGCTTCCGAGATAGCTTGCAAATTCCGCCTCGGGCACCACCGGCCTTCCCAGGAATTGCGCGGCAACAAACAAAAATCCGACGCATGATGCGGCGGCGATGCCGACCAAAACACTTTGCCGGTCAAAACCTTGCACCAGATAATAACGCAACGCCACGATGACCGCGATGGTCGGCACATACATCAGAAGATGAATGTGGTGGATCAGAATGAGGACCATCGACGCCAGCGTTGCGAGCAGCACGAAAGCGACCGAACGCGCCGGCACCAGCAGCAGACCAATCGCGAATGCGCAGCCATAGATATCGAAATGGCCGAGCGTATGCATGAAGTTCTTCAGAAAGAACGGCGAGCCGGCCATGAATACGAACAGCGGCATGTGTGCTTTGTCGAGGCCGAAGGTGCGCCGGAACAGGCCAATGAAAAGGCCCGCCGTGACGAGCCAGACGGTTCCGCCGAGTACGAACACTAGCCACACCGGCACTTCCCGGGAAAACAGCGATACCACCGCGCCGATCAGGGCGCGCTTGGTGAATCCGAAATGATAATCGACCAGGAGATGGATGTAGGGGACGTAGGGCGGCAGCGTGATCTTGTGGAGGAACACCCCGACCAAAACGGCGGCGTTGACAGCAAGCATCAGGCGCCAGGGGTCTTCCCGCACACGCAGATTCATTCGGCACCCGGATAGAGGCGGCTAAGTCAGGCGCGACTATCACACGGCAGATGCGTGATGTGCAACGCGCCAGACGCAGCGACCACCAGATCGGACGGGTTACAAAATAAACCGGCTCAAATCAGCATTCTTGGCGAGATCGCCGACATGCTTCTGGACATAGTCGGCATCGATCTGGATGGTCTCGCCATGGCGATCGGGGGCGGCAAAAGAAATCTCGTCGAGCACGCGCTCCATCACGGTCTGCAGCCGCCGGGCGCCGATATTCTCCACAGTCGAGTTGACGGCAACCGCAACGTCGGCGAGCGCGTCGATGGCGCTGTCGGTGATATCCAGCGTCACGCCCTCGGTCCGCATCAGGGCTACATATTGCTTGATCAGCGAAGCTTCGGGTTCGGTCAGGATGCGGCGCAGGTCGTCTCGCGTGAGCGCTGCCAGCTCAACGCGGATCGGCAAGCGCCCCTGCAATTCCGGCAAAAGATCGGAAGGCTTGGCGATATGAAACGCGCCGGATGCGATGAACAGGATGTGGTCGGTTTTGACAGCGCCATGCTTGGTCGACACCGTCGTACCTTCGATCAGCGGCAACAGATCGCGCTGCACGCCCTCGCGCGAGACGTCACCGCCGACCCGGCCGTCGCGCACGCAGATTTTGTCGATCTCGTCGAGGAATACGATGCCGTTGTTCTCCACCGCGCTGATCGATTCCTGCACCAGCTGATCGTTGTCCAACAGCTTGTCGGATTCCTCGTTGACGAGGAGCTCGTGGGAATCTTCGACGGTGAGGCGGCGGGTCTTACTCCGGCCGCCCATCTTGCCGAAAATGTCGCCGATCGAGATCGCGCCGAGTTGCGCGCCCGGCATCCCCGGTATTTCGAACATCGGCATTCCGCCCGAAGATTGCGTCTCGATCTCGATTTCCTTGTCGTTGAGTTCGCCAGCCCGCAATTTCTTGCGGAACGAGTCGCGCGTCGTGGCGCTGGAGTTGGCGCCGACCAGCGCATCGAGCACGCGATCCTCGGCGGCGAGTTGCGCGCGGGCCTGCACGTCCTTGCGCTTTCGTTCGCGCGTCTGCGCGATCGCCACTTCGACGAGATCGCGGATGATCTGCTCGACGTCGCGGCCGACATAGCCGACCTCGGTGAATTTCGTGGCTTCGACCTTGATGAATGGCGCGCCGGCGAGTTTCGCCAGACGCCGGGCGATCTCGGTCTTGCCGACCCCGGTCGGCCCGATCATCAGGATATTTTTCGGCAGCACCTCCTCGCGCAAGGAGCCGGTAAGCTGCAGCCGCCGCCAGCGGTTACGGAGCGCTATAGAGACCGCACGCTTGGCGTCGCTCTGGCCGACGATGAAGCGGTCGAGTTCGGAAACAATTTCGCGGGGAGAAAAGTCGGTCATGGGTCCTAGCTATGTTGGAATAACGTTGGCACAAGCAGCGTTAGATGATTGGTGGCCCCGCCTGCCATTGCCGGATCGCCTCAAACGGGTGAACCAGCATGATGATGTTGAGGGTAAGATTATCGCGAATATGAAGTCCGACCAAAACCTCGAAGGAAACCGCGATCGCGATGGTTAGCGCCACTGGCAGCCTTCGCGCCAGCAGAAAGCCCGCGACCATGGAGAGCGTATCGGACACCGAATTGACGATGCTGTCGCCAAAATAATCCAGCGACACCGTCGCGGTGCGGTAGCGTTCGATGATCCAGCTGGAGTTTTCGATGACCTCCCAACTGCCCTCGATCAGCATCGCCACGATCAGCCGGCCGGGCCATGCGAGGCGCGGCAGCGCGAGCCAGGTCGCGGCATAGAGCAGGAAACCATGGATGATGTGCGAGAACGTGTACCAGTCGGTAATGTGCTGCGAATTCTCCGAACTCTGCACCACCCCGTGCCATAGTTTCACATAACCGCAGGGGCACATCGGATGCCGGCCCATCGCAAACAGGATCGAGGCCTGAAGGGCGAGCAGCAGAGCTGCGACCAGCATCCATTGCCAGGCTGAGATACCGGCCTTGGCCGGCGTGTTGCGCACAAGGGTCATGGATCGCGGACCATCAGTAGCGCCGGACCATCCGGCGTATCGACGAGACGATCGCGGCAAAATCCTGCCTTCTCGTAAGCCCGGATCGCCCGCGCGTTGGCGGGATCGGGGTCGAGGAGCACACGAGGCGTTCCGGAAGCGAGCAGCCGGTCAGCAAAGGCCTTGATGAATGCTGATCCATGACCGCGATCGAGCATGTCGGCCTCGCCAATGAATTGATCGAGACCGCGCGTCCCCGCCGGTTGTGGACCCAGACCGGTATCCCAGGCGCTCAGATTGTAACACTGCAAATAAGCAAATTCCCGCGCATCGGCCGCGACGATGAATTGCGCCATATCGGGATGATCGAGATCGCCGCTGACGAGCTCGAACTGCTCTGAGGGGTCGTGCCACCACTGGCAGACATGAGGCGTTCCGAGCCATCGTTGGATCGTCGGCAGGTCGGCGGCCGACATCGGCCGGAACGCGTAGGCCGTCATGTTCAGCCGCCCTGCAACGTCTCGATGGTCACGTTGCGGTTGGTGTAGACGCAAATGTCGGCGGCAATATCCAGCGCCCGCCGCACGATGGCCTCGGCGTCCTTGTCACTGTCGACAAGGGCGCGTGCGGCCGCCAAGGCATAATTACCGCCGGACCCGATCGCCATCACGCCGGCTTCCGGCTCCAGCACGTCGCCGGTCCCGGTCAGAACCAGCGAAACCTCCTTGTCGGCGACGATCATCATCGCCTCCAGCCGCCGCAAATAGCGGTCGGTTCGCCAGTCCTTGGCGAGTTCGACGGCGGCACGGGTCAATTGTCCGGGATATTGCTCAAGCTTGCTTTCCAGCCGCTCGAACAGCGTGAATGCGTCCGCTGTGGCGCCGGCGAAGCCACCAATGACGTCGCCCTTACCGAGCTTGCGGACCTTTTTGGCGTTGGATTTGATCACGGTCTGGCCGATCGAGACCTGCCCGTCGCCGCCGATCACCACCTTGCCGCCCTTGCGGACCGTCAAAATGGTGGTGCCGTGCCAGACCGGCGTCTCATTTGGTGATGCTTGCATGG
>DASQOU010000018.1:0-8508 GCA_035644295.1 Bradyrhizobium sp.
TCTCATGGGAACAACGTCGCTGCCGATTGTGGCCGAAAATGTCAGAGCTTGGCGCATTTTCAGGACCAAGCGGGAAACAATCATGGCCGCGGGCGCGGGTGAACGCGTATCACCCGCTCCCCGCAAATGGGGAAAGGGCGCAGTGCCGCCCTAACCGCCATCGGCCAGGCAGCTCCAATCCAGGCGCGGGCCAAGCGAGGCGGCAAAGCCGTCCCGGCACATCGGCTTGGTCATGACCAGCCAGAAGCAAAAGAGGACGGCGATCAGCGCCACGCTGAACAACAGCCGCGGGTGCATTTCAAGCCCCTGCTCTTCGCAAGGGACATCGCCGAAACTGCTGGCATCGGCGTATCGCGATCATTTCAATGACCCCTTTGGGCTGCATAGATCTGGTAGAAGGCGATGACGATCTCGAACGCGATCAACAGCACCACGATGATTTCGAGGCGAAGCGACCGCCTGGTATCGATGATGTCGGCCAACGTGTTGGCCGTCTCCGCGACCACGGCAAGCTTGCGGTTGAGCGCATCGACCCGCTGCTTGAGTTCGTATTCGTCCTCCAGACGCGCATAGAGCCGCTCCAGATCCGGACGGTCCCACAGCGCATCGGGCTTCTCCGCAATCGCAACCCGGCCGGACACATTGTGCTGCACCAACAGCGCATCTCCAATGAGCTTCAATATACCCCGGCGATTTCGGCGGGTTTTCCCGGAGTTCGCCAGCTCCCGCACAAAGGGTTCGATGGTTTCGAACACTTTTGCCACTTCGCGCTCGTCATGGGCGAGCACGACGCTCTTGGCCAGAACGTCGGAAATGACGAGAAGCCTTGCCAGCGACAGGTCGCGAACCCGGATCGGTCCTCCCGCGGCCACCTGATCCTCGCCCTCACGTGCAAGTTCGAACGTCGCGGTTTCCTCTTCGGGCGGCGTCAACCTGCCGCCGATCCGCGATGACAGTCTTTCCAGGCAGGCGGCTTCATCCTCGGCGGACATATCGATAAATACCACCGCGCCGTAGCGAAATAGAACCGCGACGCCCTCTTGTCCGGCCCGGATGGCGAGCGGCACCCCCGACAGCGCCTCTTTCTCAAAGCCTGTTGTGTTGATCCGATCCCCGACATTGAGCGCGTGAGCGGTGACACGATTTCCTGACAGAGCGAAGCGATCCGGGGGGTTCTTCATCTGATGCGGCCTTGCGGAAGCGCACATCAACGGTGCGGCGGACCACAAGGAGGCTAGCACCAACCCGACATTGGCGCGACCCGCTGGCCGATCCGGCACCAAGTCAGCTGATCAAGCCCGGAGTGGCCCGAAAGCCGGCGGAGGAATTCGCCGTTTTGAGGCTGCCTCATAGGCCGACGCCACTTTCAGAATGATATCTTCCTTGCCCGGCTCGCAGCGAAATACCAGCGAAAAGGGAAGTCCGGGCTCGGCAAGGTGCGTAGGCACATTCGATGGCGCCGACACGTAGCGCTTGCCGTCGTCGCTGAGCTTGAATACCGGATCGTAGGTCACCTTCACAAAGCCGGCCGGGATTAGAACTTCCGTCAAACCGGCGTTCGGTCCCATCAGCGATTCCGGCGTCAGGTTCGAGGGAATATCGTATTGATGCGGATGACCGATCAACCCCGGCGCCCAGGGCGTGTGCAAGCGTACCAGGGCGTCGAGCCTGTTCTCCAGGATCACCATCATGTCGGCACGGCGCAACAATTCGCGCAGCATGATCCGTTCGTTGACGCCCTGGCGGCCGTCGAGCCTGTTGCGTGGATCCGCAACCTCCTCCCAATTCTTGAAGGCCGCGCGCTGATCGTCCCCCCAAAACTTCGATCGGGCATTGAGAGCCTTCCAGTCCGACAGCGATTCCTGAAAACCCCTTGCCTTCCAATCGTCGGCGCGGCGCATTAAATATTGCGAGAGATGATAGCGGAATGTGTTCGACAGCTCCTGCTGCTGGATAGTTGCGATGTCGAGGTTGGATGGTGGCGGGATGCGGCCTTCGGCCATCGCCACGCAATAATCGATCGGTTGCATGGTGCCGCCGCCGAAGACTTTTCCCGGCAAGAACTCGGTCGGCACAATCGCATCGGCAAAATCCGCAAACAGCGGCTTTCCCTTGCCGTCGAGGCGGAACAGGATGTCCGGCATGATCAGGGGAATGAGCTGCGCCAGCGCGCTTGTATAGTCGACCGCCATGACCTCCAGCTCAGGGTCGCGTTCCCACAGAGCGTGTCTGGATTCAACCAGCGTCGCGCCGAGCTTTCTGCCCAACACTTCCTTGATCTCGCGCGCCGCAGCGGAGACGATCGGCTGCTCGGTTTTCGAACCCTTGGGGTAGATCATGGATTCGCGAATGACCCCGATCCGCATGCCCTGGAGCGCGCCGGCGTGACCCGGCATCCGGGCGTAACCGGCGTAAGGTCCCTCGATCACCGAGGATCGCGGCACTGTCGTAAAGGGATCGCGCGGATCGTAATAGCCGTTGTCCGCGTCCTTGAGGGCATCGAGTATCCTGGCGCAGTCGACAAGCGTGCGGGCATGAATGCCGGTGCGGTCGCAATGGACGTCGGCGCCGATCGCGCCGCCACTGAAACCCAGCATCGACTTGTGCGGAAGAATGAGCGCGATCGCGTTGTGGTTCGACGGACCGCGGCAGGAGGCACGGGTTTCTTCGCCGAGGCTCGCCATCACGAGATTGGTGCTGACCGACAGCGCCGACCCCGAACTTGACCCCAATGAGGCAGCGCGCGTGGTGTCATAAGGGTTGACCGCGTTGCCGCCCCAGCTGCTGCGCTGATGTCCCGACGTCGAGGCGAGCACTTTTTCTGGATGGTTCCTTCCACCGGGATCGCCGGCGCGGCCGTTGTACTCGGTGTTGATCGCCTTGGCGAAAATGATCGCGCCCTTGCTGCGCAATTGCTGGACCAGCAAATGGTCCCGGGCCGGGAAATCGATATCGTAGGCGGCGTCGCCTCCGCCAGTGGAGCGCATGTCGGCGGTGTCGAACGAGTCCTTGAACGAGAACACAACGCCGTACATCGGCATCTTCTCAAGATCGGGATTTCGCCCGTACTGCGCATCGAGCGCGGCGGCGCGCTCCAATGCGTCTGGCTGCTGCCGGAAAAACTCGCAGACCGGCGGCGCGCCCTTTGGCAACGGTCCTTTCGAGGGGTGAAGGTCGTACTCGCTTTTGCAGGTAACCGAACGCTCGCCGCGGATATTGAAGGTACCGATCGCGTTGACCTGTCCCGCGTTCGGCTGGCCTACGATCATGCCGTATTGCTGGTGCACGGTTGGGTCCGAGGCGGTCGGCTCCATGCGGCCGAACTCGAGCGGCGTTCCCTTGTACTTGTCGAGGTCCGGCAGGATCGTCGATGCCTTTACGGTTTCAGTCGGGAATCGCAGCGCCGTTTTGGCGCGAACCGCACCGTTCGCCTCCGGGACGTTGGCGCCATCTTCCGTCAGCAGAAGGCAGGCAGTGCCGTTATAGGCGCGTGCGCGATCGATGTATCGCTGAACCACCTCGACAAGGGTGGTTTTGCCGGCGCGGATCGCCTTCTGCAGATCGGCAATGGTCGCTTCCTCCAGGTGGAACGACGTCTCATTGCCCTTGATCTGATCCAACATCCGGCATTCCCCTTGAAAATCCAAATCCGCGCAATCGGCGCGAGACGACCCACCGCGGCTAGTCAGATCGGACGAGACGTCGATAAGTAATCCAGGAACGCGACTAATCCAAATTGGTTTGCGAGAGAACCCAAAAGTCCGGCGCGGCCGGCCAAAAAAAGGCCCCGGAGAATCCGGGGCCCCTGTTTCGCACGGCCTGCACCAAGGCAGCGATTTACTGCGCCCTGCCGCTACCAGATTTGGCGCCCTCCCTGGGTCACCTTTGCCGCGAAGCGTTCCCAGGGCCTGAAGGCCTGCTTGGCAAGCTCGCCGTAGAGTTCACAAATCCGCTGCGATTGGACGAAAAAATTCGCATAAGCCTGCCTTGCGAATTCGGTCTGAACCTCGATAGCCTTGTCGAGTGAGCGCACACCCATGAGTTTCGCGACAAAAGACGTGCCCTCCTCGAACGACCGCGTGGTGTAGTCCCCGTAGGCCGCAGCGATGGTTCGAATGGTGACGGAACCGCGGTCCGCCGGCGCGGTTGCGCCGATTGGCGGCAGGACTTCGCCGACCAGAGGCGCCTCCACTGGGGCGGCTGCGCCGTTCGTGACTGGGGCGGCTGCGCCATTCGTGGGGGCGTCAGTTGACGCAACCGTGAGATTGGTTTGATCATCATCCCGCTGCTCAAGCTTCAGGCTTTGCGCCTGTTCAGCTGGCTCCCGCCGCTGCTCCCCCTTCCGGCCGCGCTGGCGGGGCTTCCGGCCCGATTTGTCCTTGTGCGACGTTGACATTGTTTGACTCCGTTGAACTTCGCTGCTGCAAATCGAACCAAACGCCAAGACTCCGCCATGTTTGCGATCAAATCGCGGTTCTGGCTTGTTCGTTACGCGGCGTCGGTGTGGTGACGGAAATCTGAATGCCGCGGGCGCGCGCCCGGCGCGCTCATCTTCGGCCTACTCAACGCAAAATTCCCAACGCAGGCATCGAGGGCGCGTGAGAAGGAATTGGCCTCCCGAAACGAAGCCGGGAGGCCATCGGAACCAAAATGCTTTCAGCTTCTATTGGCGCGCGGCCATAGAGCGCGACGTCCTATCCACCACCCCTTCAGCACGCTTCAACTGGCTTCGTCTTGAACTCGCTCCAACGAGGCGAGTATCTCGGCGACGACCTGATTGTAATATTCGTTTAGCCGCTGTGAATTGTGCATTTGTGCACGAAACTTATCCGTGTGGGTTGCATCCTCTGCGGAATCACTGGCGGCTGGCTCGTGAAGGGACTGAAGCTCGTCCCCAGACATCGATTCATAGCGTACCATTTTTACTAACTCGCATGATTGTCGTAAGCGCTGGGTCCCTTCATTGGCGGTCCCGTTTGAGGGCTTATTTGGGCGCTACCACGCCCCTTCAATGGTCGAAGAAGGCCAAACTGAGGGCCGCCCGCGTTGGCTGTCCGTCACGCGCGGCAGTCCTTAAGGGAAATTTCGCTTGGAGATCGCTGGGTTATCAAGCCACCGGCCCGTCCGGTGTGGCGCACTCCGCGAAACTATTCGGCTGACCGGTTCATCGAGGGGCGATTCATATTTGTTTCAAGCTTTGCATTCACAGTCATCATGCTTGGTCGGCGGCCCAGGCGCCATTGCTGCACGAGGTTCGTCGTGCGATGTGCGCGGCCCGCGAGAGGCGAAGGTTTCGCCTGACTTGCGAAGGGTGGTCACGATCGAGCCGGTGCCGGCGATGATTTGAGTTTGGAGCGAGCAACTGAATTGTTGTCTCGTCCAGATTTTCGGGATCACGTGCCAAGGCTCGGCCAGACAGCGATGAGCGACCATTGCAGAATATGTTCACGGCGGACCACGCGCCGAACCCTTGCTGCCCTCGGAATGGCGGCTATTTACGCAATGGCGGTTTCCGGCTGTACGCCCGGTTCGACGGTTGAATCAAAGTCTGACCCGGTCAGCACCTCTGCGGCTTCGCCGACTGAGCCACAAAACTGTCGTCTCGATCGCGCCTTGCTTGTGGCACAACCCGCGCCAGATTGTGGCTTCGGACGGGCAGACCTGAAGACGCTCGATCCCGATCAGTGGATCCGCCTGAAGCTCGAATACGAGCTAAAGTGCTACAAAGAAGCTGAAAAAGTCGCTCGCATACGTTTGCGGCTGCTGCAGGCCGCAACAAGATGCGAAGCCTCACCCGCTCGATAGCGACACTTCGCCAAACGCCGAGACGCCTCATCGAAAGATGGCCGGCGCGCTCGGAAAGTCATTTTTTCGCCCTACTGGATCAACATTCTACCCAGGCGGTGAGAAATTTTAGTTGGATGCGTACTCCGCAGCAAAGTTCGCGGCGGGAATCCGGTCGGAGGCGTATCCTGCAGCGAGAGCGGCGATGGACACGCTTTACGATTTACTCGGGGCCTTGCCGCGCGATGACGCTGACGATCTCAGGGTCGCATTTCGCAGGGCCGTCAAAGGCGCTCATCCCGATCTCAGGCCCGGCGATCCCGACGCTGCGCTGAAGTTCAGGCAGATCGTCCGCGCCAACGAAATCCTTGCCGACCCAGAACAGCGCGCGGCCTACGACCATCTGATGACGCTCGCCCGACAGGAGCGGGGTCTGACATCTGCGCGTCCCATCGCCGTCAGGGTGCACCGTGTTGCCTCCGGCGTGATGGCGTTCGCCGGAGTCTCGATCGCGACGGTCGGTGGCTATTTGCTGTTCATGCACATGTCGATGTCGATGGCATTGGTTGCTCCGCCAAACAATTCGATGGCGTTGGTCGCTCCGCCAAACAACATCGATGTCACGGCGCATGTATCGGCCAGTATCGCGGCCGTCAGCCCGGCAGATCCTCCTGATCAGGCGGTCGAGAGTGCCATGCGCGCGAAACGAGCGAGCGCCGTCCCCGGTGATGTGATCCTGGCAAGTGCCACCATGCCGCTGATCAATCTGGAGAGCGTCCCGGCGTTCAATGCCGGCACTCCTGCCGATCCGGCCGCTCCGAACGACGCCGGTTTTTTCCGCAAACGGGGGATTTCCGCCTACCGCAGGGGCGAGCTGACCCGCGCCATTACTGACCTCGATCACGCGATCCAGCTCGATCCGAAATCTTCGGCTTCCTACATAGACCGCGGCATCGTGTTTTATCGGTTGCGAAAATTCGACCGCGCCTTCGCCGACATCGCGCGGGCGAAGCAGATCGAAAACAAAGGCGGCTCCAAACCTTCGTTAATGATGGCCAGAAAACTGCGCCTTGCGCAGAGCGGGATCGCGCCCTCGATAACGCCGAAGCCCCAACGGCGAACGGATGCGCGGGGTTCGAAGGGATATGCGTCGGCTTTCTTGCGTAGAAACGCAGAAGTCCCTGCCTTGCGTCGAAACGCAGAAGTTCCTGATCCCGGCTTCTGCAATACCGCCGTCACTTGCCTTCCTCCGAGCTGAAGGCCCCGCGCGTCACAGCGTTTCACTTGGGAAGGGTGGCGCAACGGCTTCAACCGCACACCAATAACCTTGCTCCATCTATCCCTTGATGAAGCCGAGCAGGTCCGCGTTGAGGCGATCCTTGTGGGTCAGGAATATCCCGTGAGGGGCGCCCTCGTAGACCTTGAACTGCGCCTTCGGGATCAGCGCGGCCGTGGGCCGCCCGGTCAGGTCGATCGGCGCCGAGGCGTCCTTGTCGCCGTGGACGATCAGCGTCGGCACGGTGATTCCGGGCAATTCCTTGCGAAAGTCGGTCGAGCATATGCGCCGGTTGGTCTCGATCGCGACCGGAAGCGGCGTGCTCAGCATCAACTCCTTGACCCAGTCCTGCAGGCTCGGTGAGGTCTCGGCGACAAAGAAAGCCTTCTTGCCGTCCTCGAGCCACTTCGGAAAGTCGGCTTGCAAAACCTTGGTCCGGAAAAACTCCAATTGTTCGGCGGCAATGCCGTTTGGGTTGTCGGCCGTCTTTGTCACGAACGGCAGCGCCGCCGGCGCAATCAGCACGATTTTCGCGATCCGGCCTGCGCCGTGCCGGCTCAGATAGCGCACCACCTCGGCACTGCCGAAGGAATGACTGACCAGCGTCACGCCGTTCAGGTCGAGCTCAGCCAGCAGCGCGGATAAATCGTCGGCGAGCGTGTCGCAATCATAGCCGAAGTTGGGTTTGCTCGAACGGCCGTGCCCGCGGCGGTCATAGGCGATGCACCGCAAGCCCTGCTCAGAGAGCGCGCCGACCTGGTAGTCCCACATCGGCGAAGGAAGCGCCCAGGCATGAACGAACACGACCGGCTTGCCTGCGCCCCAATCGGTGTAGGCGAGTTTTACCCCGTCTGAGGTCTCGATGTAGTCGCCCGTGCGCGGCTTCACTTTCGGAGATGAGGCTTGCGCGCTGATGGCGTTATTGGTGCCGCCCGCCAGCAGGCCGGCGCCCAATGCGGTCGAAGCGGCTGACTTCAGTAGACTGCGTCGATCCATGGCTGTAATCCTTCGTAAACGATGCGTGGGTGACGAAGCCGAAGGGCCCGTCTCGCCGCGATGATTGCGTCACCAACGATGGGCGTCGATTACGTCGCGGGTAAAATTCAGGGCGGCGAAAGATGCGGGCGATGCGCCTCGTTTTCGCGGTGCGGCAAAGGCGCCGGCAGATAAACGAGCTGGCCGAAACGGCGACAAAATTGCGCTGGTCCGCCTTGTCAGAAGACAGCGGGTTCCCTACGTGATCAACAAGACATACGCCCCCGATGCGGCCGGATCGGTCGCCTGACAGTCGGAGTGTCATGCTCGCCAGCCGCTGACGTATGCCTCTGCTGAGGGAGGTTTACGATGTCGGATTTTCGGTTTTTCAATACTCATCGAACATGGGAAGACTGGCTTGGCATGCTGCTTGGCGTGCTGATCGTGGTGTCGCCCTGGTTTCCCAGCCAGGC
>DASQOU010000019.1:0-31214 GCA_035644295.1 Bradyrhizobium sp.
CTGGATCTTCGCCCCCCGATTTGTGCCGTCCCGGACGTCGAATATCTCGCGGGTTCGGTGCTCGATCCGAATCTGGTGGACGAGGCCGTCCGCGACGTCGCCGAGGTTTACCATCTAGCTGGCCTTCCAGGTATGTGGATACCTCAAAAGAGCGATTTCTGCGCTGTGAATTACCGCGGCACGGAAGTCGTGATCGTTGCCGCGCGCAAGCGCGGGATCGCTCGTTTCCTGCATTGCTCGACCGAATCCATCCTATTCCGACCATCGCCGTTACCGGACGCAGCCAGCGAGCCCTGCCTGCTGCCGTCCCAGGAAATGCCAGGTCTCTACACGCGCTCAAAAATGCTTGCCGAACAGTTCGCCGCGCAGACCGCCGCATCCGGATTTCCGCTGGTCATCGGGACACCGACGATGCCGATCGGACCTCATGATCACAACCTCACGCCGCCGACGGCAATGCTCCGACACTTTCTGAGCGGGCGTGTTCAAATGTATCTCGATTTCATCGTCAATCTGGTCGACGTGCGCGATGTCGCCGCGGGCCTCATTCTAGCGATGGAACATGGGCGAATTGGACATCGCTATATACTCGGCGGCGAAAGCATCTCGCTGAAGAAAATTCTGCAGCTGATGGCAACGATCAGCGGCCGCCGCTACGTCTCCATTCCAGTTCCTGGCCGGGTGGCCGAAGTGGCCGCAACGATGCTGGAGTTCGTAGCCGATCATGTGACGCACCGTCCGCCGTCCGGTACGGCTGAAGGCGTCCGGATCGCGTTGCGGGCGACGGAGCTGTCGATCGAAAAAGCGCGCCACGAGCTTGGCTATGCACCCCGCCCTGTTGAGCCTGCATTGCGCGACACCATCGCCTATCTTCTCGGCGCTCGCGGCAAATCGCCGGGGTTGTAACTCCCGCCTCCACCTCGGCTTTTCCGGCATTTGCCAGCGCCGTCCAATCAGGAATATAATTCATCCATGACGCATGATCCGAACCAATTTCTTGCCTTTGTCTGGAGCGGATGGACCGCTAACTGGCCCACACAATTGCTGGCCCTTATCTGGGTGGCGTGGCTCATCAGCTGGGGCGTGGGTTCGTTCTTTTCTGCCCGAACCGAAAAGCACGTCAGGACCTGGGACTCTCGGGCCTATCGCATCCCCATTCTCGTGGGGGCCATCCTGCTGACGCCGTGGACAGCGCGCGTCCTGGGAGAGAGGCCGTTATGGCAGATCGGCACGGGCGGTATCTATCTGCTTGCAGCGTTGACTGCAGCGGGCTGCCTGTTCACCTGGTGGGCGCGAATTCATCTCGGTCGTTTCTGGTCGAACGCCATCACGCGCAAGGAAGGCCACCGGGTCATTGATACCGGCCCTTATGGGCTGGTTCGTCATCCGATCTATACCGGGCTTATCGCCGCCATGATCGCGACAGGCATTGCGGTCGGGACGGCGACCGCAATGCTCGGGACGTTGCTGATCGCCTTCGGCCTCTGGCAGAAGGCACGCATGGAGGAAGGCTTTCTGACCAACGAACTCGGCGCGGAGGCTTACGGACCCTACTGCCGCCGCGTTCCAATGCTGGTGCCGTTCCTGCCGCAGCGCTGAACGGAAGCGCAATATTGCAACCGCGTGGGGCTACCGTGGCGTCGACGCCCTCGGCGGCGGCGGCCCCGAGACCTCAACCAGCGGTACCAGGTGGCGCGGAACGACGACGCGTTCGCCCGGCACCAGCGGTGTACGCTCCGCTCCCTTATTGATCTGGGTGACCGACCACAGCGGCACGTGGTAGGCCGCAGCGATCGACTGCAAGCTATCCCCTGGACGAGCGAACACCGGCATACCACTGTCCCACAGCTCGATTGTGGATTTGGGGGGAACGACAAAGCGGATGGGCACCGTTTCGCCCTCGGCTTTCGCCGAAGTCGTCGCAAGCTGCACGATCTTGGTAAGTAATTGCTCGTGGACCGCGTCCATTTTTTCGATGTTGATATGCGAAACTTCATCGTGCTCCGAAAGGTCGAAGCTCGCGTAGTGACCGCGGTAGCCCGGCTTCGGCTTGACGTCGCCTCCACCCAGAACGCTTTTCGACAGGAAGATATTGATGAAGCGCTCGACATTGAGCGGGACATTGGGCGTGACATGAGCTGGATCGATGGCGACAACCAGACTGACCCGGATGCCTTCGGCCTCAAGGATTTCCGCAAACTTCAACGCGCAAAACCCGCCCATTGAGTGCCCGATGAGAATGATCGGGGCCGCGCTCTCCCGATATTCACGAATCGCATGCTCGGCGATGAGCCGGCAAATCGTGAACTCGTAAACATTCGCCGTGATCCCGGCGTCCTCGATCCGCTCCGTCAGCCGATCCATCCCGCGCGAGAAGAACGGACCGAGCGCGCCGCGGAACAGGTAGGCACGTCCGTGCAGTTCGACCGCCGGCGGAAGGCTGTCCTGCGGCGGCGCGGCGGCCTCGCTCGACACCGCGACCGGACCCGCCACCACCGGATCAAGGCCGCCATGTAAGAGCGGGACCCAAAGCATCGCTCCAAGAACGGCCGCTGTAGTTCGCGTCAGATTGATCAGGCGCTCCACGAACCATCCCAAACGCTGCAAGCTCCATCATATCGCGCCGGTATCGGCGCGCCTGGAGCAAAGTACCTCATTCGATGCGCGAGGCGCACCTTAGGGCTGTCGAATTGGTGGAATTGTGGCGCACCCCGAGGCCGCTAGCGTGCTCCGCACGAGATCATGACGGGAACACGGTTTCATCGTCTGATGGAGCGTGTGCCCTGAGGATTGTGCTCAATTGCGCGCCGTTACCGCTCTGCCTCGGGCTTATCTGGTCACACTCGCCTCCGGCCTCTGCGCTGCAGACGCATCTGCCGGGCGGCTGCCGAACGCAACGGCATCGATGGCGCTGATCACCCTCCGCTGAATGATCTCGTTCTTGTCGATGGTGATGTGCCCGACGCCCGGGACGTTCTGCACATTGACGTTCTCCAGCGTGCCCCGCAGCTGCCTTGTTCTCGCGACAGGCTCGCCGGCGCCATTGGCGATGTAGAAATTGATGTAACGCCCGACACGGCCCGACAGGCTGGTGCGAAATACTGAGTCCAGGCCAATCGCGAGCTTGACGGGAGCGCCAAGCTGGTCGAGGCGCGCCACCATATCGGGCAGCACTGTTGCACCCGAGGAGTGCCCGACCAGAACGATCGTCCGCACCCGTCCGCTCCTGTAGTCCGCTGCAGCTTCGTCGGCGAGCGATGACCAGCCGAGATAGTTGACGACCGTGACGGGGATACCCTGCGCCTCAAGTTTGGCTGCGATCTCATCGAGACCAAGGGAGAAGATATTGAGCACGCCGCGCAGCAGATAGACATGGGTACCGTTTCCGCCCGCCGCTGGAACCGCCGCCTTCGCGCTTGTGTTGATCGGCAGCATCAGCAGCAGCAGCAGCAAAGCCATTGCCATCGCCGGCAGTGACCGTGACCACAATCGACCAGGCAACTGAAGCTTGCCGACAATTTTCGTGTAGCCGCAATATGACTTCATTGGTTCCTCTCGGAGGGGCAAATTGGCTGGCCGGAACGTAGCCTCGGCGCGCTCGCATCTGCAACAAAACGCGCCGCCGCGGGTCATTTAATCCGACCCGCGTGTCACTATTGCAACACCCTTGGCGATTTCAAACCGCTTCGGGCCCTGCTCCTGCGTCCTTCACTGTCTCCGCTATGCTACGCCGGATTCCTTAACATTGTGATTTGCGATCACTGCGTTAGCGGGCAGCCGCTGTCCTTGGCGGAGGGGAACGCCTTGTCGCCGGGCACGATTGCAAGCTGCTTGTAATAGTCCCACGGCTTCTTGGACTCGGATGGCTTCTTGACCTCGAACAGATAGAGGTCGTGCACCATCCGGCCATTTTGCAACACCTTGCCGCCCTGGGCAAACATGTCGTCGACCGGCAGTTCCTTCAGCTTCTTCGCAACCGCATCGGAATCTTTGGTGCCGGCAGCCTTCACGGCCTTCAGATATTGCAGCGTCGCCGAATAGGTCCCGGCCTGGATCATATTCGGCATGCGTCCGGTTCGTTTCAAAAAGCGTTCCGAGAACGCACGAGTCTTGTCGTTCTGGTCCCAGTAGAAGCCTTCCGTCAACACAAGCCCCTGCGCCGCCTGTAGCCCAAGGCCGTGCACTTCGGCGAGCGTCAGAAGCAGACCGGCGAGCTTCTGGCCGCCGGCAACGATGCCGAATTCCGCCGCCTGTTTGATCGAGTTGGTGGTGTCGAGCCCGGCATTGGCCAGGCCAATGATCTTCGCCTTCGAGCTCTGCGCCTGCAGCAGGAACGAGGAGAAATCCGACGAGTTCAAGGGAATGCGGACCGAACCCAGCACCTGGCCGCCCTTGGCCTTCACCAGATCGCCGGTATCCTTTTCAAGCGCGTAGCCGAACGCGTAGTCGGCGGTCATGAAAAACCAGGTGTTACCGCCGGCTTCGACCAGCGCGCCGCCGGTACCGACCGCAAGCGCATGGGTATCGTAGGCCCAGTGGAAACCATAGGGCGTGCAAGCGTCACCGGTGATGCGTGAAGTGGCCGCGCCAACGACAATATCGATCTTCTTCTTTTCCTTTGACAGCTCCTGGATGGCGAGCGCGACCGACGACGTCGTCAATTCCGTGATCATGTCGACGCCTTCGACCTCGTACCAGCGCCGCGCGATGCTGGTGGCAAGGTCGGGCTTGTTCTGATGGTCCGCGGAGATGATCTCGATCTTCTGGCCAAGCAGGCTGTCGCCAAAATCCTCGATCGCCATCTTGGCCGCCTCAAAGGAAAACTTGCCGCCATAATCCGCATAGACGCCAGACTGATCGTTTAAAATGCCGATCTTGACACCTTGCGCCGACGCCGAGACAGCGAATAACAGGCCGCATGCGGCGACGGCCGCCGGCAACAATCGCATTTTCATATTTACCTCCCCAAAATCCTGTTCCTGAACATGTTATTTTATAACCTTCGTCCTGCCCACCCATTTTGAATGAGCCGATAGTAGGGTCGCGGAGCGAAGGCGATTATGGCACCGCTGCGCCAGCGGGAGCCGGCTTTTTGAGGTGCCGCCGATCCGCGAGGTTGCGGACCAGCACGTAGAAGATCGGCGTAAACACCAGCCCGAACAGGGTCACGCCGAGCATGCCGAAGAACACAGCCACGCCGACCGCCTGACGCATTTCCGACCCCGAACCCGATGAGACGACCAGCGGCAGCACGCCGAGAATGAACGCAAACGATGTCATTAGAATCGGGCGCAACCGCAGCCGGCAAGCCTCGATCACCGCCTCCAGGCGCCCGCGGCCCTCGAGTTCGATATCGCGGGCAAACTCGACGATCAGGATCGCATTCTTCGCGGCCAGCCCGACCAGCACCACAAAGCCGATCTGGGTGAGAATATTGACGTCCTGCCCCATGATCCGCACCCCGATCGTCGCAGCCAGCAGGCACATCGGCACGATCAGAATCACGGCGAACGGCAGGCTCCAGCTGCCATATTGCGCCGCCAGCACCAGGAATACGAACAGCACGCAGATCGGGAATACATAGAGGCCCGAATTGCCGCCGGTGACCTGCTGGTAGGACAGGTCCGTCCAATCGTACGAGAAGCCGCTCGGCAGCGTTTGTTCGGCCAGCCGCTTCATGAGGTCGATGGCGGTCGACGAGCTCGTTCCGGGGGTCGTATCCCCCTGAAGTTCCGACGCCGGGTACAGATTGTAGCGCGCAACGCGATCCGGTCCTGCGACGTTGCGGAAATCCACGACGTTCCCCAACAGCACCATGTTGCCGGCGGCGTTGCGGGTGCGCAAGCGCGCGAGATCGGCGGTCTCTTTGCGGAATGGCAGGTCCGCCTGCGCCGTGACGTGATAGGTACGGCCGAGAATATTGAAGTCGTTGACATAGGTCGAACCGAAATAGGTCTCGATCGCATCCGTCACGTTCTGAATCGGCACGCCCAATTTCTGCGCCTTGATGCGGTCGATCTCGACGAACACCTGCGGCGTATTGGCGGTGAAGGGCGAGAATACCGAGGTCAGCCCCGGCGTCCTGCGGGCGGCCGCGACAAGTTCGTCGGTTGCCGCCGCCAAAAGTTCAGGCCCGCGGCCTTGCCGGTCCTGAATGCGCATGGTGAATCCGCCGCCGGTGCCGATGCCCGGAATCGAAGGCGGCGGGATGACGATGATGAAAGCGCCCTCGAGGGCGGAAAGCCGCCGGCGCAGCTCGCCCGTGATCTTGGCAGCTGACAAGCCCTTCTTCAGGCGCACCTCCGGTTCTTCGAATACCGGAAACAGCGCAGCCGCATTGCTGGCCTGGGTCCGCGTCGCGCCGGACAGTCCGGCGAACGCCGCCACGCGCACGATGCCGGGCGTGTCGAGCGCGATCCTTTCGACTTCGCGGACGATTTCGGTGGTTCGCTCCAGCGAGGCCGCGCCCGGCGATTGCACGGACACGATGACATAGCCGCGATCCTGGGCCGGAATAAACCCCTGCGGCGTGGTGACGAGCAGCCAGCCGGCGCTGCCGATCAACGCCAAATAAATCAGCAGCATCACCGCCGCGTGCCGTATGACGAAGTCGGCCGCGCCGGCATAGCGATGGGACAGCCAATCGAAGCCACGATTGAAAGCCCCGGTAAACTTCTCCCAGCCGCGCCCTATCAGGTTCCAGCGCGCAGTTGGCCGTTTCTCTTCATGCGCCTGCAGGATCTGCGACGCCAGCGCCGGTGACAGCGTCAGTGAACAGAAGCAGGAGATCGCGGTCGCCACCGCGATGGTGATGGCGAATTGCTGAAAAAACTGTCCGGAGATTCCGCCGAGAAACGCGGTCGGCACGAACACGGCGCAGAGCACCAGCGCGATCGAAACCAGCGCGCCACCGACTTCTTCCATGGTGCGCAGCGCGGCGTCGCGCCGGCTCATGCCGTCGCGAAGATGGCGCTCGACATTTTCGACCACCACGATGGCGTCATCGACTACGATGCCAACCGCGAGCACGAGGCCGAATAGGGTCAGATTGTTGATCGCAAAACCAAGTGCGGCCATCGCGGCAAAGGTGCCGACCAGCGATACCGGGATCGCCACGATCGGGATGATGGCTGGGCGCCATCCCTGCAGGAACACCAGCACCACGACGACGACAAGAATCATCGCCTCATAGATCGTCTTGATCAGTTCGCTGACGGACTGGGCGATGAACTCGGTCGGATTATAACCGATGTTGTAGTCGAGCCCCTTGGGAAAATTGGCCTTGAGCTTGGCCATCTCATCGGAAATGCTCTTCGCGGTCGCCAGCGCGTTCGAGCCGGGACGCTGGGTCACCAGCATCGCAACCGCGGTCTTGCGGAGCAGAAAGCTGTTGGTGGTGTAGTCCAACGCGCCCAATTCGATCCGCGCCACATCACGCAGCCGCACAGTGCGACCGTCCTCGCCGGCCTTGACGACGATTTCCTCAAACTGCTGGATATCCTTCAACCGGCCCGTGAAGGTGAGGTTCGGCTGGAAGGCCCGGTCCGCGATCGGCGGAGCGGCGAGCTGGCCTCCGGCGATCTGCAGGTTCTGCGCACGGATCGCGGCCACCACGTCGCCCACTGTCATTCCAAGGTTGGCGATCTTGTCGGGATCCAGCCACAGCCGCATCGAATAATCGCGCGCGCCGAAAATCCGGATGTCGCCGATACCGTCAAGCCGCAGCAGCTGGTCGCGAACCTGAAGCAGCGCATAATTGCTGATATAGAGCTGGTCGAAGCTGTCGTCGGGCGACAGCATGAACACGACCATCAGGATGTCCGGGCTGTTCTTGCGCGTCACGACGCCGTTACGCTGAACCTCTTGCGGCAATTGCGGCTGCGCAATCGCGACCCGGTTCTGGACCAGCACCTGCGCCTTGTCGAGGTCGGTGCCGAGCTTGAACGTTACCGTGATGGTGAGCTGGCCGTCCGATGTCGCCTGGCTGTAGAGGTAGAGCATGTCCTCGACGCCGTTGATCTGCTGCTCGATCGGCGCGGCGACGGTGTCGGAAACGGTCTGGGCGGAAGCCCCGGGATATTGCGTGGTGACCACCACGGTCGGCGGCACGACTTGCGGATATTCCGCCACCGGCAGCGTGGTGTAGGCGATCGCACCGACAATCAGGAGCACGATGGACAGCACCATCGCCAGGATCGGCCTGTTGATGGAAAGCTGGCCAAGGTTCATGTCTTGCCGCCTGACGGGGTGGCTTTGGGGGCATGCGGGCTCACCTTCGCCCCGACGCGCACCCGCTGCAGGCCATCGACGACCACGCGATCTTCCGGCTTCAGCCCTTCGCGGATCACGCGCAAGCCCTCGTCAAGCGGTCCGAGGGTGACCGGCTTCGCCTCCACGGTGTCGTCGTCCTTCACCACGAAGATGATCTTGCGCGATTGATCGGTGGCGATGGCGGTGTCGGGCACAAGCAGCGCGTCGTAGGGCGCGCTGGCGATCAGGCGGACCCGGGCAAATTGTCCCGGCAAAATCGAAAAATCCTTGTTCGGAATTACGGCCCGTCCACGCAACGTGCCGGTCGAAACATCGAGGCGGTTATCAAGGAAATCCACCTTGCCGTCGTGAGACGGCTTGGTCTCGCCGCTAAGCGTCACCTGGACCGGATTGGGGTTCTCGCGCGAACTCGGACGCTTGCCCTCGAAATAGAGCCGGTTGTATTTGAGGTAGGTCGCCTCATCCATGTCGAAATAAATGTAGATCGGATCAAGCGAAACGATCGACGTCAGCAACGTCGAGCCGCCCTCGCTGCCCTGGACAAGATTCCCGATGCTGATGAGATGTCGGCTAACCCTGCCGCCGATCGGAGCCGCGACGTGGGTAAATTCGATATTGAGCTGGGCCGCCTTGAGCAGGCCTTCGGCTTGCATCTGCGCAGCCTTTGCGGCCTGCAGCGCCTGGCGGCGCTGGTCGACGGTCGACTCCGAGACCGCCGAGGTTTGAACCAGTGTAAGCGCACGGTCGAGTTCGCGCTTGGCGAGTTCGGCCTTGGCGCGCGCGTCCGCTAGCTGGCCATCGGCCTGCTCGGCGACGGCTTCGAACGGGCGAGGGTCGATGATGTACAAGAGATCGCCGGCATTGACGAAGGCGCCATCGCGGAATTCGACGTGGGTGACGAATCCGCCGACCCGGGCGCGAACCTGAACCTCTTCGACCGCGTCAAACCGTCCGGTGAATTCGTCCCAGTCCGTGATGGTGCGTTTGGTTGGCTGGGCGACGGTGACAGGCGGCGGAGCGGTCGCAGCTTGCGGCGCCGCTGGTTTGCCATCGCAACCAGACAAAGTGGCCGCGAGTAGAACGATCACCGGCCCAAGAACGCTCAGCGAGCGGATATCGACAATTCGAGCTAGACGCTCCGTATTCTCAGTCGCGCTCAATTCTGCCCCCATTGTTTGCCTTCCGCGATCGATCGCGGCGTCCGTCGACGGCGAGGTCAAGATGAGTTCGACCGATAGTCTGTTCAAGAACCAGCCGGGATCAAGCGAAATTTGCTATGCGCGGCCGGATCAGCATTCAAAAGATAGCTACACTGGCCGATCGCGTTGGAATAATTTACCTGTCGCCGATTTTGGCGTCCCCAATTCCGACCTTGGCGAGGAAGTGAAAGCGGTGGTGCAGCCGATGCCCGGGATTCCACCGGGACCGTATCTTGCCGAGGAGCTGATTTTTTTCTGCAACCAATCGCTGTCGCGCCAAAAGGTGCCACGCTCGATCAACTTTGAGGACGAACTGCCGCGGCTGCCGACCGGAAAGCTCTACAAGCGGCTGTTGCGTGACCACTATTGGGGCAACAAGACCTCGCGCATATTGTGACGGCGCGTACTCGCCAGCGGCCGTCTTACTGGATCCCTTCATCGGCGCGCGCGTGCGTCGCCGGTGAAGCGGTCGATCCGGGCGATTTGTCGGTCTTGATATCGGCTGCCAATTCGGCCTGCGTCGGCTGAATCGACGGTGCCGCCGGAACAGCCGCGGCGGCGACTTCATCCTGACCCAGCGCACTCGCTGCGGACCCGGAGAAACGGCTCGCCTGGCGGCCTGCCACGATGATCATCAATGCGCAGACGACATAGAAGCCCACGCCCAGCGAGTATGTCCCGGCGATGCCGAATTCGATGGATAAGGCCATGCCCAACACCGACCCAAGCATCGACGTAATCCCGTTGGCGCTCCAGAAGAACGGAAGAAGCTCCGAGTGACGGCGCCAGACACTCAGTCCGAGCGGGAACATCATTCCCATGCAGAACGCCGGAGGTGCCAGAAGCAGTATCGACAACAGAATGCGCATGTCGGTAGCTTCCGATCGCGCCCAGGTCGTGAATAAGGGAGTCAATAGCCCTGCCACTGCGAGCGTTGTCAGGAGAGCGACAACCCTGGCGATGACCGCGCTTGGCCGAGGAGAAGCCGCCCCCACGGTGGCGCTGCCGGCCCCGCTAGCGAGAAGAATGGTGAAAAGTACGACAGCCAGCCCGTAGACGGGATGACCAAGGAAGATCATCAGCCGTTGCATCTGCGATATCTCTATAAGCATGAAGCCCATGCCGATCGCGCAGAAATACGTTACTGGTGGCGTCAGCGCTGATAGTGGCATCCACCTCGCGAGACGGACAAACGGAGTGACGATGTAGTACACGCAGGCGCAAAACGCCACCACGATCAAAAGCAGCATCACGCTGATCGCCGCGTTGTTGTTGGAAAGAGTCGCCGAAGGCTTGGTGACAAGATTCCCGAAACGCGCCGTAAAGAAAAAGAACGGATTGTCGTCCGTCGAGGGAGTGATATTTTCCAGTAGTGAGGCAAAGAACGCCGTGTCTGCCTTGCCGGACATCAGCGTCGACGTGATCGTGTCGAAAGTGACGTCTGGCCCCAGGAATATCTTGAAGCCTTGAGCCTGAAGTCTCGTGCGCGCCTCTTGCCATTGGGCATTGGTGAAGGCGTCTGGACGGGTAATCAAGGTTACGATGTTGTCGACGTTCACTGCGACAATATGATCCGATAGCTCGGCCGCGGGCACGCCGTGGCGCTGGAGCGCGCTCGCTGCGATCGCCATGAGGCGGTAGAACTCGCCACGGTGACCGTTCGGGTCGAACCAGCGCGATACTGACAGCAACCCGCCCGGCTTCAACGCGCGGTAAAAGTCATCCCACGCCTCCACGGTATAAAGCCGGTTTTCCGTGAGCGTTAGTCCGCCGGCAGCCGTTGCGGCCCAGGTATCGATCAGCGAAATCTGCACAAGGTCGTATCGTTCGGATGAGTGGTTGATGTAGCTGCGAGCCTCGGCATTGACCAACGACACGCCGGGCTGACGATCGAGATGGCCGGAGAAATCGGCGAACTTGTCGGTGAGGACTTCGAAGATCGCGGGGTTGATCTCAATTGCGCGTATGTGCTTGGCGCCGAAAACGAGCCCGGAAAGAATGTCACGACCGCCGCCCACGCCAACAACCGCGACGTCGGCCGCGGGCTGCACCAGGTAGGCGGCATTGATGACGTCGTCCTTCAGGTAGGCGAGCTTGCCGATGTCACCATCGTGCCGGGTGATGACCGTGTTCGCACCCGCGTCGATATCGAGGATGTTCTGATCTATCTTTATCTCCGGCGTGTGGGCAAAACCCCAGCCGAACGGCTCCGACTCGCCGAGCGCCATGACCCTCACGCGCGAGTAAGTATTCCAGCGCTCGAACAGCGTTCCGATCTGCTGAGTTCCCTTGGCCCAGAACACGCCCAGATGGCTTTTGCCGGAAATATCAAGTCCGGTGTGCACGACCGTTGCGGCGGCCAGGGTCAGCGCGACGGCGCCGCTCAGACGCAGGCTGCGGATGTCTCCGCTATCCCGCACCACGATCCAGCCCGCGGCAGCGGCAAAGGCTCCGATCCCCAATGTTGCACTCACAGGATCGACGACGAGCAATACGAAGATAACCCCGAGGCATCCGAGCGCCGCTCCTGCAAGGTCGGCCGCATAGAGCCAACCGCCGCTATAGGGCAGGCGCGTCAACAAAAGCGTTATGCAGACGCCACTTTCGGTAAAAGGCCTTACGAAGGCGACCGTAGCGATCCCCAGGGCCACCAGCACGTATTCTGCGGGAATCACGAGCGGCACGCACAGAAACGCAATCATTGCGCCAACCCCGGTGATCGCAAACCACGCAGCGTGGCGTGCGAATTCCACTCCCACCCGCTCGGGAGCGTAGCGGGCCGGCTTGCCGTAAACCTCCATCGCCCCGCGAGTAAGTCCGAGCATGGCAAGTGAAATGGCAGCAAACGCAAAATGGTAATACAGCATGACGCTGAAGAAACGAGTGATCAATATCTGGTATGACAGCGTGGCGGCGGCCAATACAAGAATTGCGAAAGAATAGCGGTTAAAAATTCTCGAGAATGCTCGCACGATACTGCCCTCAATTAAATCTCGACCAATCCGCGCGACGCATTCCCGCCGACGTTGGATGAAACTCCCTAATAACCCCTTGACCAAGTCTTAAGGCTTCTCTCAAAGAACCCGCCATCATCATCGCCGGCACCCGCGTGCTACTTACCGCAATGTTTTTAACAATGTTGCGCAACTGCCGCTGGGACGACGAGGCGCCGCTTGTCTGTGCCAACTAGTCGACGGTTGGGGTTAATGAGACATTATCCGAAGGAGGTGAGTGATCCCGGACGGGCGTCATGCATTGGTTGGTATTCCCTGGCAGCCGGCTTCGCCCATGCGGCCGCTGCGACCGAGCTTGATATCGACTATTTGCGCGGTTCCACGGCCTCCAGCGAGTTCGCCGCTTGATTGATCACCGGCTTTTTGCTGTGATGATTGCGGGCTGAGGTATTCGAATGAAGTGGAAGAGAGAACGCGATCTTCTGATCGCGCAGACTATGGCGTTTGTTCAAACCGTCACCGGGAAGACGACGGAAGCCGAAGGCCGCTTTGAGTCCGTTCCGCTGGATGAACCCACCAAGGCAGAACGACCTGTCGAGTTCGTCGCGGCCGCGCGTCCGTCGCCGGTTCGTCACAGTGAGCTTCGCGAAGAAATCCGGGGCAGAGTCGCTGCGTTCCGCGCCCACCAGCAAATCTTCGATCGTGACCGCGATGCATATTACAACTCGGTGCTGGCAAAGGTTCGCGCGTCCTCCGAACACCTGCCCAGGGCGTCGGACAATCAGCCGGCCAAACGTTGACCCGGATATTGCCGGGGCCCGCTCCGGCAATGAAGGTGTTCCGGGTGGATATCGGTTGAAGCAAACGCGACGTGACAGGCGCTAGGAGCGCGGCGCGACCTTCTGCTGCTCGCCGGCGAGCTTCTCGGCCGCAACCGCCCGGCGAAACCCCTGGCGCGCCTGCAGGCGCTGCCAATAGGCGGCCACGGCGGGGCCAAATTCCCCGGAAAGGCCGAGGCTGTGCGCCAGCAACAGCGCATATCCGACGGAAATATCGGCGGCGGTAAATCGGCCGGCGCAGAGCACGTCGCTCTTGGCGACCGCGGCTTCCACACCGCGAAGCCGGCCGAAGAACCATTTCGTGTAGTCGGCGGCCACTTGCGGATTGCGCCGCTCTTCGGGTTCAAGCTCGGTGTAGCGCAGCACCAGCGTTTGCGGAAATGTCAGGGTGGCCTCGCCGAAATGCAGCCAGTTGAGATAGGCGCCAAAGTCAGGCTCATCGATGCCGACCGCAAGCGGCGTCGGGCCGTAGCGTGTCACCAGATATTGCGCGATCGCGGCCGATTCCGTCATGCGTGTATCGCCGTCGAGCAGCAGTGGAATGGTGCCGAGCGGGTTGAGGCCGAGATATTCCTTGGCGAACACCCTTGGCGGAAACGGCAGCATCTTGAGCTCGTACGACAGTCCAAGCTCTTCCAGCGTCCATAGCGGCCGGAACGAGCGCGCCGCCGCGCAATGATAAAGGGTGATCATGTCGTTCCACCTCAATCGCTAATTCTCGCCGTTGCGCTGTGCGGGGAGTCGTTCAGCAGCTTCTTTCGCTTCATCGAATTTACTCTGCGCAATGACGGAAGTCTTGCGATCCCCGAGATGTTGCCCAAGTAAAAGAGCGAAGCTGAAGCATTTAACCGCTATGGACTCCCAGATGCATTATCTGCCGCTGACGCCGGGACTGTTTTCCATCTTGGTCTTCATGGTTGTCGGGCTGATCATCCTGATTCAGCTTCGCATTCTCCGATATGCCTACATGAAGCTCGGGGTCAGCCCGGGCATGGCGCTTGTTCTGTTGTTCGGCTCGCTGGTCGGCAGCTATTTCAATATTCCGGTCACGATCCTGCCCGGACCGCCGGTCAGGTCGGGGCAGATCGTTGATTTCTTCGGCATGCAATATGTCGTGCCACTCGTGAGTTCATGGCCCGGCACGGTTCTCGCCGTCAATGTCGGCGGCGCGGTAATACCGACCATCATGTCCACCTATCTCGTGCTTCGCTACCAGCTATGGCTCAAGGCAACGATTGCGGTCGTCGTCATCGCTTTCATCATCCATTCGATGGCGACCCCGGTGCACGGGATCGGCATTGCGGTGCCGGTTTTTGCGCCCGTCGTAGCCACGGCAATCCTTGCATTCATCCTGTCCCGCGAATACGCAGCTCCGCTCGCCTATATCGGCGGCTCGATGGGCACGCTGATCGGGGCCGATCTGCTCAATCTCGACAAGATCAGCGGCCTCGGCGCCCCGGTCGCCTCGATTGGCGGCGCGGGAACGTTCGACGGCATCTTCCTCACCGGAATTCTTGCCGTTCTTCTGGCCGGTATTGCTTCTCCTTCGCGCCCAAGACCGGCTTGGTAAGCAATCGCGGTCTGCGGGCATTCCCGCCGCGCGAGTTGCCACCCTCCCCGACTAGCAATAAGAAGAGACGAAAAGTCTCGGAAAATAGCGGATTCCAGCCGACCGCCTATTCCGGGCAATGAAATGAATAAAGGGTAGCGGTACGCCTATGGAAGCTCGTTTAAGCCATGCGACGTCAGGTAAATGGTCGCCATCATCGCATGCAAGCGGCATCGTCAAGAATATTCATGCCATGCTGCACCCGCGCAACATTGTGCTGGTCGGCGCGACCGACAAGCCGGGCAATTACGCCGAGCGCATCTGGAACAACCTGATCAAATACAAGTTCGAAGGCGGCCTCTATCCACTCAACAGCAAGCGCGAAACGATCTGGGGCGTCCCCTGCTACAAGGATTTTGCCAGCCTGCCGGACAAGCCGGATCACGTGCTCGTGCTGGTGCCGGCGCGTTTCGCGGTTCAGGTAATCCGGGACGCCGCCGCGGCCGGCGCCCGTTCGGCGACGATCGTCAGCTCCGGCTTCAGCGAATTGCAGGACGACGAGAGCCAGAAGCTTGCCGCCGAGCTGCAACAGGCGGTCCGGGAAACCGGCCTCGCCGTCACCGGTCCGAATTGCCTTGGCAATCTGAGCGCCGGCGAAAAACTGTTCACCAACATCGACGACCGCGTGGTCACGATGGAGGCGGGCCCGGTCGCGATCGCCGGTCAGTCCGGCGCGATCGTGATGGCGATCCGGCAGGCACTGGAAGATCGCGGTGTCGGCGTCGGCTACATGGTCACGACCGGAAACGAGGCTGGACTCGAGACACCTGACTTGATGACCTATTTCGCGGCCGACCCCTCGATCCGCGTGATCGTGGTGTATCTCGAAGGGGTGCGCAATACCAAGGTGTTCCGCGAAGCCTGCAAGGCCGCGCGTGCGGCGGGCAAGCCGGTGATCGCTCTCAAGCTCGGCGCATCCGAGGGTGGTCGCGCCGCGGCGATGGCGCATACCGGGGCGCTGGCCGGCTCGATCGAGACCTTCGATGCGATCTCGGCCCGCGAAGGCGTGATCCGCGCACGGGGCATGGACGAGTTGATCGAAACCACCGAGTGTTTTGTCCATGCCGACCTGCCGCAAGGTGGGCGCCTCGCTGCAGTCACTTTATCCGGCGGCAAGCGCGGCCTCCTGATCGACGCATTTTCGTCCGCGGGCCTGGATTTTGCGCGGCTCAGCCAAGGCGCAAGCAACAAATTGGCAAAAATGCTCGGGCCCGGCTCGATCGTCGGCAATCCGCTCGATGCGGGATTTGCAGCCGTGGTCGATCCTTCCGTCTATATGCAGTCGATCAAGATCATGATCGACGATCCCGACACCGACATCGTCATCATCGACTCTGAATTGCCGAAGGCGCCGCATGAACTGCGCGAACGTAATTTGCGTATCGTCAACGAGATGGCGGCGGCCGCGAGCAAGCCGGTGATCTACATCTCGGCGATGTCGATCGGCTTTACCGAATTCACCAAGGGTCTGCGCAAGTCGCTGCCGCATATCGCGGTGATGCAAGGCCTCGACCGGGCGGTCGGCGCGATCAAGGCGCTGATCGAATACGCCTCGCTGCGCAAGGAGGTGCCGGATATCGTGTCGAGCTCCAGCGCTTCGGCGCGCGCGATGCTGGAACGGACGCTCGAGGGCGCCAAAGGACCGGCACTCGACGAGGTCGCGTCAAAGAAACTGCTGAAGGCTTATGGCATCCCGGTGTCGAAGGAAGAAATTGCACGGACGGCGGCAGACGCGGTGAAGATAGCCAGGAAAATCGGCTTTCCCGTCGTCGCCAAGGTTGTCAGCGCAGAAATTCTGCACAAATCCGACATCGGCGGCGTGGTGTTGAACATCAACAGCGCGGCCGAGGTCAGGAAGGCTTTCAGCGACATCACCGCGCGGGTGAAGAAACTGAAGAACAAGCCGAAGCTCGATGGCATTTTGATCGCGCAACAGGTCAAGGCGGAGCTTGAGCTCGTCGTCGGCGCCGCGCTCGATGCCGAGATGGGGCCGGTGGTGTTGTTCGGAACCGGCGGCGTCGATATCGAACTGATGAAGGATGTTGCGCTGGCCGGCGCTCCGCTCGATGCGGCCGAGGCCAGGGCGCTGATCGGCCGCACCAAGGCCGGCGTAAAGCTCAGAGGTTACCGCGGCAAGCCCGCGCTGCATGAAGCTTCCGTCATAAAGGCGCTGGTCGGCTTGTCCAACATGATGGCGGACGCGGGAAGCCGGATCGCCTCCATCGACGTCAATCCGTTTCTCATCAATACAAGAGCAGGCGTTGCCGTCGACGGCCTGATCGTCCTCAACAACGCCGCGGCCGAACGCGCCGCGGGACATTAAATCGAAAACGGGGGTCCGATGCGATTTGCTTTGAGCGTCCTGGCATTGATTGGAGTGACCGCATCAGGCCCCGCAATGGCGCAGGCCCCGGCTGCAGGTTCTTCGCCGCCGCCGTCACCGGCTTCATTTCCGGCGTGGGCCTATCCGTGGGCTCCGGATTTCAAGGCCCCGCCCGACGATGGCGTGCCACGACACGTGCCCGATAGCACGGCCACGTTCACCATCACGCAGGAGCGCAATCTGTTCTTCGTGCCGGACTGGCACCCCGACGATCACCCCCCGATGCCGGATATCGTCGCGCACGGCAGGCAGCCGGATGTGCGGGCCTGCGGCTCATGTCATCGCGCCGAAGGGACGGGCGGGCCGGAGAACGCCAGTCTGGCCGGCCTGCCTGCTTCTTATATCGTCCAGCAGATCGCCGACTATAAAAGCGGCGCGCGAAAATTTGCGGGCCCGCAGCGAAGTCCGAACGTGCTGATGACCACGATCGCCAAAGCCGCCACCGACGAAGAGATACAGGCCGCGGCGGCCTATTTCGCCTCGCTCAAGCCAAAGACCAATATCAAGGTGATCGAAGCCGACACGGTTCCGGCGACCCAGCTCGCGCGGGTGTTCTACATGGTGTCAAAGGATGGCGGCACCGAGCCGATCGGTCAGCGCATCGTCGAGGTCCCGGTTGATGCCGAGCAATTCGAGCATCGCGACACCCGGTCGCAATTCGTGGCCTACGTGCCGAAGGGAAGTATTGCAAGGGGCGAAGCCCTGGCCAAAACCGGGGGATCGGACATAACAACCCCGTGCGCCACCTGCCATGGCCGCGACCTGCAAGGCATGGATTCCGTCCCCGGAATTGCCGGACGTTCGCCGAGCTATCTCGTTCGCCAGCTTTACGACTTCCAGCAACATGCGCGGGCCGGAAGCGCGGCCGAGCTGATGGCTCCGGTGGTCGAAAAACTTTCCCACGACGACATGATCTCGCTTGCGGCTTACGTTTCGTCGCTAAAACCCTGAGCGACTGCGCGGGACGATGAGCGCTTGGGCTGTAAGAGCTGTCGAACACTGCGTGTCGGTTCGGCTGGGAATGTCAGAATGCCCCGGGAACAACGGCCGATGAGCGACGTTAGTCCCTATTGTTTCTGGGGCATTGCGAGGGGAAAGTGTTGCGTAATCAAGGCGTATCTGCCCAATCAGGCGGGTCATTCCCGACCGGGGGCGGCGAACTTGGCGCGCTTATCAGGCAATTCGACTGGGCAAAGACCAGCCTCGGGCCGCTCGCGGCCTGGCCTCAAAGCTTAAAGACCATCACCGAAACCCTGCTCCGATCTCCCGTTCCCATCGTGCTGTTGTGGGGCGAGGACGGCATCATGATCTACAACGATGCCTATTCGGTTTTTGCCGGCGGTAGACACCCCAAACTGCTTGGATCGAAAGTCCGCGACGGGTGGGCGGAGGTCGCCGACTTCAACGACAACGTCATGAAGGTCGGACTGAGAGGCCGCACGCTGGCTTACAGGGATCAGGAGCTCACCCTCTATCGGCACGGTCGGCCCGAGCAGGTCTGGATGAACCTGGATTACTCGCCGGTAATGAACGAGGCCGGCGAGCCGGCGGGTGTGATCGCCATTGTGGTCGAAACGACGCAACGGGTGATGGCCGAACGCCAATTGCGCCACGTCAACGAAATTCTGTTTGCATCGCAAAGAGCGCTGAAGGACCGCGAAAGCGAACTTGCCCGCGTTCAGCAAATCGCCCGCATTGGTGGAGTCAATGTCGACCTCAGAAATGGCTTCGACAACGGCAAGCGCGCGCCCGAATATCTGGAAATACACGGGCTTGATCCCGATACTAGCGATACGCATGAGGGTTGGGTCAGGCGGCTTCACCCCGATGATCGCGACCGCGCGCTGCAACATTTCCTGACGACGATAAACGGCAGCGGAACGCACTATTCTGCCGAATACCGGATCGTGCGGCCGAACGACGGGCAAATTCGATGGATCGCCTGCGAAGCCGAGATCGAACGGGATGAAAAGGGCCGTCCGCTTCGCCTTGTCGGCGCGCATATGGACATTACCGACCGCAATCTGGCGAAGGAACTGCTGAAAGAAAGTGAAGCGCGCTTCCGCTTGATCGCCAACAGCGCGCCGGTGCCGATGTGGGTCAGCAAACTGGATCGCACGCGCGGCTTTGCAAATCAGGCGTACCTTGATTTTCTCGGCATGGGCTATGAGGAGGCGCTGGCTTTCGACTGGCGGAAAATTCTTCACCCCGACGATCTCGACCGAATTGTCAAAGAGAGCGTCGCCGGCGAAACCTCCCTCAAGCCGTTTGTTCTGGAAGCAAGGTATCGCCGCGCGGACGGCGCATGGAGGTGGATGCGGTCCGAATCGCAGCCGCGCTGGGATCCAGCGGGAAAGCATATCGGCTTCATCGGCGTAGCCCACGATATCACGACGGCCAAGGAAGCCGAAAACGATCTGCGCCGCCTCAATGAAACGCTGGAGCAACGCATCAAGGAGCGCACCTCCCAGCTTGAGTCCAACGAAGCGCAGCTGCGCGCGATCTTCGAGACCAGCAACCAATATCAGGGGCTTTTGGACCTGCAGGGCAACGTCGTTTACGCCAACAAGACCTCGCTGGCGGGCATTCAGGCCGCCGAAGCGGACATTATCGGTAAGCCGTTTTGGGACTCGCCGTGGTTTTCGGGAACGCCTGGCGCGGGCGAGGTGATCCGACAGGGTTTTGCCATGGTCATCCACGGCGAGAGCATCCGATCGGAAATGCTTCTGCATTTGCCGATCGGTGACAGGTATTTTGATTTTGCGATGCGGCCGGTATTCGATCAGCACCGCGCGGTCGCCGCGGTCTTGCCGGAAGCGGTCGATATCACCGAGCGCCGCCAGGCAGAGGAGGCCCTTCGCCAATCCCAGAAGATGGAAGCCATCGGTCAACTCACCGGCGGCGTCGCCCACGATTTCAATAATCTGCTGACGATTATTCGCTCCGCCACGGATTTCCTTCGCCGCCGCGAACTGACCGACGATCGGCGCCGGCGCTACATCGATGCGATCTCCGACACCGTCGACCGGGCCTCGAAATTGACCGGACAACTGCTGGCGTTTGCGCGGCGACAACCATTGACCCCTCAGGTGTTCGATGTCGGTGCGCAAGTCGAAGCCATCGCCCAACTCGTCCGCCCGCTCGTCGGCGGAAGAATTCAGATCGGGTTGGAGATTCGCGACCCTGAGTGCTTCGCCACGGCGGACATCGCGCAATTCGAGACTACCCTGATCAATCTTGCCGTGAATAGCCGGGACGCGATGGAGGATGAGGGCGCCATTTCGATCGGCGTCGAGAAGGCCGATGCAATCCCGGCCTCGGGCACGAGCAGAAGGCGGAGCGGAAAATTCATTGCCATCTCGGTCAAGGACACCGGCACAGGCATCCCATCCGATCGACTGACGGCGATTTTTGAACCGTTTTATACGACCAAGGAAGTCGGAAAGGGCACTGGCCTTGGTCTCAGCCAGGCCGTCGGATTTGCCAAGCAGTCGGGCGGCGAAATCGTGGTGACCAGCGTTTTGAACCAAGGCTCCACCTTCACGATATATTTGCCGCAAGCCGACGTCCCCGGCGGTCAGGCAGATACCGCCGCAGCCAACAGCGAGGCGACGATAAGCGGACGCGGCCATCGCATCCTGGTCGTGGAAGACAACGAGGAAGTCGGGAAATTCTCCACCGAGCTGCTGCAAGACCTTGGTTATGCGACAAGGCGCGCGGACAATGCCAGGCAGGCGCTGGCGCTGATCGCCGCGGATGAGTTGGCGTTCGATCTGGTATTTTCCGACGTCATCATGCCTGGAATGACCGGCGTTGAGCTTGCAACCATCATCCGCGAGCGCTACCCCGGCCTGCCTGTGGTTTTGACCAGTGGCTATAGCAGCGTATTGGCGGAGAATGCCCATCATGGCTTCGAACTGATTCAGAAGCCATATTCGGTCGAGGTGCTGTCCCGTACATTGCGCAGGGCTATTTCGGAACGATAGTCCGCCATCGCCACGTTTGTCGGCGAAATCCTCTCGATGCGCGCAACCCACAACGTTTTCCAGCGAAGTGGGGGTACCGGTTCAAAGCGGGAAGACGATTCGAAGAAAAGTCATCCCGCTTTAGCGCGTCGGTTCTGATTCAGCATTACGCGCGGTAGGCGGTCTTGCCCGTGCCCCGGTAAAGCACGCGAACCTGTTCTTCCGACACCTCCTTGTGAAAAGCCAAAGCCTCGGGCTCAAGGTCGCGCTTTGGCACGTGGGCGGGCAGGAAGTGTTGATAAGTATCCTTGCCGCGAACCAGCGTTGCCCAATCCCGCGCGCCGACCGCCTGCTTCAAATGAGCCGGGATATAGCGGATGGCGAGGCCGATGCGGCGGTCATCGGAGCGATTCGGCTCCGATCCGTGAAACAGCAGCACATGGTGCAGCGACGCCTGGCCCGGCTTCAACTCCACATAGATGGCCTTGGCCTCGTCGACGTCGACCGCGATCTCCTGGCCACGGGTAAGCAGGTTGTTCTGGTCGAACGTGTCCTCGTGCTGGACCTGGCGCTGGTGGGTTCCGGCGATGAATTTCATGCAGCCGGATACCTTGTTGGCCGGCGACATCGCGATCCATGCGGTCGCGACATCGGAAGAACTGAGGCCCCAATAGGTAGCATCCTGATGCCAGGAGACGAAGCCGGGATCGCAAGCCTCCTTGATAAAGAAGCTGGTGTTCCAGCAAAGAATATCCGGCCCGAGCACATCCTCGATCGCATCCAGGATTTTCGGATGACGGGTCATCTCGTCGATCCAGGTGAAGAGAACGTGGCTGCGATGGCGCATCTCGGCCTTGATCGGACCGCCGCTGACGGCCTCATAATCCTCCAGCTTGTGGCGAAAATCGGCGACTTCACTCGGGCTCAGCGCGTCGACCGGAAAATGGTAGCCACGATCGTGATAGCCCGCGATCTCATCCGCACTCAGCAGTTTTGGCATGGCTTCCTCCGAACCTCTTGTTATTTTTTTCACCGCTGGCTCATGGCGTTTAACCAAGCGTGACCGCACCCCCTGGTGCTGTCAAGAAGCGGCAAAAGAGTAGCGGCCGGGCTTTTCATCACCGGGAACGATGGCCGGGTGCTGGCAACAGGCAGGAGCGGGCTTTCGCCCGATTTGCTTTGCTCGTACAATCAGAAATGACCATCAGCATTGACCCTCTCCACGCAGCAGATCGCAGCCGGATTTCGGGATGAAAGCACGGGCCAGTAACCTGATGATCGGAACCACGACGCTCGCGGTGATCGCCGTGGCATTCGTCGGCCTTCTCGGGGGTCGGAAAATCCACAGCATCCAGCAACGAGGCCCGCTGCGTATTGTGTTCGAGGGCTCCGCGAGCGGCCTGCACAAGGGTGGCAGCGTGAATTTCGACGGGGTACAGGTCGGGGAAATACTGTCCCTCAAGCTCGACAATCCTCGCAAGGTCGTCGCCTTTGTCATGGTCGATAACAGCGCGCCGATCCGCAAGGACACGATTGTGGGGCTGGAATTCCAGGGGCTGACCGGTGTGGCGGCGATATCGCTGACGGGCGGTGCGGCAACGGCGGCTCCGGTGCCACTCGAGGCCGACGGCGTTCCGACCCTGAGCGCCGACCTGAGCGAGATCCAATCGATCCGCGATACTCTGCACAATGTCGACCGCGTCCTCGTCGGCAATCAGGCAACGATCAAAGATGGGCTGCTGAGTTTCGAGACCTATACCGCGTCGCTGGCAAGCAAGGGTGACGTGATGGAGAAGATCATTGGCAAGGCCGACGATGCCTTCGCGAGCTTCGGCAGTGCCGTGACCAAGATCGACAACGGCATACCGGGCCTTGCGCCAGGAAAGGCTGACGAATTGTTTGAGAAGGTGAAGTCGATCCGTGAATTCGCCGAGACCTTCGACAAGAAGTCCCGCACGGTGATCGAGGAAGCCCGCCGCTCGCTGCTCGATATCAGCCAGGCCGCCATCGGGGTGACCCACAAATTAGACCCGCAGGGCGGCGAAAGCGAAAATCCGCGCCCACCGAGGAAGCCGAACCCGAGACGCCAATGAGGTTTCTGCTATTGGCCGCGCGGGAATTTTTGCAGCGCGGTGCTCAGTTGGTTCCCGAACAGATGGCGTGCGCCATATCGCTCGGCGCCATCGGTTCCACCGCGTCAGGCCTCAAAAGCGTCGCGATGATCCGCCAGGCTCAAGTCTGGCCCTCAGATCGAACAAAAAATTTACTTTTCGCAGGAACCAAAGTTCCTTTGCGGTATTAATTTCTTTCGTCCCAATTTATCGGTCTAACAAACTGTAATATAAGGTATTTTCTTGCTTCCCGATTGTTCGCAAGATTTTATCGTGCGAAACAATAGCTCGCCTGCGCCGCGATGGGGCGCGCCTTGCTGCATGAGGGGAATGCCATGAGTGATGTCGGCTCTGTTACGCCATCCACCCGGCGCCGCGCCAAAACCAAACCATACGGCAATGGAAAAGCGCACCCTTCGCAGGAATTGCTTCAGGCATTGCAGGCGATGCGAAGCGGTGACTTCTCGGTGCGAATGACGGGCGATCATTTGGGTGTCGAAGGCAAGATCGCCGATACTTTCAATGAAATCGTCGCCGCCAATCAACGGATGGCGCAGCAGCTGGAGCGAGTTGGCCAGGTTGTCGGCCGCGAAGGAAAGACGCGCCAGCGCGTCAAGTTCGGCCTTGCCAGCGGCTCCTGGGCCGACATGGAAGGTTCCGTCAACACGCTGATCGACGACTTGCTCTGGCCGACACGCGAAGTGACCCGAGCGGTCGCGGCGGTGGCGCAGGGAGACCTGTTGCAGACCGTGCAACTGGATGTCGATGGCCGCCCATTGGGCGGCGAATTTTTGCAGTCGGCCACCATCGTCAACACGATGATCAAGCAGCTCAGTGTCTTCACCTCCGAGGTGACGCGCGTCGCGCGCGAAGTCGGTACCGAAGGCAAGCTCGGCGGCCAGGCCCAGGTCCCCGAAGTGACGGGCGTCTGGAAAGACCTGACCGAGAGCGTCAACTCGATGGCCAACAACTTGACCGGCCAGGTCCGTAACATCGCCGAGGTCACCATCGCCGTCGCCAACGGCGACCTTTCCAAGAAGATCACCGTCGACGTCCGCGGCGAAATCCTGCAGCTGAAAGAAGCCATCAATACCATGGTGGACCAGTTGCGCTCGTTCGCCTCCGAAGTCACCCGCGTCGCCCGCGAAGTCGGCACTGACGGAAAGCTCGGCGGTCAGGCGATCGTGCCTGGCGTCGCCGGCACATGGAAAGACCTGACCGACTCCGTCAACGCGATGTGCGGCAACCTGACCGCCCAGGTGCGCAATATCGCCAACGTCACCACGGCGGTCGCGCGCGGCGACCTCTCGCGCAAGATCACGGTCGACGTCCGCGGCGAAATTCTGGAGCTCAAGGACACCATCAACACGATGGTCGATCAGCTCAACTCGTTCGCTTCCGAAGTGACCCGCGTCGCGCGCGAAGTCGGCACCGAAGGCAAGCTCGGCGGACAAGCCCAGGTCCCCGGCGTTGCCGGCACCTGGAAGGACCTCACCGACAACGTCAACTTCATGGCGTCAAACCTCACCGCCCAGGTCCGCAATATCGCCGATGTCGCCACCGCGATCGCGGGTGGCGACCTTTCCAAGAAAATCACGGTCAACGTGTCGGGCGAAATCCTTCAGTTGAAGGAAACGCTCAACACAATGGTCGACCAGCTCAATGCGTTTGCCGGCGAAGTCACGCGCGTCGCACGTGAAGTCGGCACCGAAGGCCGGTTGGGCGGCCAGGCCAACGTGCTCGGCGTCGCCGGCACCTGGAAGGACCTGACCGAGAGCGTCAACTCGATGGCGAGCAATTTGACGGCGCAGGTTCGCAACATCGCGGAAGTGACGACCGCGGTGGCCAATGGCGACTTGTCGAAGAAAATCACGGTGGACGTGCGCGGCGAAATTCTTGAGCTGAAAGACACCATCAACACGATGGTCGACCAGCTCAACGCCTTCGCCGGCGAAGTGACGCGCGTGGCGCGCGAGGTCGGCACCGAAGGCAAGCTCGGCGGTCAGGCGCTGGTGCGCGGCGTCGCCGGCACCTGGAAGGACCTCACCGACAGCGTCAACTCGATGGCCAGCAACCTGACGGGACAAGTCCGCAACATCGCCGAGGTCGCGACCGCCGTGGCCAAGGGCAACCTGTCGAAAAAGATCACCGTGAACGTGTCGGGCGAAATCCTGCAATTGAAGGAAACGCTGAACACGATGGTCGACCAGCTCAACGCCTTTGCCAGCGAAGTGACGCGCGTGGCGCGCGAAGTCGGCACCGACGGCAAGCTCGGCGGCCAGGCCCAGGTGACCGGCGTCGCCGGAACCTGGAAGGACCTCACCGACAGCGTCAATTCGATGGCGGGCAACCTCACCGCGCAGGTCCGCAACATCGCGGAGGTGGCGACCGCCATCGCCGGCGGCGACCTTTCCCGCAAGTTCACCGTGGACGTGCGCGGCGAAATCCTGCAGTTGAAGGAAACGCTGAACACGATGGTCGACCAGCTCAACCGCTTCGCCGGTGAGGTGACGCGCGTGGCGCGCGAGGTCGGCACCGAAGGCCGCCTCGGCGGTCAGGCCAACGTGCCGGGCGTCGCCGGCACCTGGAAGGACCTCACCGACAGCGTCAACTCGATGGCGGGCAACCTCACCGCGCAGGTCCGCAACATCGCCGAAGTGACCACCGCCGTGGCGCGCGGCGACCTGTCGCGCAAGATCACCGTCGACGTGAAGGGCGAAATCCTCGAACTGAAGAACACCATCAACACGATGGTCGACCAGCTCAACGCCTTCGCTTCGGAAGTGACCCGCGTGGCGCGCGAGGTCGGCACCGAAGGAAAGCTCGGCGGTCAGGCCGAAGTGCCCGAGGTCGCCGGCACCTGGAAAGACCTCACCGACAACGTCAACTTCATGGCGTCGAACCTGACCGCGCAGGTCCGCAACATCGCCGAAGTCGCGACCGCGATCGCCGGCGGCGACCTGTCCAAGAAGATCACGGTCGACGTGCGCGGCGAAATCTTGCTGCTCAAGGATACCCTGAACACCATGGTCGAGCAGCTCCGCTCGTTCGCCGCGGAAGTGACGCGTGTCGCGCGCGAAGTCGGAACCGAGGGCCGGTTGGGCGGTCAGGCCGTTGTGCCCGGCGTCGGCGGCACCTGGAAAGACTTGACCGACAACGTCAACCTGCTCGCCGCCAACCTCACCACGCAAGTCCGCAATATCGCCGAAGTCACCACCGCCGTGGCGCGCGGCGACTTGTCGCGCAAGATCACCGTCGACGTGAAGGGCGAAATTCTCGAGCTGAAAAACACCATCAACACGATGGTGGACCAGCTGAACGCGTTCGCAGGCGAAGTGACGCGCGTCGCGCGCGAGGTCGGCACCGAGGGCAAACTCGGTGGACAGGCGCAAGTGCCCGGCGTCGCCGGTACCTGGAAGGACCTGACCGACACCGTGAACTTCATGGCGGCGAACCTGACCGAGCAGGTGCGCGGCATCGTCAAGGTCGTGACCGCGGTCGCCAACGGCGACCTGAAGCAGAACCTGACGGTGAAATCGAAGGGCGAGGTCGCGGCGCTTGCCGACACCATCAACAACATGACCGAGACGCTGGCGACGTTTGCCGATCAGGTGACGAGCGTGGCGCGCGAGGTGGGCGTGGAAGGCCGCCTTGGCGGCCAGGCCAACGTGCCCGGCGCGGCCGGCACGTGGAAGGATTTGACCGGCAACGTCAACCTGCTGGCGGCGAACCTGACCTCGCAGGTCCGCGCGATTGCCGAGGTGGCGACCGCGGTGACAAAAGGCGACCTCACCCGTTCGATCCAGGTCGACGCCAGGGGCGAAGTCGCGGAGCTGAAAGACAACATCAATACGATGATCACCAACCTGCGGCTCACGACCGACCTCAATACCGAGCAGGACTGGTTGAAGACCAACCTCGCCAAGTTCACCAACATGCTGCAAGGCCAGCGCGATCTGACCACAGTCGGCCGGCTGCTGCTGACGGAGCTGACGCCACTGGTGAACGCGCATATGGGCGTGATCTACCAGGTCGAAAACGAAGACAATCCGCTCATGCGGCTGCTGGCAGCCTATGCGAGCGACGGCAACAGCCCGCATCCACAAATCGTGCAATTTGGCGAAGGCCTGATCGGGCAATGCGCGATGGACAAGCGGCAGCGGCTGGTATCGGAAATCCCCGCCGACGCGGTGCCGATCAATTCGGCGTTGCTGCGCGTGGTGCCGAAGAATCTCGTGGTGCTTCCGGTGCTGTTCGAGAACCAGGTCAAAGCCGTCATCGAACTCGCTTCCGTCTCTACCTTCACGACGTCTCAGATGACCTTCCTCGAGCAGCTCACCGACAGTATCGGCATCGTGCTCAACAGCATCGAGGCGACGATGCAGACGGAAGGCCTATTGAAACAGTCCCAGCAGCTTGCCGGAGAACTGCAGACGCAGCAGAAGGAGCTGCAGCAGACCAACGAGCAGCTGGAGCAAAAGGCCCAGCAGCTCGCCGAGCGCAACGTCGAAGTGGAACGCAAGAACCAGGAAATCGAACAGGCAAGACGCGCGCTCGAAGAGAAGGCAACCGAGCTTTCACTGACATCCAAGTATAAGTCGGAATTCCTGGCCAACATGTCCCACGAGCTGCGTACGCCGCTCAACAGCATCCTGATCCTCGGTCAGCAGCTCACCGAAAACCCCGATGGCAATTTGACTCCCAAGCAAGTCGAATTCTCGCGCACCATCCACGGCGCCGGCACGGACCTGTTGAACCTGATCAGCGACATCCTCGACCTCTCGAAGATCGAATCGGGAACCGTAACGGTGGATGCCGAGGACATCCTGACATCCAACCTCTTGGAAACGGTCGGACGCCCATTCCGTCACGAGGCGGAAAATCGGCAATTGTCGTTCAACATCGATCTCGATCCCAATCTGGGCCGCAGCATTTACACCGACTCAAAACGTCTGCAGCAGGTGCTGAAGAATCTGCTGTCGAACGCCTTCAAGTTCACCGCCGAGGGCGGCGTGCGCCTCAGCGTCTCGGCGGCGCTGGGCGGCTGGAACGCCGAGCATCCGGTTCTCAGCCATTCGCCCGCCGTCGTCGCCTTTGAGGTGTCCGATACCGGTATCGGCATTCCCCAGGAGAAGCAGAAGCTGATCTTCGAAGCCTTCCAACAGGCGGATGCCGGCACCAGCCGGAAATACGGCGGCACCGGCCTTGGCCTCGCCATCAGCCGCGAACTCGCGAGTCTCCTGGGTGGCGAAATCCATCTTCGGAGTACGCCCGGCAAAGGCAGCAGCTTTACGCTGTATTTGCCGCTGAAATACGCCGGCCCGACGGTGGCTCCGCGAGTCAGCGTATCGTCGCAATATAGCGCGGCGCCAATGTTGCCGGTCCAGGAGCGCGTCGTCGAACAGCTCCCGGACGACCGGCTAAACCTCGAACCCGGAGATACTATTCTCCTCATTGTCGAGGATGACCCGCATTATGCGCGCGTGCTGGTCGATCTGGCGCGTGACAAGGGCTTCAAGGTCCTGGTCGCGGCGCGCGGCGCGGAGGCGCTTGATCTTGCCAAGCAATACCAGCCCACCGCCGTGTCACTCGATGTCTTCCTGCCCGACATGCTCGGCTGGACGGTGTTGAGCCAGCTCAAGCACAATCCGTTGACGCGACACATCCCGGTCCAGATCATCACGCTGGATGAAGATCGCCAGCACGCGCTGGCGCGCGGCGCGTTCTCCTTTGTCAACAAGCCGACCACGACCGAAGGGGTGAGCGCCGCGCTGTCCCAAATCAAGGAGTACGCCAAGCCCCGCCGCAAACGCCTGCTGATCGTGGAAGACAATGTGGCGGAACAAATGAGCATTAGGGAGCTCTTGGACCACGACGACATTGAGATCGTCACGAGCGACACCGGCGCGGGCGCGCTTTCCACCTTGCGCGAAAACCCGTGCGACTGCGTCGTCCTCGATTTGAGGTTGCCTGACATGAGTGGCTTCGAGGTCCTGGACTCCATCCGCAACGACGAGGAGTTGTCGGATGTGCCGGTTGTCGTCTTCACCGGGCGGGAGCTTTCGGTCGAGGAAGACGCCGAACTGCATACGATGGCGCGAAGCATCGTGGTGAAGGGCGTGGAATCGCCCGAGCGCCTGCTCGATGAAACGTCGCTGTTCCTGCATCGCGTGATCACGGAACTGCCGATCGAGAAGCAGCGGATGCTGGAGAAGCTCAACAGCTCCGACGAAGACCTCGTTGGCCAGACCGCGCTCCTGGTCGATGACGACGCCCGCAACATCTTCGCGCTCTCCAGCGTTCTGGAGCGGCGCGGCATGAAGGTGCTCACCGCCACGACCGGCAGCGAGGCGGTCGCGCTGGTGGAGTCCAACCCCGAGATCGCCGTGGTTTTGATGGATATCATGATGCCGCAGATGGACGGTTACCAAACCATCGGGGTCATCCGGACGAACCCGGCATTGCGCCGGCTTCCCATCATCGCGCTTACCGCCAAGGCGATGAAGGGCGACCGGGAAAAATGCCTCGAAGCCGGCGCTTCCGACTATCTCGCCAAACCCGTCAATACCGAACAGTTGCTGCTTGCGATACGCATGTGGCTACATCGCTGATTGAGAGCAGCAGATGATGGAAAAGGTGAACATCCTTCTGGTCGACGATCAGCCGGCCAAGTTGCTGGCCTATGAGGTCATTCTAAAGGAACTTGGCGAAAATCTCGTTGTCGCGGCCTCCGGGCGGGAAGCGCTGGAATACCTGCTCAAGAACGAAGTTGCGGTTATTCTGGTCGACGTTTGCATGCCGGAATTGGACGGTTTCGAGCTTGCCGCCATGATCCGCCAGCATCCCCGGTTTCAGAAGACGGCGATGATTTTCATCTCCGCCATTCAGGTCAGTGATATCGACAGCCTTCGCGGCTACGAGATGGGCGCGGTGGACTATGTGCCGGTACCGGTGATCCCCGAAGTCCTGCGCGCAAAGATCAGGGTGTTCGCCGAACTCTACCGCAAGACCCGGCAGCTCGAGCGATTCAATGCCGAGCTTGAAGATCGGGTTCGCGCCCGCACGGGTGAGCTGGAAGATTCAACTGCAAGGCTCCTTGAGAGCGAGCAGCGCCGCAGTCTTGCCCTTGCCGCAGGCAGAATGGGTTCCTGGGACTGGGACTGGGTCAACGGCGACTGGATGTGGGACGAAGGGCAATTCCGGATTTTCGGCGTCGATTCGCAAAGCTTCGTCGTCAATCCGGTCAATGTTCAGACGTTGCTGCATCCCGACGATATTGACGAATTGCGCAAGGCGGTGGTCCAGTTCAACAAGGGCGCTCGATCCTACGAAACCGAGTTTCGAATCATCCGGCCCGATGGTGAAATTCGCTGGTGCGTCGGCACGGCGGCCGCCACCGTCGACAAGGCTGGCCGCGTCATACGCGTCAGCGGAGTTACCGTCGATATTACCGAGCGGAAGCGGGCGGAAGAGCGGCAGAATCTTCTAACCCGGGAGGTCGATCATCGCGCGAAGAACGCGCTGGCGCTGGCGCAATCGATTGTTCGGCTGACCCGAGGCGAAAGCGTCAAGGCTTACATGCAGGCGGTGGAAGGACGGATCAGTGCGCTCGCACGGGTCCATACCATTCTCTCTCTGTCGAGCTGGCAGGGCGCGGAAATAACCAAGCTGGTCGATGAAGAACTTGCGCCTTACGCCACCGGCGAACAGATCGCATTTAGCGGGTCAAACATTCAGCTGCAACCGGCGACTGCGCAGACGCTGGCCATGGCGCTGCACGAACTCGTCACCAATTCGGCAAAATATGGGGCCCTGTCGACGCTGTCTGGCCGCCTTACGATCAAATGGGAGGTCGAGGGCGAGATCCTTCAGATGTTGTGGGA
>DASQOU010000020.1:0-7056 GCA_035644295.1 Bradyrhizobium sp.
CGATCGAGGTGAAGGCCAGTCACCTTTCCCTAATATCGCAACCCGACACAATCACAAATCTGATCCTCGCGGCGGCCGGAGACGCGCTTGCGCGAACTGACGGGTGAAACGGCACCGGGTGCGAATGCACTGATTTTGAAAAATGGCGCCTTAGCCGGCGGTCGGTCGGACCGCGGTTTGACTGAGCGAGACAAGCACCGCGGTGAGCGCTGCCGCCGCTGCGTCAGGCCGCTCCCTCTCGAAGATCGCAAACTCAAGATCCGGTAAAAGCGGCAGACCACTTTCCACGCCGAGAACGCGAAGTCCGGCGACAATCGCGCTCGCTGGAAGCGGCGTGATCGCGAGACCAGCCAGGGCTGCGGCGCGGACACCCGTAAGACTGGGGCTCGTGTAGACGATCTGCCAGACCAATTCGCTTTCGCGAAGCGCAATGAGCGCTGAGTCGCGCGAAACCGAATGCTCGCGGTACAACGCCAGCGGCAACGCCGCGCCTGCAACAAGATCGAACATTTCCGCGGCTGCCCATACCAATGGCTCCCGCCACACCAGGCGTCCCCTCGATGTCCCCAGAGGACGCTTTGCAAACACCACGTCCAGTCTTCCAGCGTCGAGCTGCTCGATCAGCGGCGAACTGACACCGATCTGGACCTCAAGCTTCACATTCGGATGCGAGCTTGCAAACCGACCGAGTGCCGGCGGCAAAGAACCACCAGCAACTTCTTCGACTGCTCCAAGGCGCACAGTGCCGGAAAGTGGCGGCGCTGTAAGGCGGCGGCGAGCCGCTTCTTCCAGTTGCAGCAGGCGGCGCGCGTCACCCAGGAGCATCTCGCCGTCATCGGTCAGGGCCACCGTTCGGGTGGTGCGACAAAAAAGCGGTCTCTTGGTCTCGAGCTCAAGACGTTTGATCTGCTGGCTCACGGTTGACTGCGTGAGGTTCAGCTGTTCGGCCGCGCGGCGGAAGCCCCCGCATTCAGCGACGGCAACAAACGAACGCAGCAATTCGAATTCCATCATGGCGATTAATCCTAATTAACGATCAATCATATTATAAAATATCGCTTATGTGATCAATACAGACGGCTTACTTTTCGCATGACCAGACGTCAAACGGGCGAAACCAAAGGCATTGAGGATGAAGGCAAGATCAAACCAGCGGGCAGCAAACCGCGGTGACCGGTTGGCCAGAGCCGCATTGATGTGCGGCCCCGGCTCAAAAATCTGTCCACCTGAGCGAGCCACCGAATTGCTCGAGGCGATCATCGAGCCGGGCGATCGGGTCGTGATCGAAGGTGACAACCAAAAACAAGCCGATTTCCTGGCGGCAGCGCTCGCGAAAGCCGACCCTGCGCGCTTGCATGATCTGCATATGGTGCAGTCGGTGCTGGCGCTCCCCGATCATCTTGCCGTCTTCGAGCGGAGCATTGCGAACCGACTCGATTTTGCCTTTGCTGGGCCGCAAAGCCGGAGGCTGGCGGAACTGGTTGCTTCCGGCTCGGTGACGATTGGTGCGATCCACACCTATCTTGAACTCTACGCCCGAATGCTGGTGGATCTGACGCCGCGGGTCGCGCTCGTCGTCGCGGACAAAGCCGACCGGCACGGCAACCTTTATACCGGCCCGAACACCGAAGACACGCCCATGATCGTGGAAGCCGCTGCTTTCAGCGGCGGCGTGGTCGTGGCGCAGGTCAATGAGATCGTTGAACATCTGCCACGGGTCGATGTTCCCGGGGACTGGGTGGATGTCGTCGTCCAGAGCGCGACGCATTATGCGATCGAACCGTTATTCACCCGCGATCCTGCCAAGATTCGGGAAAACAAAATATTGATGGCAATGATGGCCATCGCGGCAGTCTACGAACCCTATGAAATTCGTCGGCTGAATCACGGCATTGGCTATGCGACCGCTGCGATCGAATTGATCCTCTCGACCTTTGGCGCCGCGCGCGGCCTGAAGGGCAAATTGCACTTCGTTCTCAATCCGCACCCGACGCTGATCCCGGCGATTGAGGCCGGCTTTGTCGAGAGTGTCTATTGTTTCGGATCTGAGGTGGGGATGGAGCGCTATGTTTCCGAACGCGCCGACGTATTTCCCGTCGGCGCAGACGGTAATCTGCGATCCAACCGCGCGTTGGCGCAGGCGGCCGGCCAATATGCGTGCGACCTCTTCGTCGGCGCGACCCTTCAGATTGATGCGCAGGGCAACAGTTCGACGGCAACCAAGGGACGGATCGCCGGTTTCGGCGGCGCGCCCAACATGGGCGCAGATGCGCGAGGGCGCCGGCATTCCAGTCCAGCCTGGCTGCACGCGGGCCACCAGGCAGGCGACAGCACCAGGGGCCGCAAGCTCGTCCTGCAGATGGTCGAGACCCGCCAGCCAGATGGAATGCCGAGCTTCGTGGAGCGGCTCGACGCGATCGATCTCGCAACAGCAGCAGGATTCGAATTGCCGCCGGTCATGATCTACGGCGACGACGTCACCCACGTCATCACCGAACAGGGTGTCGCAAATCTCCTGCTGTGCCGGTCTCCCAAGGAACGTGAAGGCGCGCTGCGCGCCATCGCCGGAGACACGGACTTTGGACGCGCTCAAGCTCGAGACATGACCGACAACCTGCGCGAACGCCGGATCGTGATGCAACCGTCCGACCTTGGGATCGATGCAAAGGACGCGACGCGCGATCTGCTCTCCGCGCGGACAATTGACGATCTCGTTGTCTGGTCCGGCGGCCTGTATGTGCCGCCACTCAAATTCCGCACGTCCCGGTAGCGGCCTCGATCACTCAAGCAACAAGGAAGATGAAATGACATCGAACGTTGTCGAAACGCGCCTTCCGCGCTCCAATACCTCACGTCTCAGCAACGAAGCTGAGCGGCCAACTGCCGCGGCTGATCAGTTCAGCCGCGCCAAGCAGCTTGCGGAATCACTGCTCTCCGAACGCGGCGAAGCATCCGGCGCGCTGCTGGCGCGCGAGCTGCACGGGGTACTGCGCGGCCTCAATGCGGGCGACCGGCACGGCTTCCAGCGCTATCTGGCGACCAAGTTTCAGCCCGACACAGCGGCACTGCGTGTCGCGGCGGAACGCTACCTCGCCGATACCACGGCTGAAGCCGCGACCGCCCTCGCGCAGGCCGCCGATCCGCCCCGGCAGGAACTGCTGCGGCGGATGAACATGGCGCCCGGTGGCACCGGCACACTGATCGCGATGCGCAGCGAGATCACCGCGCATTTGCGCCACGAGCCGGAACTGAAGCTGCTCGATGCCGACCTCAAGCATCTGTTCGCATCCTGGTTCAACCGCGGCTTTCTCGAGCTGCGGCGGATCGATTGGCAGTCGCCGGCGGCGGTGCTGGAGAAGCTGATCGCCTATGAGGCGGTGCACGCGATCAAGGGCTGGGACGACCTGCGGCGCCGTCTCGCGCCCGACCGGCGCTGCTTCGCCTTTTTCCATCCCGCGCTTCCAGGCGAACCGCTGATCTTCGTCGAGGTCGCGCTGGTTGAGGGACTGGCCACGTCGATATCGCCTTTGTTGTCGCAGGATGTGGAGGAGGACACGGCGCGGGCGCAGGCGGCAGGCGCGGACACCGCGATCTTCTATTCGATCTCCAACTGTCAGGACGGCCTGCGCGGCGTCTCGTTCGGCAACTTCCTGATCAAGCAGGTGGTCGAGGGGCTGCAGACGGACTTTCCGCAGCTCAAGCGGTTTTCGACGCTCTCGCCGGTGCCGGGCTTCCGGCGCTGGCTCACGCGACAGCTCGCAGAGGAAAGCAACCCCGATGCCGCGCTGCTGCCGAAGCTCGCGCGCGACGGCTGGTGGCACGATCCAGAGCAAAGCGAATTGCTGCGCGCAGCCTTGATGCGCCTTTGTGCGACCTACCTGACGCGACGGGCATCGCCCGGAAACCGCATCGACCCGGTAGCGCGTTTTCACCTCGGCAACGGCGCGCGGCTCGAGCAGATCAACTGGCTCGGCAACACCGCGCCGCGCGGCATCCAGGAATCGTTCGGCATCATGGTGAACTACCTCTACGACATCGAAACGATCGAGAGCAACCATGAGGCTTTTGTAAATGATGGAACAGTGATGCGTTCTGCGAACGTCGATGCGTTGTTGGCGGCCGAACACGGCGTTGAGCTTGGAGTCTTGCGGAAACACACAACCCCGTGACGCCGCGTAACAATAGGCCTCTTCCTTCAGAATATAGATGCGGGAAAAGGCTCGGGCGAAAAGCTCTCACGGAGCGATCGATGACGATGTTGCGAACACTGAGCATTGTTACCGGCATTCCTGCGGCAGATTTTCCAAGTAGCCAACGTCAACTCTCCCAGTAGCCAACCAACTTTACGCAAAGGAGAACTTCCATGAGTAACCAAGACGATCTTCGGCCAAGGTATCCAATGAATCGACGCGCATTCGTGGGCATGGTGGCTGCGGGTGCGGCAAGCACTCTTATCCAGGGCACCGCCGCCGTTGCGCAGCCCGCGCCGAAGGCCCGAAACGTCGTCCTTGTGCACGGGCTGTTCGCCGACGGGTCAAGCTGGTCCGAGGTGATTGCACGATTGCAGGCAGCGGGCCTCAATGCCACAGCCGTGCAAAACCCACTGACAACGCTGCCTGAAGCGGTAGCCTCGGCCGAGCGCGTGCTGGCGCGACTGGATGGTCCGACGGTCCTGGTTGGGCATTCCTTCTCCGGAATGATCGTGACAGAGGCCGGTATGCATCCGAACGTGTCGGCTCTTGTCTATGTGGCGGCGCGAGCGCCGGATGCGGGCGAGGATTACGCGGCGTTGGCCAAGACATTTCCGACGCCACCGGCGTCCGCCGGGATTGTCTTCGACGGCGATGAAGGACGCCTCAGCGAGGCTGCGTTCTTGCGCGATTTCGCGGGCGACCTGCCGGAAGCGAAGGCGAAGGTGCTCTATGCGGTCCAAGAGCCGTTCCACAAGGCGCTGCTCACCGGCAAGACCACGCACGCGGCGTGGCGCTCGAAGCCGAGCTATTACGCCGTTTCAACCGAAGACCGCACGATCAATCCCGATCTCGAACGCTTCATGGCCAAGCGCATGGGCGCCAAGACCATCGAAGTGAAAGCGAGTCACCTGTCGCTGATATCCCAACCCGACGAGATTACCCGGTTGATCCTGGAAGCCGCCGGACAGCCAGCTTAGCAGGTGTGCGTCCTCGTGCACGGGCTGTTGGCTGATGAGTTGCGGCGAAGTCCAGACGACCGGTCTCAAAATTAGCGAATCGCAGCGAAGAAGGCATATGTGCAATGGTCAGTCTATATTCCACAAAAGTCACGGCGAGCGGAGGCCGTCACGGTTCGATCCGCAGCGAAGACGGCCTGCTCGACCTCAAGCTCGCACTGCCTCGGGCGCTTGGCGGTAGGGGCGATGCGACCAATCCCGAACAACTCTTCGCCGGCGGGTATGCAGCCTGCTTTGAGAATGCACTCCTTCATGTGAGCCGGGATGCCGGCCACCGCTTTGCCGATGACGATATCGACGTCGTCGCCAGGATCGACCTTAGTCGAAATGAAACAGGAGGCTTCGTGTTGGCCGCCGCGCTTGCCGTGACCATGGCTGGCATCGACCAACAGACCGCTGAACGGCTCGTCCAGGGTGCTCATGCGGTCTGCCCGTACTCGAATGCGATCCGAAGCAACATCGATGTGGCGATCTCCGTCTCGGTCCGATGAGCCCGATCGATCGATTTCATAACCCAACTAGCAATGGAGAACAGACATGCTCATGCTCGACCGCCGGATGCTCCTGCGTGCCGGCTCTGCCGCCGCCGCGGCCGCTGCACTCGCCCCCACCGCCCCCGGCCGGGCCCATGCGCCCCAAGCGGGCAAGCGGGCGCAACCTAGCTTCTACCGCTTCAAGCTCGGCACCATCGAGATCACCGTTGTCAGCGACGGCACGCTCGCGTTCCCGGCCGAAACGCTGTGGGGCGATCGGGCGGAGGACGCAAGAGGCCTGCTCACATCCACGTTCCAGCCATCTAGCCCGGTGGGGCTACAAATCAACACCATTCTCGTCAACACCGGCGACAAGCTGGTGTTGATCGACGCAGGCTGCGGCGTCGACAAGTTCCAGAAAACGGCCGGCGGGTTGCTTGGCAACCTCGCCGCCGCGGGCTACGCGCCGGGCGATATCGACATGATCCTGTTCACTCACTGCCACTTCGACCACCTGTGGGGTATCAGTGACGGCAAGAACGCGTCGCTGCTGTTCCCCTCGGCCGAATTCGTCGCTAGCGAGACCGAGGTCGCCTTCTGGAGCGCTCCCGATCTGCCCGGCAAAGTGTCCCCCAAGCAGCAGCCGCTGGTTACCCAGGCAAATCTGAAATTGGCCAGCCCTCGGCTGCGCCTGATCAAGGCCGGAGCGGAGGTGGCGCCGGGCGTGACCACCTTCGACACCGCCGGTCACACGCCAGGGCATATCTCGGTGCACATCAGTTCCGGCAGCGAAGAAATGCTCCTCACCGGCGACGTCGTGGTCAACTCGGCGGTCAGCTTCCTACATCCGGAATGGCCGTTCGGGTTCGACCTGGACGTGCCACTGGCAACAAAGGCGCGCATGGCTTTCCTCGACCGCGCAGCGGCCGACAAGACGCTGGTCGGCAGCTACCATCTACCCTTTCCTGGCTTCGGGCACGTAGTGCGCGAGGGGAGCGGCTACCGCTGGCTGCCGGCGGATTGGCAGTGGACGACCTGACGACCACGCCGGGCGGGGGCGGTGTGCCTCTCAAATTGCAGGATGGCGGCTAAGGCGTGCGCGCACTTAGCGCATCAACGCAATTGGTACATCCTAAACCGTGGAGACTAGAGATGCCGTTTGTAACCTTCACCGTCCGGCGCGGCCTCGGCGCCCCCGACAAGTCCCGCTTATCGGAGGCAATGTTAGAAGCTCAGGTGGCCGCCGGCTATCACCGAGCCGACCGCTTTCACCGCTTTCTCGAGGTCGACCAGGATGACCTTCTGGTAGATCCCCGCTTCCCCGACTACGCAACGGACAGAACCGATCGGTTCATGGTCGTTGAGGTAGTCATC
>DASQOU010000021.1:0-31163 GCA_035644295.1 Bradyrhizobium sp.
TCGAGATGCCGTACTGGCGCTTTCAATTCGCCAATTTCGTATCGGCATTCGTCTGGTCGGCGGCGCTGTTGCTGTTCGGCGACGTGATCGCGCAAATCGCCGAATGGATTTGGGGCGTCGTTTGACGACTTGACGTTATCCGGGCCTGGCCTTATAGCCCACGCCCATGACAAACGCCGTGACCATCGTCGTCATCGCTCGCCGCCGCCGCAGCTTTGCGGTATGGGCGGACGTCTGCGTTTAAGATATCGCCTCTGCCGCCGGATCCGGTCCGCGGCGTTCTCCTTGCAAAGCAGCGCGATCTGATCCGGCGGCTCCTACTTCAAGCAGGAGTTTTCGAATGTATACGCCTCCCATGTTCAAGCCTGATCGCGGCGCAAGCCTTGGCTTCGCGCAAGCGCGCGGATTCGGCACGATTTGCGCATGGAACGGCAACATGCCGATCGCTTCGTCATTGCCGTTCGTTCTCACTTCAGCCGGCGACGGCACGCCGCTTGCCGCGTTTCACGTCGCGCGTGGCAATCCTCTCGTAGGCTTGGCGGATGCGACGGCCTCCTGGCTGTTGGCGGTGAACGGCGCGGACGCCTATGTCTCTCCGCATTGGTACGCCTCACCGGACCAAGTGCCGACATGGCTCTATCAGGCCGTGCATCTATCGGGTCCGGTTCGGGTGATGACGGGGCAGGAATTGGCTGATCATCTCGACGCGCTCAGCGCCAAATTCGAAAGCTGGCTGGCGCCGAAGCCGCCATGGACGATAGGCGAAATAACGGCAGGACGCCGCGAAGCGCTGAAACAGGCGATCGTCGGTCTGGTCATGACGGTTGAGGGGATCGAGGGCAGTTTCAAGCTCAACCAGCACAAGTCCGATGCCGATCATGTCGCGATTACCTCGGCATTCATGCAAGGTCACGACGAAGCCGCGCAGACGATCGCAAAGCAGATGGTCGCGCTGCGGCCGCACTTGGACTACAAATCATCCACGCCCGTCAGTGTATCCGCGGATTGAAGGAACACATCATGAGTTTGTCAGACACCAAGCAGCCGAAAGGCCAATCCCTGACCGCCGCGCGGCCCACCGTGTTCGTTGACGGTGCGGCCGGAACGACTGGGCTCGGCATTCGCGAGCGCCTTGGCGCGCAGGACGATGTCATGCTCAAGAGCATTGCCGAAGAAAAACGCAAGGATGCGCAGGCCAAGCGGGCGCTGATGGACGAGGTAGATCTCGTCATCCTCTGCCTGCCCGATGATGCCGCGCGAGAGACAGTTGCGCTGATTGACAGTATGGGAAATGCGGCACCCAAGGTGCTGGACGCATCAACGGCCTTTCGCGTTGCGCCCGACTGGACCTACGGCTTTCCGGAACTTGCGCCGGATCAGGCGGACAAGATACGCACCGCGCGGAAAGTCTCGAACCCCGGCTGCTATCCGACAGGCGCGGTGGCACTTTTGCGGCCGCTGGTGGATGCCGGGCTGGTGCCGACGGACTACCCCATCACCATCAATGCGGTGAGCGGTTATTCCGGCGGCGGTAAATCCATGATCGCAAGATTTGAGGAAGACGCGGCGCCGGCCTTCGAACTTTACGGCCTCGGCTTCGAGCACAAGCACGTGCCGGAGACGCAGCTTTATTCGCGTCTCGCGCGCCGGCCTATCTTCGTGCCGTCGGTCGGCGACTTCCTGCAGGGCATGCTGGTGTCGGTGCCCCTGCACCTCGATACGCTTCCCGGCAAGCCGAACGGTTCTGATCTCCACGCCGCGCTGGCGAAGCGCTACGCCGCAAGCAAATATGTTTCGGTGATGCCGCCCGACAATCCGGCTGTAAAGAGTGGACGGCTCGAGCCGGAAGCGCTGAACGAGACTAATGGACTCGAGCTTTATGTTTTTGCCAGCGAAACGCACCGGCAGGCGCTTCTGGTGGCGCGTCTCGATAACCTCGGCAAGGGTGCCTCGGGCGCGGCCGTGCAGAACATGCGGCTGATGCTGGGGTTTGCCGATCCATAAAGGTGCGGCAGCAAGGTCGCCGTTTCCGTGAGGTCTCGTGCCCCGGATGCAGCGCAGCGCGCAAGCGGTGCGCTGCTAATCCGGGGCTCATGTTTGCGGGTTTGTGGGTCCCGGCTCTGCGGAGCAGCGTACCGGACGATGCTCGCATCGCCGGGAGAACGCTGCACCGCGTCCGGGACACGATGTCAAACAATCTGGAAAATCGCCAGCGGAGCGGCCGATCCATCGCCGGTTCACACCCTGACCCGGGACAAAACCTGTTCCGGGAACAAATCTTCGGGCACGAGGCGGCGGTGACAGACCCCTTGCTCGTGGGCGTATTGCAGGAAGGCTTTGAGCGTCGTGCGGTTGGGCTCGACGCCATAGGGCCAATGGTCTTGGCCGAATAGTTTCTGCGCCCGCCGCGTATGCTCGAAGCACCACGGAATGGGAAAGCGCGGCGCCGTCACCTCCAAGGCGCGCGCGACACTCCGTTGCTTGGCTTCCTCAAACGCCTTGAAGAGGTTCATGGCGATCCAGGGATGCGCCTCGACCGCCGCGCGCTTCAGCGCGATGACATGCATGATCGGAAAGATGCCGGTCGCGCGGTAGTATTCGGCCTCGACCGTCATGTAATCCTCGAACAATTGCGCGATGTTCGCCTGGCCGCTCTCGAAACAGTCGGGCGGGTGGGCCGACAAGACCGCATCGACCTCACCCTCGACCAACATCCGGCTCAAGCTCTTGGTTGGCGCCGGTGTCAGGCGAATGCCGGGCGGCAGATTGAGCGCCACTTTCTCGCCGCGGCCCGGCTCGTTCACGCCCGCTTGTATCCACTCGATGCCGGCGAGATCGATGCCATATTGATGCGCGAGGAGCCCGCGCGAATAAACCGCCGCGGTCTGCGCCCATTCGGGCAGGCCGATCCGTTTGCCGGCGAGATCTTGTGGCGTGCGGACGGCACCATCGCGGCGAACATAGATCGAAGAATGGCGGAAGATGCGTGAGGGAAAGACCGGAATGGCGGTCAATGAGCGGTCGCCTTGAGAAATGAGCGAGGCGTATTTCGCGAAGGATACTTCGGATACGTCCCACTCGCGGTATTTCAGAAAGCGGAAGAAGATTTCCTCGATCGGCAGGCTAAGGCATGTGAGCCGGATGCCTTCTGGCACGACGCGCCCCGAAGTCAGATCCTCCACGTGGTCATAACGGCTGATCGCCAACGTGAGCGGGACTTCGTTCATGGGCGATGGCCTTCAGAGGCCGGATAAAGCGGCGACGGCATCGCGGTTGATTGGGCCTCCATTCCGGGCACGCGGTTTCGCAGCATCGGAAGCCGCCCCAGAAAGAAGAGGGCGCCTGCCGAGATCAGAACCGGCGTCGAGGCGGCTGCAAACAGCATGCCGAGCGGCAGACCGATGGCGAGCAATTGACCCCCGATCACCGGCCCAAGGATTGATCCGACGCGGCCCACGCCGAAGGCCCAGCCGGTGCCGGTCGAGCGCATATAGGTGGGATAGAGTGTGCCGGCCAACGCGTTGATGCCGACTTGGCCACCGATGATGCAGAGACCGGCAACAATCACCAGCGCCATCAGCGGCGTCTCGTTGGTTCCGACATGACCGAGTGCCGCAACGCAGGGCACCGCGACCAGGAAGGCGGCGACGATGCCAAGCGTGCCGATGCGGTCGAGGAGCCGGCCGACCACCAAGCTTCCGACCGCGCCGCCGCCTTGCAAGAGCGCCGTCGCAATCACCGCATGAGCGAGCGGCACGCCGCTTTCGGCAACAACGGTTGGCAGCCAACTCGTCAAAAAGTGCAGCGAGATCATGTTGGCGGCATAGGCGAGCCACAAGAGCGCGGTCATCGAGGCCCGGCCGTCCGCGAACAGGTGGGCCACCGGCAAACCTTCCTTGTTCTCCTCTTCGATCGTAAGCGAGGCGTTATCGGGAACGGCGAGGTCGGGGCGGATACGGCGCAGCAGACCGAGCACGAGATCGGTGCGGCCGCGCTTCACCATCAAAAAGCGCACCGATTCCGGCAGGACGAAGAGTGAAACAAGACCGATCGCGATGGGCAGCACGCCGCCCACGACAAAAACGCTGGGCCAACCCCAGGTCGGAATGAGTTGCGCGGCGATGACGCCGCCAAGCGCGGAGCCTATCGTGTAACCGATAAACATGATGCCGACGCGGGTCGCGCGCTCGCGCGCCGGGGCATATTCCGTCACCAGCGCGATGGCATTCGGGATCGAACCGCCGAGCCCGACGCCGGCGATGGTCCGCAGCACCAGAAGCGAGGTGAGCCCGTCGGCCCAGGCACTAAAGAGGGTGAAGAGGCCGAACAACAAAGAGCCCGCGACGATCATTCGCTTGCGGCCGAAGCGGTCGCCAAGGTTGCCAAGGATCGTGGCGCCGAGCATGAAACCGCCAAGGCCCGCACCAAACACAACGCCGAATGCCGCCTTGTCCGAGTGCCACGCCTTGATGATCGCAGGGGCGGCATAACCCACGACCTGCATATCGTAGCCTTCGATAAGCATGAAGGTGCAAATCCAGAACATCAAGCCGATCTGGAAACGGCTGAACCTCTGACCTTCGATCAAAGCTCCGACATCGATGGATGCCGCCTTCGTCATGTTTCCTCGCTTTGGAATTACGGTGATAGTGAATACGACGGGGCTGGAGCAGATCGCACTGTTTCCGTGGGGTCTCGTGCCCCGGATGCTGCGCAGCGCGTCAGTGCTGCGCTGCTATTCCGGGGCCCATGGGTCCCGGCTCGGCGGAGCAGCGTGAAGAACGCTGCACCGCGTCCGGGACACGTTGGAAATCACACCACCTTGAAAATCGCCAGCGCCAGCACCGCCTGCGCGACGAATCCGACCACAAAGGCCAGCGTCCGGAACACCGGCAGGCCGAGCGTATAGACGATCAGATGCGCGACGCGGGCCCAGAAATACACGGCGCAGGCGAGAACCGTCCATTTGGAAGAGTAATCAATCTCCGCCAGGATCAACACCAGCGGCGCAAACACCACGAGGTTTTCGACCGCGTTGTCGTGCGCGAACATCAAGCGCGTCGCCCATTCCGCGTGCGGCTTGTCGTTGCGCGACGGGTTGGCCATCGATCCAACCAGGCCACGTACCGTGACCCGATTGAGGATATAGGGGACCCACAGCAGCCCGGTCAGAATAACCGTCAGCGTCAGCCAGAACAGTTCGCGCGTCATAGGCTCCCCCTCAATGCAAATATCGAATCTCGTCCCGGCGGGACGCCCTGTTATATTCAAACCTGGATCGTTGCGCTATGCGCGGACCCTGACGTAACTGCCCGGCGCGTCCTCGATCGGTGGCAGTGCGGCGGCGCCGACCTCGCGCGCGGGCACTTCCTCCTGATCGATGGTTTGAAGCCAAACTCGCCAGTCGGGCCACCACGATCCCTTGTGCTCCTCCGCGCCCTTGAGCCAGTCGGCAAGCGTCACATCCTTGATGTTGTCGTTGGTCCAGTACTGGTATTTGCCCGACGCGGGCGGATTGACCACGCCCGCGATATGTCCCGACCCCGACAAAACGTATTTCACCGGGCCGCCGAAAAACTGAGAGCCGTAAAGCACCGAATCCGCCGGCGCAATATGGTCCTCGCGCGTCGCCAGATTGTAGACCGGCACCTTGATCCTCGAAAGATCGAGCAGCGTGTTGTCGAGCACCATGGACCCCGCCGACAGCCGGTTCTCCAGATAGCAGTTGCGCAGGTAATAGGAGTGGTTCGCCGCCGGCATCCGCGTCGCGTCCGAATTCCAATGCAAGAGATCGAATGACGAAGGTGGCTTCCCCTTCAGGTAGTTGCTCACGACATAGGACCAGATCAGGTCGTTCGAACGCAGCATGTTGAAGGCCATCGCCATCTTGGCGCCTTCAAGCACGCCGGTTGCCTGCATGTCGCGCTCGATCGCGGATATCTGCCCTTCGTCGACGAACACCAGGAGATCGCCGGCGTTGGTGAAATCGACCTGCGCCGCCAGGAACGTCGCCGACGTCACGCGCACGCGCCGCTTTTCCGCAAGCCAGGCCAGCGTCGTGGCGAGCAAGGTGCCGCCGACGCAGTAGCCCATGGTGTGGACTTTCATTTCGCCGGTGGCCTGCTCGATCGCGTCCATCGCCGCCAGCGGGCCTTGCTTCATGTAGTCTTCCCAGGTTTTAGCTCCCAGGCTCTTGTCCGGATTGACCCAGGAAATCACGAACACCGTGATGCCCTGATCCACGCACCACTTGATGAAGGACTTTTCCGGCTTGAGGTCGAGGATGTAGAATTTGTTGATCCACGGCGGCACGATCAGAAGCGGCGTGCGCAGCACGCTCTCCGTCGAAGGCGCATATTGGATCAGCTGCATCAGCTCGTTCTGGAAGATCACCTTGCCTGGCGTGGTCGCCATATTGACGCCGACCACGAGATTGGAGGGATCGGACTGGCGGATACGCAGCGTGCCGCGTCCGGCCTCGATGTCCTCCGCCAGCATCTTCATGCCGCGAACGAGGTTGTCGCCGTTGGACAGCAAAGTCTCGCGCAGCACTTCCGGATTGGTCAGCACGAAGTTGGATGGCGCAAGCGCGTTGGTGATCTGCTGGACGTAAAACTCCGCCTTCTTGCGGGTGTGCGGATCGAGCCCCTCGGCGTTGCGAACCAGGTCCTGCGCCCACTGCGTCGTCAGCAGATAGAGTTGCAGCACGAAATCGAAGAACTGGTTCGACTTCCATTCGGGGTCGGCAAATCGCTTGTCGCGCGGCGATGGCGCGATCGCGGGCGGGGCCTCTTCGCCGGCGAGGCGGCGCATCGATGAGCCCCACAGATCGAGATAGGCCTTGCCGATCTTCGACTGCAGCTCGGCGGAGCGGGCGTCGTCCGACAGCCAGTATTCCGCCACGGCGCTCAACGTCTTGACGAGTTCGCTGAGTTCGTTCGGCGGTTTGTTCCGCGCTTCGCCGTCCTCGCGCGGTTTGAGATAGGCCGCCAGCGCCTGGCCGCTGTTTTCCATCGCCCGCGCCAAGTTCATCGCGAAGGCTTCGGGATCGAATTTCGTCTTGGTTTCGGGTTCAATCGTAACGTCAGCCATGGCCCGACACTATAGGTTCATTGGGGGTTCGTCACCGCGCAGATTGACGTTGAAAGATCGGTAAATCAGTCGCCGGAAGGTGTTTGTTGCATTGCGACATGTACCTTGATTCCGTCATATTGAAGCCTTGCGGGCAGGATTTCTTGTTTGGGTTTTAATGATTTCGAGCGACAATAGTTTGGATGCTGCGGCAACGGCGCTCAAAAAAATATTGGCGGCTGTGGACAGCTGATTCGGAAAAGCAGGACTGACGGACGTATGTCGGGGGGTCGAGAAAAAACGGCACTGGCCTTCGGAGTGCTGCTGATATCGGCGCTCGCGCTGGGCGGCTGCTCGATATCGATCGCCGACCTGCCATTGGCCGGAACTCCGGCGGACGCGCCGGCGCGCCCGAAGGAAACCGGGGCGTATCTGCCGGTGAATGAACTGCCCCCGAATCGCGTGGAGGCCGCGATGAACCCGGCCGAGCGGGCCAAGATCCAGAGCGAACTCGTTGCCGCGCGGGAACGTCAGGCTACCGTGACCGCCGCCAAAGACGCCGCCGCGAAGTGATCTGATCGTTAAAGCGTTTTCGAACGAAGCATGCCCTCGGACTTGATCGGGGGTGGATACCGGTTCGCGCAAGGAAAACTCCTCCGAACAAAGGACGCGAGCCTCGGTTCTGATTTAATCAGAACCGATTAGGCTCTGGCGCGACCAAGCGTCCATGGTAAAAGAACCCCACTCGACCGCAAATCCGGACTGAGATACCGGTTGCCGGAGCAAGGCCCCATGGAAGATTTCTACCGCATACGCCGTTTGCCGCCTTACGTGTTCGAGCAGGTCAACCGGGCCAAGGCGGCTGCGCGCAATGCTGGCGCCGATATCATCGATCTCGGCATGGGAAATCCGGATCTGTCGACGCCGGCGCATGTGATCGAAAAGCTGAAGGAGACGCTGGGAAAGCCGCGAACTGACCGCTACTCGGCCTCGCGCGGGATTACCGGCCTGCGCAAGGCGCAGGCCGCCTATTACGACCGCCGCTTCGGGGTGAAGCTCAATCCGGAGACCCAGATCGTTGCGACGCTCGGCTCCAAGGAGGGCTTTGCCAATGTGGCCCAGGCGATCACCGCGCCCGGCGACGTGGTGCTCTGTCCAAATCCAAGTTACCCGATCCATGCCTTTGGATTTCTGATGGCCGGCGGCGTGATTCGCTCGGTCCCATCCGAGCCGACGCCGCAATTCTTCGAGGCGGTCGAGCGCGCGATCATCCATTCGATCCCCAAGCCGCTGGCGATCGTCGTCTGTTACCCCTCCAATCCGACCGCCTATGTCGCAAGCCTCGATTTCTACCGGGATCTGGTGGCGTTTGCGAAGAAGCACGAGATATTCATCCTGTCAGATCTCGCCTATGCGGAGGTCTATTTCGACGACAACAGTCCGCCACCTTCCGTGCTGCAGGTTCCCGGCGCGATCGATGTGACGGTGGAATTCACCTCGATGTCGAAAACGTTTTCGATGGCGGGTTGGCGCATGGGCTTTGCGGTCGGCAACGAACGGATCATCGCGGCGCTGGCGCGGGTGAAATCCTATCTCGATTATGGTGCGTTCACGCCGATCCAGGTGGCCGCGACTGCGGCGCTCAACGGCCCCGAGGATTGCATTCGCGAGATGCGCGACACCTATCGCAAGCGAAGGGATGCGTTGGTGGAGTCCTTCGGCCGGGCAGGGTGGGAGATTCCGCCGCCCGAAGCTTCGATGTTCGCCTGGGCGCCACTGCCCGAGGCCTTCCGCGGCGTTGGCAGCATGCAGTTTGCGACCCTGATGGTCGAAAAATCCGGCGTCGTGGTTTCGCCCGGGGTTGCCTTCGGTGAGCATGGCGAGGGCTATGTCCGCATCGCCATGGTGGAAAACGAGCAACGCGTTCGCCAGGCCGCCCGCGGCGTGCGCCGCTTCCTTGAAAGCGGCATCGAAACATTGCACAACGTGGTTCCTCTCGCCAACCGGCGTTAGGCATGATCTCGAGAAGCGTTTCCTGGGGCTTGACCCGGGGATCGAATTTCGGTTTTCGGATCAGTTCATGCCTAGATCATAGTCTCTCCGGCAGGTTTTTCCCGTCATGGTCGCACCCCTGAAAGTGGGTATTGCGGGGCTCGGCACCGTTGGTGCCGAAGTGGTCCGTCTTATCGAGCAGCAGAGCCGAACCCTGTCGGCGCGCAGCGGACGCAACGTTCGCGTTGTCGCGGTCACGGCGCGTTCGAAGGTGAAAAAGCGCGGCCTCGATCTGCGGGGCATAGACTGGGCAAAGAGCCCGCTGGCGCTCGCCACCGATCCCGGTGTCGATTGCTTTGTCGAACTGATGGGCGGGGCGGGTGAGCCCGCTTTGTCGGCGATCGAGGCGGCACTGAAATCCGGCAAATCGGTCGTAACCGCCAACAAGGCGCTGATCGCCAAACACGGCCTGCGACTGGCGAAGTTTGCCGAGAGGCATGGTGGCGCGCTGAATTTCGAAGCGGCGGTCGGGGCTGCGATCCCCGTCATCAAGACCCTGCGCGAGGGCCTTGCGGGCACCGCGGTTAATCGGGTCTACGGTATCCTCAACGGCACTTGCAACTACATCCTGACCCGGATGGAGCAGGAGGGCTTGTCGTTCGCCGAATGCCTGAAGGACGCGCAGCGGCTTGGATATGCGGAAGCCGACCCGTCATTCGACGTCGATGGCCATGACACCGCGCAAAAATTGGCGATATTGGCCAGCCTCGCCTTCGGCACCAAGGTCGCCCAAAGCGCGGTCTACGTCGAAGGCATCTCATCGATTGCGCCGGAGGATTTGCGCGCCGCGGAAGAACTTGGCTACCGCGTAAAACTGCTCGGGGTTGCGGTGCGGACCGCGAAGGGCATCGAGCAGCGCGTGCATCCGACCATGGTGCCGAAATCATCCTCGATCGCGCAAGTCATGGGCGTCACCAACGCGGTGACCATCGACGGCGAGGGCATCCCCCCGATCACGCTGGTCGGCCCGGGTGCGGGCGGAGCGGCGACGGCATCGGCTGTCGTGGCCGACATTGCCGACGTCGCGCGCGGCATCCGGGCATTGCCGTTTGGCCGGCCGGTCGAGCGGTTGCGTGCGATCAAGAAGGCACCGATGGAGCGCCACGAGGGGGGCTACTATATCCGCCTGATGGCGCGCGATCTGGCAGGGACGGCCGCCACCATCGCCACCCGGCTTGCAGAGCAAAAAATTTCCATTGAATCAATCGTGCAACGCCACCGCGATGGCGTTGACGCGGGCGCGACGGCGGGGAAAGCTGCGCCGGTGCCGGTCATCCTGATCACCTATGCCACCAGCGAGGACGCGGTGTACCGCGCGCTGCAGGCGGTACAGCACGACAAGGTGATCACCGGCCGGCCACAGGTAATACGGATCGAAAAAAATTAGCTTGTGGATCGTACGGACGATGCAAGCAATGATGTCATGCCGGCTGCAAGATATGCGAGTAAAGTCCTAGAGGAGTTCGCCGATGTCGACCCATATATCCGTTCCGCCGCAGCTCTTGCTGGAGCGCATTCTGACGCTCGAAATCGTGCGGGTGACGGAACGCGCTGCGGTATCGGCGGCAAGGCTGCGCGGCCATGGCAACGAGAAAGCCGCCGACCAGGCCGCCGTCGACGCCATGCGGCGTGAACTCAACAAGCTGCCGATCGAAGGCACCATCGTGATCGGCGAGGGCGAGCGCGACGAGGCGCCGATGCTGTTCATCGGCGAGAAAGTCGGGTTAAATGCCGGCCCGCAGGTCGATATCGCCGTCGATCCGCTCGAGGGCACTACGCTGTGCGCCAAGAACATGCCGGGCGCGATCGCGACCATGGCGATGGCCGATGGCGGCACACTGCTGCATGCTCCCGATGTCTACATGCAGAAGATTGCCGTCGGTCCCGGCTACACCAAAGGCGTCGTCGAGCTTGATGCGTCGCCGGCCGACAACGTTCGCCGGCTGGCCAAGGCCAAGGGCGTCGAAGCGTCCGCGATCACGGTCCTGGTGCTCGATCGTCCGCGCCATTCCGATATCATTGCCGGCGTCCGCTCAACGGGTGCGGCCGTACGGCTGATCACCGATGGCGACGTCGCGGGCGTGATCCATTGCGCCGATCCGGATAATACCGGGGTCGACATGTATATCGGCACCGGCGGCGCGCCCGAAGGCGTGCTGGCGGCGGCGGCGCTGCGTTGCATCGGCGGCCAGATGCAGTGCCGGCTCATTCTCGACACCGAGGAGAAACGCGAGCGCGCGCGCAAGATGGGTGTCACCGATCCACGCATGATTTACGGCATCGAAGACATGGTGAGGGGCGACTGCCTGTTCGCTGCCACCGGCGTCACCACCGGTTCGCTGCTGTCGGGCGTCAAGTTCCGCAAGGATGTGATCGAGACCGAGACCGTGGTGATGCGCTCGGTCACTGGCACCGTGCGCTACATCAAGGCCGAGCACCGGCAGCTGGAAAAATTCCACCTCGATTGATTAGCGTCCGTCGTTCCGGGGCGCGCGAATGCGCGAACTATGATGTGCAATTGCACATCAGAGAACCGCGAGATTCCGGGTCTGGTGCTGGCGCACCATCCCGGAATGACGACAGGGAGCTAGCATGCCCGATATTTCCGCAGTGAAAGCGCTGGTGTTCGATGTGTTCGGCACCGTAGTCGACTGGCGCAGCAGCCTGATCGCGGATTTCACCGCATGGGGCGAGAAGCGCGGCATCAGTGCGGACTGGACTGCCTTGGTCGACGGCTGGCGCGCGGTCTATGCCGCATCGATGGACGAGGTGCGAAAGCATCCCGAACGCGGCTACGTGATCCTGGACAAGCTTCATCGCGCCTCGCTGGCGAAACTTGTCGCGCAGTTGTCGATTTCCGGCCTGACCGACGACGACCTGCACTACCTGACCATGGGCTGGCACCGCCTCCATCCATGGCCCGACAGTGTTGCGGGGCTCGCGCGGCTGAAGAAAAAATACATCATCGCTCCACTCTCGAACGGCAATGTCGCGCTGCTGACCAACATGGCGAAATTCGCTGGTCTCCCGTGGGACCTGATCCTGTCGGCGGAATTGTTCGAGCACTACAAGCCCGACCCCGAAACTTATCTGGGGGCCGCGCGCCTGCTTTGCCTGCCGCCGGAACAGGTCATGATGGTGGCCGCGCACAACCATGATTTGAAAGCCGCGCAGAAGTTGGGATTGAAGACGGCCTTCGTCGCGCGCCCGACCGAGTACGGCCCGTTGCAGAAATACGATTTCAAGGCGACCGGCGATTGGGATATCGTGGCAAAGGATTTTGGCGGCATCGCTGAGCGGATGGGGTGTTAGTCCGTGAGTTCATGCCGCACGATTCGAGGCTCCCGTTTGGGCGGGCAAACCGGACAACCGGCATTTCCGAGATTACCCCCGTAACCGGACATGCTGCGGACACGCCAAAATCGGCGCGAATGACCCAAAGTGCACGTTTCGTAGGCTTTGACGTTCCAAAAAAATTGCTTACGCTCTGCTTAACGGATTGGAGTGGACAGCATGGCGCGTAACATTCTGATTTTAGGAGCCTCGTATGGCTCATTGCTGGCGACAAAGCTGCTGATGGCGGGTCACAACGTGACCCTGGTTTGTCGGAAGAAGACTGCAGAACTCATCAATCGCGATGGTACTGAAGTTCGCATCAAGCTGCGTGACGAGGCGATGCACCGGGCGATCTTCTCGCGCGATCTGCCTGGGACCTTGGACGCGACCTCGCCCCCAGACATCGACCTTTCCCGTTATGATCTGGTTGCTCTTGCCATGCAGGAACCGCAATACACCAACCATACGATCCGGGTTCTGATGATCAAAATCGCCGAGGCGAATCTGCCTTGTCTTTCGATCATGAACATGCCGCCACTGCCCTATCTCAAACGGATTCCGGCGCTGGCGGACATGGACCTCGAAGAGGCCTACACCAATGCCCAGGTATGGGAACGCTTCAAGCCGGGACTGGTGTCGCTCTGCTCGCCTGACCCGCAGGCCTTCCGCCCGCCGGAAGAGGCGGCGAATATCCTGCATGTCGGCCTGCCGACGAACTTCAAGGCATCAACATTTGCAGATGAGGCCCATAACCGGTTGCTTCGGGAGCTGGAGGCGGACATCGACGCGGTGAAGCTCGATGGCCAGGACGTGCCGGTGAAACTCAAAGTGTTCGATTCGCTGTTTGTCCCTCTCGCTAAATGGTCGATGCTGTTGACCGGGAATTATCGCTGCATCACCTCGCACGTGCCGCAGTCGATCCGCGACGCGGTGCACGATGATCTGGAGCTCTCACAAACGATCTATGACCATGTCGATGCCATCGCTCGGCGTCTGGGGGCTGACCCGAAGGATCAGGTGCCTTTCCAGAAATACGCCAAAGCGGCGGAAAGCCTTCTCAAGCCCTCGTCAGCGGCTCGCGCGGTGGCCAGTGGAGCGCCCTTCATCGAGCGGGTCGACCTGCTGGTGAAGTTGATTTCCCACCAGCTTGGCATGCCCAATGCCGAGATCGACCACACGGTCCAGATCGTAGATCAAAAACTGAACGAGAAGATCGTAGCGGGCTGATCCAACTCGCCGTGACGTGCTCCATCGCAGTTCGAGAATCGCGCACCCGACCTGCCGTCACTTCCGACAGTGAACCTTACGGATATCGATCTTGAATCCGATGGACGAGGACGACCCGACCGACGAGATTTCACGGATCGAAGTGCGGCTCGAGGAGCTTGCCGAGGTCTCCGAGCGATGCCGAAAGATTATACTGGTTTCCAAGGTGGCAATCGCCGGCGGCGTCAGTTTGCTGCTCGTTATGGTGCTCGGCCTATTCGGACCCAATCAGGTCGCCGCCATCGGATCGATTGCCGTGGTGCTAGGCGGAATCGTCTCGTTCGGATCGAACGTCAGTACGTTGCGACAGACGACGGCCGCCATGAGCGCCGCCGACGTGCTCCGTTCGGATCTCATCAGCAGGATCGACCTTCGAGTGGTTGGCGAGAGGACTATGAAACGCATTTGACGCGCGATGTCTGTTTTTGGAAGTAAAGCAGACGTCATCAGGTCACCGGCCGAAGTCCGAGTCAGACCCCTGGCAGCCTCCGCTAGTCGGCTATCTGCTCGCCCGATCCGCCGAATTCCACCGGGAAATCCTTAAACTTCGGGAGACCATCTTTCATGGGAAGTACAGTCTCGGCATAGTTCACGTGGACAGCCGAGCTGTATTTTAGTGTGGGCAATGTGGCCGAGAAGACGTCCACCAGTCCGAGCGGAGGGTGGTTGGTCATCAAATGGCCGCCGCACTTCTTGCAATACTGCCGCTGGCTCACCGCCGTCTTCTGGAACACGTCAACGTGCTCTGCCCCGGCCGTGATCTTCACAGCTTCTGGTTTCCAGAGGGTGAAAGCATTGACCGGTCCACCCGACCACGAACGGCACGATCGGCAATGACAATAACCCATGGCTTCCGGTTCCCCGGAGACTTCTATTTGAACAGCACCGCAAAAACATTCTCCAGAATATTTTGCCATCACGGTTAGTCTCCCTTGCTCTGGCAAATACATGCCCGCTTATGGAAACGTCATACCGGAAAGAAGCTACATCATCGGCAAGAATGCCGAAAGATGCCTCGCGCCTGGACAGGTGCGATGTCGCTTGTTGGCACGTTTGACACATGCCGACTGGCTCTGAGGATGTCCGTTCGTCGGGGAAGACCGGAAGTCATCGCGTCGAGGTCAGAATGACGAGATTGAGCCGCAACAGAGATGGTCCTCGACCGTCAGGTCTGCATTAGGCTGCGAAGAGCTTTGCACTCGGATTTGAATGGCTCTGCCGCAGCTGACTGTCTATGGTGCACCTATGTCGCGCCTCGTGTGCCTATCAATTGCTGCCGTTCTGTCGCTGCTGTCGGTCGTCGCGACGGCTGCGCCAATTCATAAGCCGCCGGCGCCACGCTGGCATGGCTACGGCTTTCTGCCGGGCTACCATCAGCCGCTCAGCAACAGCCTTCCACTTTACGCCCAGAAAGATGCGATGCGGCGTTTGGCGCGCCGCGACCGACGCCCTTGGTATATTGACCCGGTTCCTCGTTATTACGGGTATGACGGCAACTGGCACTATTTCGGCCGGCCCGGCTTTAACGGTGGCCGCTACAATGGCGGCAGCTTTGGTCCGTGCTGGACGCGGACACCTATAGGACCGATCTGGAATTGCGGCTGATCAGCCCATCGCTCAAGGACCGCTTGATCGATCTGACGGCTTGCGTCCCCACTTTAGTGACTTCCGATGCGCGCCATCCATGACGCAGTCCGCCTTTGGCACGAAACGGACCTGCCGGGCGTTCTGATGATGTCCGTTGTTCGGGGCAGACCGGAAATGGCCGGACCACTCTCGAAATGATGCGATTGACCGACAAGCGCCATCGATCAAAGACGAAAGCCCAAAGCGACGACGGGCAATCGAAAGGCAGCGCATCGGCAACCGATTAATCTCGCTACCGTGATTCGAGTGTGCCAAGGTGATCACATGTCATGGCAACACGTTCGCTTATCCCAGTTCGGCGGCCCCGAAGTGCTGGAGCTGGCGGAAGAGTCGGCGATACCCAATCCGGGCCCCGGCGAGGTGCGCATCAAGGTTCTCGCGGCAGGGACCGGCTTCACTGACAGCTTCATTCGGCGTGGCCGCTACCCTGACTTCAAGGGACCGCTACCGTTCACTCCGGGCTATGAGCTGGTGGGTGTTGTCGAGAAAACTGGCTCCGACGTAGCCGTGCCGCGCGAGGGGCAAATCGTTGCCGATCTCTGCGTGGTCGGTGGTTACGCGCAATATGCAATTCGGCCCGCGCGTTTTCTTGTGTCTGTTCCAGATGGCCTCGATGCGGCAGAGGCCGTCTGCATCCCGCTCGCCTACCTTACAGCCTTCCAGATGCTGACGCGCTATTGTCGCTTGTCTCCGGGCGAAACGATCCTCGTCATCGGCGCGTCAGGCACGGTCGGTACGGCGCTGCTCGATCTCGCGCGACATTTCGGCCTCAAGGCAATCGGCACGTGTTCAGCGGCGAACCTCGCGGCAGTTGAGCGGTTCGGCGCTGCGGCAATCGACTATCGGGCGGGTGACTTCGTTGCTTCGGTGCGTCAACTCACGGCGGGACGAGTTGGCGGCGCCGGCGTCGTTGCGGCATTCGATGCGATCGGCGGATCTCATTTCGACCGGTCCTTCGCTTGCCTCGCGCCGGGAGGCTTCCTCATCGGCTATGGCTCCCAGACCATGGCCATCGGGCGTGAAAACATGATCGCGGCCGGGCTAGGACTGGCGCGATTGAAGCTATGGGGCGCGTTGAACTTCCTGTTCCAAGGCCGCCGTGCCTTTTGGTACAGCATCACCGACCGCCGCTTGTCGCACCTTGACGAGTTTAGGAGCGACATGGTTGCTTTGTTCGAGTTGCTCCGCAACGGCGCCATTCATCCGGTGGTCATCGCTCGCGAACCATTGGCAGCCGCGAAAAATGTCCACGCGCGTATCGATGCTGGCGGGCTCGGCGGCAAGATCGTGCTGTTGCCATGGCTCGTGTCGCAGGGAGTTGTGTGACCATCGACCAGCTGGCGCTGTTTTTTGGGACGCCCTCGCCATGACGGATCGGTCTAAACTGTAAATTTTGGCAGGCAGTGCGGATTTATTTTGCTCGGCGTTCAATTGTCACTATGGGATGTGGCCTCCACTCGCGCGCCAACCTTTCCGCCTCCGTGATTTGCGCGCTCGTCATAAGCGCCACAAGCCTGTCTCGTTGTTCTAACGCTGTGTATTTCGACGTATCGAGCAGCTTGATGCCAAGCGGACCAGGTGGCTTTGTATCCCCAAACGCTGCGGCCAAAGTGAACCACATGAGCGCCTGGACATAATCCTGAGCCGTGCCGCGACCTGACGCATACATGGCCCCGATATTGTACTGCGGGCTGTGTATCCACGTGTCACCGGGTCGCTCGTAAATCTTGTTCGCCGCACGTCGGTACCATCGAAATGCCTCGGCATAGTCCTGTGCAACGTAAAGGCCATGTTCGTAAGCGATGCCAATAACATTTTCCGCGTAGGAAGAGCTTTGCTCCGCAGCGAGGCGATACCACCTAAAGGCTTCGCCAAAGTCTTGCGGCACGCCGAGTCCTAGAGCATAGGTATCCGCGAGATTGTTTTGGGCTAAAACCAAGCCCTGATCCGCAGCAAGACGAAACCATTTCACCGCCTCGGCTTCGTTTCGCTCGACACCCCAGCCTCGTTGATACAAAATCCCAACCTCATTCTGCGCATCCGCCAACCCCTTGTCCGCTGCAATTCGCATCCACCTCATTCCCAAAGCGTAGTCCTGCGGGACGCCCCGGCCTTTGATGTACAAGATCCCGAGAAGGCGTTCAGCATAGGTGTTGTCTTGATCTGCCAAGGTCCCGAGTAATCGCAAGGCGGTTACGTAGTCGCCGATATTGACCGCCGCCTCAGCGTCCTCGAACTGGCCTGCGTTAGCAGGAAGGACAGACGACAAGGTCCATAAGGTGACGGCAAACGATATGAATGGATTTCTGAACACGACGACCATTTCGGGTTCTTATCTGTCCGAAGACTATGTTGGCTTAAAATGGTGCGTCAATAGCCGACATCCGGGCTGCCTCGGCGCATGGACTTGCTCAAGCATTGCAGCGAACCTCGTCGAAAATGCTGCGTTGCATGAGTCCGTTGTTGGCAGCACTTAACAGACATGGCGGCCTATCCCAATAGCAACCAACGTGCTTTGATGATCATTCCAAAAGCGTCGCGACTTATTGAATCTAAGTAGTGTGCCGCGATGGGCCGGTTACCTTGCCCACAAGGGGCAATCTGTGTCCGACAATCCTACAAGCTGAACGCATAGCCGGGTCTCGTGTCCGGCGGCTTTGAGGGGGAGCGAAGTTGAAGCAGATCGGTCTTTTCGAAATGCGCCGATTGGAGACGTTGAGCAACACCATCTTCGGCGTTGCGATGACGCTGCTCGCCTATGATCTGCCGAAGGCCAGCAGGTTCGCGAACGCGCCGGCCTGGATAGACCTTGTCCATGCCTACGCACAACCCGTCATCGCGCTGATGATCAGCTTTATCGTCGCCGGCGTGTTTTGGCTCAGCCATCATCGGCGGCTCACCTTCGCGCCGGAAGGCAGCCGCGGCGAAGTCTTCCTCAATCTGATCTTCCTGCTGTCGATCGTCATGCTTCCGGTAACGAATGGACTTTACGGCGTGTATCGGCTCGATAGCGTCGTCGCAGTAAGCTACGGCTTTCATCTGACTGTCATTGCCGGCCTGAATGCGCTGCTATGGGTTCTGGCGCTGCGAGGTCACCGCAGTCCCGAGTTGTTGGCAACCGCGATCTTTCCGGTCTTCGTATTCGTGTTCGGAACGGTGATGGCCGTCGTCACGCCGTCCGTTGCGCAATTCACATGGTGCCTGGCATTTGGCTCGCCTCTGGCGGGCTGGTTGGCGGCTCGGCGTTGGCCGCTGAGAACAAATTAGCCAATTTGATCTGTGCCAAAGCGTTCTTGTTTGCAATGACTAACCGCCTTGCGATTGGGTCTCGTTATAGCGCCCACGGGGTCTCGATATCGACTATGAACCGCGACTTCCGATCCTGACCCGAAGCGGTCATTCGACACAGCCAAAAACAAAAAGCCCCGGCATCGTCCGGGGCTTTCGATTTGTCTGGAGACTGGAAATCAGTATTTGGCGACGACCGGCTGTGCCCAGTTAAGCTTGAAGTTCAGGGTGGCGGTAGCCGTCTGCACGTTCGTGGTTCCGAAGTTGCAGAAAGCGCAACCTATTGTGTTTCCGCCACTGTTGATCAGATTGTTGATGTTGCTGGCGTTGAACTGGTAGTAGTTATATTGGACACCTACGCTGATGATATCGTTAACCAGATATTCGAGCCCAACTCCGGCTGTCCATCCATCGACCCAACCACTGTGCCTTAAATCGAACCCACCCGGGTTAAGGTTGTTTGCATCAAGAACAAGCTTCGTCGTCGCCCAACCACCCTTGCCAAACAGCAGGAGACGATCCCAAGTGTAACCTACCTGGCCAGTTACGCTGGCGAGATTTGAAAAGCTGGTTGATCGAGTACGGAGGGGTGCTACGAGGGAAGGAGAGGTCTGGGTCAGGCCCAGGGCATCGTACATTCCCTCCACGCCAATCACCCAATTGCTGACTTGCCACCGATAACCGACTTGACCACCGCCCACGATGTCGGTGGGCGTTTGGCTGACGAGATCATCGGGCGCGGTCGCGCAGTTTGCGTGAAAGGCATCGGTACACCACGAGGACTTACCCCACGCGCCGCCAATATTGATGCCGGCATAGAAGCCGGTCCAGTTGTAGACGACAGGGGGCGGCGGCGGAGCCTTTACGAGCAAATCAGCGGCCATGGCACTGCCGAAGCTTGCCACGGACATTATCGATGCGAGTGCCCATCCAAAGCGCTTCATGAACTCCTCCGAGAAAAATACCTAGCCCACAAGAGCTATCGTACTTATGGCGCTTTGGCGCGACGAAGAAACCGGCATTCGGCGCTATCGACCGATTTACTGGGGCGGTGTGATATCCTTGCAACTGAAGCAGGTTTTCATCGGTATTTTGATATAGGCGAACACAGTGCGGAAAGCCCTTTGCTCTCTGACTGACTGCGAGTTCGTCAATTCCAACAGCACAGTCGCCAGCGTTACAACCACGTAGTACCACGACTCACACTCATCGTAGACCTCGCAAAATGACTCTATCCGTAGGCACGATGACGTCTAGTGGTGGCACGTTTGTATGGACCGGCCGTGCGTTGCAAGCCGAATGTGATGATCTGGAGATAATTGGTCTTGCGCTTCTGTATCCGGCCCTTGAACGGAGCTTTTGTGCTCCTGGCCATCATGGATATCCGCGCGCATCCGATCTCATTCTGAGAAAGGCCCTGAGAGGCCGCTAGTGCCACTAGATCACGGATGCGACGGCGAGACCGTTTCTCCATTTCCTCAATCCAACTCGCAGACCTCGGCAGGTATAGCTGTGCATTCTTCGGTTGCGTCAGGGATCAGCCTTGGACATCGCCTCGGCGGGTCCGAGCACGCTGATCTTATGCGACTTTTGGCTCGACGCGCGCTTCGTAGCTGCGACCTTGTGCCAACACAGTCCAAGCGATCCGCGCGCCAGCTTATTGGCAAGTGCAGTTGCCAGGACGTTATGATGTAAGCGCTGCGCCGCAGCCGTGAGCCACACGCCAAAGCTATGCTTCGCCCAGTTTGCTGGTCTGAGCAGAATAACGCGGGCGCCCTGCATGAAGAGCGTGCGCAGATAGCGATTGCCGCGCTTAGTGATGCGGCCGAGGCTGGTACGATCACCCGTGGACATCTGCTTCGGCACCAGGCCAAGCCACGCCGCAAAGTCGCGCCCTCTTGCAAAGGCAATTCCGCTGCCGATCGCAGCTACCATTGCGCTTGCAATGATCGGGCCGATGCCCGGAACCGTCATCAACTGCCGGCAGCTCGCATCGCCGTGCGCCAGGGCCTCGATCTCATCCGTCACATTTTCGATTCGCTCATCGAGATGAGACCAGTCGCCGACGAGGTCCTCAACAATCCTGACCATACGGGGCGACAATACGTCGGTACGTGTAGCCAGAATGTCTGGAAGTTGATGTCGCAGGAAGCGAAGTCCTTGCCGCACAGGTATGCCGCGCTCAAGAAGAAAACTGCGGATTTGGTTGATCACAGCTGTACGATCGCTGATCAGGCGAGACCGAACGCGATGGAGCGCCCTGGAGATCTAATTGATTGTCGGTTTTTACTGGAACACAGCGTGTCGAAGGGCGCTGCACGGCTTCGGCGACTGCGTAGGCATCCCGAAAGTCGTTCTTGTGGCCTTGCCGGAACGGTTTGGCATAAGCGGGCGGTACCTGCTTTACGTCATGGCCAAGCGCGTTTAGTGCGAGCCACATAGTGCGTCGCCATGCCGGCTTCGATTTCCGATCAGGCACCGCGGCACATTGGCGAGCCGGGCTGCGATCCGGCCGCGGGCGATCTTTTCCCGCAAAACGATTGCTCCCTTGTCATCGAGGCCGATCAAATGGAGGGTGTTCTTGCCCGGGTCGATGCCAATGGTGCGTGCGACTGTAACGGCTGTCTTATGGAACATAGCGATGTGCTCCTCGTGCTTCTAAGCCCCCCGCTCATTCTCTGAGCGGTTCCGGGCGGGAGCACGGCCGGTCCATCCCATTCTGAGACGTGCCGACAGGCGCCGAAGAGACGGACATGGTGCGATGTCCGCTCTGAGTCCGCTTTGAGGGGTAAAGCGGAAGTTGGATTTCGGGGCCGTCAGCTCAGCTTGTGGACCCAACTGCGACATCCGCGCGATCTATAATTCCGAAGGCGAGTACAAAAAAGCCCCGGACGATGCCGGGGCTTTTGAGTCGCTGCAGAGAAGCCTAGATCAGTACTTCGCGACGAGTGGGCTACCCCAGTTGAAGCGGTAGTTGATGCGCGCAGTGACCATATCGACATCCTGACGGATGGAGTCGGTGCGGAATATGCTGCCGGCCGGGATGCCACCCAAAACGCCTGCCGATGTGAAGGTGACGGCCCGGGTACCCATGAAAAGGTGATCGTACTCGACCGCAACCGACCAATTCGGTGCGAATCCGAATTCGAGGCCTGTTCCGACAACGCCACCCCAGCGTGTCTCACTCGCCGAATCGAACAGCACGCCTGTGGGGGTCACCGTACCTCGGTATTTGTCGTCGGTCACGGCCGCGCCGCCCTTCACATACCAAAGGACGTTGTTCCAAGCATAGCCGACTTGGCCGGTGAACAAGCCCAACGCTTCGATCTTGGAATTGTTAGTCCAATTGGGAATGAAAAGGCTAATATTAGATCCCTTCAAATTAGCCCAGTCGCCCTGCGCTTCCAGACCGAACACCCAACTGGCGCTCTGCCAACGGTATCCAACCTGACCGCCAACCACTCCGCCGGTCGCGTCGTGACAACCTTCACTGACGGGGACGACAGGTCCACGGAAGTTCGTGACATCCCAGCATTTGTGGGACCAGCCGCCGCCGCCGTTGGCACCGATGTAGAAGCCGCTCCAATCGTAAATCGCAACTACCGGTGCCGGTGGCGCCTTAGTATAGGGACGGGCAGCCAGATCGGCAGCTGATGCGGGAGCGGCCATACCTAATGCTAGTGGACCAACCGTGGCTAGCCAAAACTTCTTCATTCTATTTCCTCCATCTCCGTCGCGCTGACCCATCTGAAACGACCGATGCGCTCGCGACCGCCATAGCTCGGTTGCAGACGTTGCACTGATTCCAAAGCCCATCCTAAGCGATTAGGCCCTAAAATCTTGTGCCTCTAATGCAACAGTCCGTTTTTCAAAAACGGCTGAAAAATGGCAACTGGCCAAGCTTACTGACGTCTCAAAGCGGACGCATGCCGATTGGAATCCGCACACAAATTAATCGTGCGCATTCATGAGATATCGATCCGTGATACTGTTTGCTGTGCGTGCGGGATGAGTCCGGAAGTGGCACGAAACGGACCTCCAGCGATTTCCGCTCAGTGGTCGCTAACGGGAGAAAAGCGGACATCGCGGTTGCGTCCGACGAAGTCTGAAAATGAACCAGACTGTGTGAAAACACCCTCAAGATGACGCGCTTTGTCGTTGGCGATGACCGCAGTCAGAGCACTTTGTTTCCCGAGCGGCTGGAAGACTATTTGTCCGAGGATAATCCGTTCGGGCAATCAATGTCTTTGGCGATGAGCTTGATCTGGCCAGGCTGGGCTTTGGCGGCGTTGAGCCGGAGGCGACAGGGAGGCCGGCCTATCATCCGAGGACGCTGCTGAAGATTTCCGTCGAGCATCCATTCGGTACGATAAAGTCGTGGATGGGATCGACGCACTTCCAGATGAAAACACTCAAGCACGTCGGCACCGAAATGGCGCGACACGTCCTGGCCTACAACATGAAACGGGTCATGAGCATTCTCGGCGTTGGCGGACTGATAGAAGGGATCCGAGCATAGGCTCGGCTTCATGAGCCAGCCGGCTGCGCTTGCAAACCTCAACATCCGCGTTTTTACACAGTCTGGACCCGGAACGGACATGCGTCTGTTATCGGCAACGCTTGATCCCGGAGGATTGCTTCGACGAGTGCAGGACGCCTGCTCTATGAGCTGGCGTTTTTGCGTGCGCAATCTTCAGTTGTGACGACGTTTGAGATTTCGTAAGATGCATCGCGAAGTGATGCGGGTGCCATCCGGCAGCGGTGGCGTTCGTGTGTGGCCATTGCCTGGCGGGAGGAGCGATCCATATGAGAGCGTTCTGGTTATTGGGTGCGATGGCAACCGCGTTCGCGCCGCCCGCCATCGCGGCGGATTCGATCAAGATCGGGTTCGTCAATACTTTCAGCGGTCCAGCCGCCGCGATCGGCATCGACGCACGCAACGCGTTCGAATTGTCGCTCGATCACATCGGCCGCAAGATGGATGAAAGGCAAGTCGAGGTGATCTATGAGGACGACCAGCAGAAGCCGGACGTCGGCAAGCAGAAGACCGAAAAGCTGATTCAGTCCGATCATGTGGATTTCATCGTCGGCTATAACTGGTCGAACGTTTTGTTGGCGTCGCTCAAGCCTGCGGTCGATTCGAAAACCTTCCTGATCGGCGTCAACGCCGGACCCTCGCAACTCGCCGGCGAATTGTGCTCGCCTTACGTGTTTTTGACATCGTTTCAGAACGACCAGACGCCGGCCGCGATGGGCCTCTATATGAACCAGAAGGGCGTCAAATCCGTTTTTCTGATCGGGCCTAATTACGCCGCTGGAAAGGACCGGCTGGGCGGCTTCAAGACCACCTTCAAAGGTGAGGTGTTGGGTGAGGAATATACGGTGTGGCCGACACAGCTCGATTTCTCGGCCGAGCTCTCGAAGGCGCGCAACTCGAAAGCGGAGGCGATCTTCGTGTTCTTTCCCGGTGCGGCCGGCGTGCAATTCCTCAATCAATATGTGCAAGCCGGAATCAAGCAGCAGATTCCGCTCTATACGGATGGTACGATCGACGAATTGTCCCTGCCGCTGCAGAAAGAGAATGCACTCGGCATTCTCGGCGCGCAGGAGTGGGTGAACGACCTGCCCAACGAAGAGAACCGCCGTTTCGTCGCCGACTATCGTAAAAAGTACCCCGGCCTGCGTCCAAGTGCCTACGCGGCGCAAGCCTATGATGCGGCGCAGTTGATCAACAGCGCGGTGGTCGCGGTGAAGGGCGATTTGACCAAGAAGGACGCGATGAAGGTGGAGATGGAGAGAACGAATTTCAAATCCGTCCGCGGTTCGTTCCGATATGGCAACAACCACATCCCGATCCAAAATTTCTATTTGCAAGACGTGGTGAAGGAGGCCGACGGCTCGCTCTCGCTCAAGACGATAGCCACCGTCGTCAAGGACGATCAGGATCGCTTCCACGACAAATGCCCGATGAAAGCCTCAGTGCATTCCGAGTGAGGTTGCTAGTTGTTTACTTCCGTTCATGGCACAACGCCGACATGGCGAGCGGCGCTGACGATATCTCCTTTCAGGAGATTGGCAGACGTGCTCGCCACGCGGGCCGATGTCCGCTAGCGATGCTGTGGACGTCTCAGTGGCTGGCGGAAACCCAGACCGCCCGGTCAACGCGCGCTCGAATTGTCCCTCCTCAACGACCGCATCACGTCTCGGACCTCTGCGGAGCTACGCGCGGCGTGCCGCATCCTACCACCAGCCCCGTTGCACCTGATACTGGCCGCCGCGCCGATGCGTATTGCCAGGTTGGGAGTTCCAATTGGGCTGGAAAAGGGACCCCAAGCCGCCGTCGCCCCAGAAGTTGCCGCTCGCAACGGCGACATCAGCCGTCGGCTGGCGTGTCACAAAGCCGCCCTGGGGCTGGTTGTTCAGCACCGCGACGAACTCGGTGCGATAGTTGGTCTCGCGGCTCAGCGGCTCGTCCGAGACGACGATCGAGGATCGCGGCAATGCGGTCGGCGCGATGCGATCGAGCACATCCTGTGGGATGGTGATGCGGTCGAGCGCATCCTTGGCATCGTCCCCGTTGTCGATCGTGACCGCGGTCCAGCGCAGGCCCGCGTCCTTGCGCGCCATCGTCGTGAACACATGCGTGCCGATCGGCTTATCGGGATTGCGGATCGTGATCGGAACCTCAATGCTCGCATCGAACACCTCGCCCCCGTCCGCCCACGGCTTATGCGTGTTGCGCCGTACGTAAAGCTTCTGCGTCGCGCGGCTGATGTAGACCGAGACCGGCGCGAGCGCGAGCTTCGCCTCGTTCGCCGCCTTGGCGGCGTCGACCTTCCTGGTCGCGGCCGCCTTGGCAGCCTCCTTTGCGGCGGCGGCGGCGGCGAGCTTCGACTTCACGTCGGCCTTGGCGGTGTCGAGCTGCGTCCCCAGTTCGGCGGCCTTAGGGGCGGCCTTCTGCTTCAGGTCCTCGGCCCGCGCCTTGGCTTGGTCCGTCTTTGCGGCAGCGAGCGCCTTGTCGGCGAACCCGAGCTCGGCGTCGCCGCGGATCTTGAGCCATTGCAGCTTGCGTAGTGACGCCATGAGCGATGCTGTCTCGCGCGCCGCTGTCGCGGCGGCTTTCTTCGCCTCGTCCGCTGTCTTGACGGCCTCCGCGGCCTCGCGGGCGAGCGTCTCGGCACGCGCCGGAGCAGCCGCGACGGCCTCCGCGTTCGGCACGAATAGCGCTGAGTGGGAAAACTCGACCGGGGCCGCGTCGTTCGGCGAGATGATCACCCGCATCCCGATCCACGTCTTGTCGAACAGCTTCTCGGCAAAGCCGTAGGGCATCCGCACGCAGCCATGCGAGGCCGCATGTCCGGGCAGCGGCCCGCCGTGCAGCGCGATGCCGTTCCAGGTGATGCGTTGCATGTTCGGCATCCAGGCATCGTCGTAGAGGGTCGAGTGGTGGTCCATGTCCTTCTCAAGGACGGCGAAGACGCCGGCTGGCGTCTCGCGTCCCGTGGTGCCGGTCGACACCGGCGCGCGCAGGATCCAGCCGTCGGCGTCGTAGAAAATGACCTGCTGGGTCTTGATTGACACGATCGCCATGATCGGCTCGCCTGCATCGCGCGGCGCCGTCGCCTCGGTGGGTGGCGCGGGGCGCGCCTGTCCCGCCGCGGCGTCGGCGGTCAGCGCCGTCAGTGCGGCCATCGCCGCGAGCGTCACAATGGCGGGAGGCCCCCAGCGCCGCATCGCCACGGTGGATTGCGCCCCCGAAAATCGATTCACCATGCTATCCCCGGTCGAAATGCCTCTCCGCGCTTGCGTCGATCAAGTGTCAGATCGCGATTTTGGAACAGCTAACGGTCGCCACGCCGATTCGCTCCTGGGGTTATCGGCACGTTCCGGCAGCAAATCTCTCATATACGACAGCCTGCTTGGGAGGAAGGGTGGCTCGCATGTATGTGCTCACCCTTTATGGTGATCGTAGCCCATAGAGCGGGCGTTCGCAGGCCTGCCGCCTGCCGTTGCACACAGGCAACACTTCCGGGAAAAGCACACGACCTGTCCGTTTGCGCCATTGCGCGGCCATTACCTTGTCCGACAATCAGCGCCGTCCGCATGCTTGGCTGCGCAATCCGGTTCCGATGCAGCCTTTGGAGGCTGGGATGATGAATCCGCGGCGACTTTCGACAGTGCCGGCACCTTTGTTGCTATCGGTCATTCTCGCGACCGGGGTTGTCGGCTTGCTCGCTGCCTTCGGGGCTGCAGGAATCCAGAACACCGGCGCGGTGCCACGCAAGGACATCAGCGCTGCCTCTCTCTCCACCGAACAGGAACTCGCCGGGGCACCGCAGCCAAGCTCGATGCTCAATGACGATCTCGGTCAAACCGATGTAGCGATGGCCGAGCTATCGCCTGCGGGAGCAGTCACCGACGCATCGATCGCTCGGAACAAGCCGGAGCCGGTTGACGAAACGGCCTCGACCAATTCGCCGGATGAGCCGCCAATCGAACCAGCGCCTGTGCAAGTCGCAACGGCGAATCCGTCGGATCTCGAACCTGGCGACGCCGGCAAGGCCGTGAGCTCCATCGAGATCGTCGATGAGTGCCTGGTCGTGGACATCTGCGTCGATCGTTATCTGTGGGCGCTTTATCAACGGACGCCCAAGGAGGACACCATCAAGGAGCTTGAACGGAGGAAGGTCACCGTCAAGCGGAAGGGCAAGATGGTGACTGTCGCCAGAACCTTCACCAAGCTCGTCGATGAAGATTTTGGGTGGAAGGATCCGAAGGCGGCGGAACGAGCCGGCATGTCGATGATGGACTACGTGATCGGAGGCATAGATCGGAGCTTCAAGCTAAAACTGTTTCATATGCTTCACGCGGCGGAGGCGGCGGGCCTTTCGCCCGGCATCACCAGCGCGTTCCGTGATGACTATCGCCAGTCGATCGCAAGCGGCCTCAAGGCGGCGAGCAACAGGTCGTATCATGGCGGGAGCTTCCGCGGTGGCTATGGGCATGGGCTTGCGGCCGATATCGTGAGTGTCCATGGCGGAACTCGCGACCAGCGGTGGGCTTCCTCCGAAAAGCTCTGGAAGTGGGTTGATACGCATGGGAAGGAGTTCGGAATCGGGCGCCCATATCTCGGCAGGGACCCGCCGCATGTCGCACCGGTCGACGGCCAGGAATATGCCGCGCACAACCGCGGCTCCAGACACGCGGGATCGGACGTGAAGAAGGTGAAGCGCGTGGCCATACGGGATGACCCGAGTCTCGCGAAGCACCCGAGAGCTGTAGCAGCCTCAAAGATGAGATCGAGCTGAGCGCCCCGGTTCCGACACGAGGCTCGCAAAATAAAAAATCCGGGAATCCGTGACTTCCCTTGTTGGCACGAACCGGACCACCCGGGCCGGTATCACGATGTCCGTTGATCGGGGTAGACCGGAAGTGGCTGGCTCACGGTCAGAACGACGCGTTTGACCCACTTCGGAAGTCGGCGACCTCGGAAGATATTTCGTCCGACGGGACCTTCACCGTCTTCCAGTTGTTTAGTTTGCTCTGTTAAATTGCGGATGCTGAGAACCGTGTGCCAAGGGGAGGCCCATATGGCCAGAATGTTTGTGGATTGCCGGGATTATCCAAGCGAGATGAACTGCACGGTCGCGATTTCCGCGGATACCAAGAACGAACTTTTAGAAGCAGCCGTTCAGCACGCGGTGGCCGTGCATGGTCATCATGATAGTTCAGAATTGCGCCAGGAGTTGGCCAAGATGATCAAGACCGAATAGGCCGCTGTCACGTCCCAGTTATTGCGCATCCTGCAAAACGGGCGCGGGGCGGCGAATTGCGTGCCCGGTTAAATCGCGTAACTGTTTACAGGCTGCGTGTCTTCGAGCACCTCACAGACTATGGGAGAAGACCGATGACCGCTTTCAATGTTGTGCGTTTTCGAGTGAAGCCGGGACGCGATCAGGAGTTTCTGAATGCCCACAAGACGGTTGGGGCAACTTGGGTAGGTTTGGTGCACGCCAACATTATCAAGACCAGTGACCGTTCCTACTGCATCATCGCTGAGTGGAAAGACATGGACGCGTGCATTCAAGCGCGGCCGAATATGATTTCCACTCTCGATTCCTTTCGCGATGCGCTCGAAGACCTCGGTGGCGGTCTCGGTGTCACCGATCCGGTGGCGGGCCTGGTCGTCTTATCGTTAAAATAGCAGTGGCAATGCCTTCGCCAGGATGTCCGAATTGAGTCTGCTTTCGAGGGTATAGCAGAAGTCCCATTTTGAGGCGGTCAGGGCAGCTTTTGACCCTCAGCGGACACTTGTGTCGCAGGACGGCGCTTTCTTTTGTGCTAAGCTTGGTGCGCAAGCTCGGGAGGCCTTGGTGAGGCGGCGGGAATTCCTATTGCTGTTGGGCTGCGGCGCGGGTTGGTCACTTTCCGCACATCGGCGCGCGTTTTCGCAGCAACGCGCAGGTGTCCCGCGCGTGGGTGCTATAATCTCCGCGTCAGAACCGCATCCGTTTGCCGATGCCTTTCGGCGGGGCTTGCAGGCCCTCGGTTACTCGGCCGGCCGCAACATTGTAGTCGAATTGCGCTACACACAAGGGCGAAGTGATCGCGCCGCGCAGTTCGCACATGAGTTCGTTCGGTCGAAAGTCGACGTGATCGTTGCCCACTTTACGCCCGCGGTTCGCGCTGCGATGGCGGCGACCGAGACAATTCCAATCGTGATGTTGGCCGGAGCACCTTTGCAATCCGGCTTCATCAGGAGTCTTTCTCAACCGGGTGGCAACGTCACCGGTCTGTCGGCGATGGACGCCGAACTCGGCGGCAAGCGCATACAGCTGCTGCGCGAAATGATTCCGAACCTTTCCTGCGTCGGAGTGCTCGCCACGACTCCGACAACCGATCCCTTCAGTGGGCCGTTTGTGGCCGACATTCAGGCGGCGGCGCAGGCTGCCAATGTGCGGACCTCGCCCGTCCTGATCGGCGGAGCGAGTGAGTTTGAGGAAGCTTTTTCCATCATGTCCAAGGACGGGGCACAGGCCGTCATCGTTCAAGGCTTTTTCGGCCCCAATGCAAAGCAGGTAGTGGAGATCGCGAACAGGCATCGGATAGGGTACATGTCATCTGACCGAAGCGCCGTTGCGGAAGGGGGGCTGGCTTCGATTTCGGCTAATTTCCCAGTGTTATACGAACGCGCGGCAATTTATGTAGACAAGATCCTCAAAGGGGCAAATCCGGCCAGTTTGCCAGTTGAACAGCCTTCCAAGTTTCAGGTGACGGTCAACAACAAGACCGCGCAGGCGCTTGGCTTGTCTATTTCACCAACCCTGCTGGCACAAATCGACGAGATTATTGAGTAGGCGCTTAATGTCGCCTGTTGGCACTTTTCGGACATGGCGCGAGGTCCGCCTTGAGTCCGTTATGCGCACCAAAGCGGACGTCCGCCGACCGCTCCAAATTTATGGGTTCACGCCCTATAATGTAGTCGCCGCTACATTACTATTGTGGTCGCCTGAAACGTACCGGAATTCGAGGCATAGAGATCCAATGAATCCGTCGGAACGTATTGACCAGCTGATCGCAGAACTCACAGACTGGCGTGGCAAAACGTTCGCCAGCATCCGCAAGAGCATCCGTCAGGCCGACCGGGAGATCATCGAGGAATGGAAGTGGATGGGAAGCCCGGTGTGGTCTCACGACGGCATAATCGCGGTCGCCAACGCCCACAAAGGGAAGGTGAAGCTTACCTTTGCTCACGGGGCGAACCTCCCAGATCCCGACAAGCTCTTCAACGCGGGCCTCGAAGGCAACGCGAGACGAGCGATCGATTTTTTCGAGGGTGATAAGATCAAGGATCGTGCTCTGAAAAATCTCATCCGTGCCGCTGTTGATTACAATCAGATCAAAGTGAAGAAGAAAGCGCCTGCGGGTACGCGAGCGAAAGTACAAAAAAGTAAAAAGACATGAGGCTATGGCTTTATGCGGGCTACGTTTGTGGCGTGCGCCTAACGGACGATTTATTGAACCGGATCAAGCTGATGCTAGCTGTCCAGTCCCTTTGCAAAAAATATTCCGCTTCGTCGATACCCCAAATCAAATCTATATCCCTCGCCGTCCCGCCTCAACCGAGGGGCGTTTCGCGATCGTCACGAACGTGAGGCGGGATGCGATGGACGCGAGGTGCGCTGCTGACGAGAGCGCTTATCCTGCGGACGGCGAAGTCGTGTGGTCCTGACGCCTCGACGCCGGCGTCAAGTAGGCGGAAATATCCGCCGATGACGGTGACAAGAAAGCCCGATCACCGGGGAGAGCCCGAAGGAAGCCGTTAAAACCATTGCGCAGGGAAGGCCGGGTGTTTCCGGTGAACCTGTGGTGACTACGCTCGTGTGCTTTTTTATCTTGCACGCGAGGCTGCGGGCGCATCGCGCGCCCGGCATTCCCTGCGCCCTTGTGTCCGGAAAATCTGTCAGAATGTGCGAACGGGCGGTTGCGGACCAACCGCCCGT
>DASQOU010000022.1:0-17466 GCA_035644295.1 Bradyrhizobium sp.
TTAATGTGGAACCTGAACGAGGCTGGAAACGAAAAGCTGCTTCTACGCAACATCTTAGGGCGATTCGTTAAAAATTGCACTGAAAGAGCTTGCGGACTGGAAACAGATTTTGTTAACCATATGTTGTCAGGATCCGAATCATCAGTTGTTCAAAGGCGTTTTGAGTGCCGCAAAGTAGTGCGGCCGACCTGACGCCCGGAGCGGCGACTAGAGGGGACTGGCATGCGCGTATTGCTGATAGAAGATGACAGCGCCGTCGCGCAGTCTATCGAACTGATGCTTAAATCCGAGAGTTTCAACGTCTACACCACGGATCTCGGTGAAGAAGGCGTCGATCTCGGAAAACTCTACGACTACGACATTATCCTGCTCGACCTCAATCTGCCCGACATGTCCGGATACGATGTGCTCAAGCAGCTGCGGGTGTCGAAAATCAAAACACCCATTCTGATCCTCTCCGGCCTCGCCGGTATCGAGGACAAGGTCAAGGGTCTCGGCGTCGGCGCCGACGACTACATGACCAAGCCCTTCCACAAGGACGAACTGGTCGCGCGCATCCATGCGATCGTGCGCCGTTCCAAGGGCCATGCCCAGTCGGTGATCCAAACCGGCGATCTCGTGGTCAATCTCGACACCAAGACGGTCGAGGTCGGCGGCCAGCGCGTGCACCTGACGGGCAAGGAATACCAGATGCTGGAGCTGCTTTCGCTCCGCAAGGGCACCACGCTCACCAAGGAGATGTTCCTCAACCATCTCTATGGCGGCATGGACGAGCCGGAGCTGAAGATCATCGACGTCTTCATCTGCAAGCTGCGCAAGAAGCTCGCCAACGCCTCCGAAGGACGCAACTTCATCGAGACCGTGTGGGGCCGCGGCTACGTGCTGCGCGAGCCGCACGAGCAGGAAGAGCGCATTCCCGCCTGATCACACTTTGCGTAGCGAGCCTGTTCGGCTCATTCCTCCCCAACTGGACCCCGCCGCAAATGGCGGGGTTTTTGTTTGGGGGCATGGCGCGCATAAGTATCGGCCGACCGGCGGGGACAGCCGCAGCGGCGCGACCAATTTACCCATCGGCACCACCGCAAAATCACTGGCCCCTTCGCTCAAGCCGAACTCCGGCCCGGATCCGGATCCTCGCCAAGGGCCATCAACAGCCTGTCCGCCTCCGCTTCCGCAATTCGCATCGCCCGTCGCCGGGCGAGGTCCCTTGCTTCCATCGCGGTCGATCTGGCGGAAGCGGAGCCGATCGCGATCTGCGCTTCGGCCAATGTTGTGTAGAGATACGCCTCTACCTCAAGCCCCGCCTTTTGCGCCCGTGCGTAGTCGATCGTTTCATTGAGAAGCGCGACCGCCTCTTGGGGCATATTGTTGCCGAGCAGTGCAAGCGCCCGATAGCGGTTGCCGAGCACCCGCAGGTACGGCGTGGCATTTTCCTGCAGGATGCCCTGGAGCAGTTCGGCTTGCCGCATCGCCAAATCCGGCCGGGTCTTTCGGTGACACTCGATCTTGGTACCGTGGGCATTGACCAAATGGACAAGGTCCGTCGGAGGACCGGCAAGCAGCGCATCGAGAATGGCATCGGCTTCCGCAATTTTTCCGAGGTTCATCAGGATGCGGGCGCGTTGGGTTTGCAACCATGGTTCGGGTTCAAACCCAAGTGTCTGCCGATCGCGTTTCTCAAGCTGATGGATGGTATCAAGCGCCCGAGTGTTGGCTTCGAGCGCGCGGGGCAACAGACCCGCCGACAACAACGCATGACTGTAGACCGCCCTCAGCAGCGCCCCGACGCTTTCATTTCCCGGCCCCGTGATCAGTTTTTGGGCTTCCTCGACCTTGGCGACATAGTCGTCGGAAGACCCTGCGATCAACAGGACCCGGCCAAAGGCCATGATAATGAGGGCTGCGGCGCGCATATCCTTGAGCTTGTTGGCCAGCGTCACCGCCTGCTCGAAAATCGGTTCGATCTCGCTCGCGTCGGTGCCTCCCCACCACGCCAGATTGACGATCTGCCCGCACGCCATCATCAACATGTATTCGATTTCTGGCGAGGCCGGCACTTGCTGAACCAGCCGCCGCACGTTTCGCCAACTATCGAGCGCGTTTCGCGGGTCTCGCGTTCCGATCCAGAGAGCGAATTTCAGATAGCTTTGAGCCGCGAACAGGCTCTCGCCGCCCTTTTCCCAATGGTAAGCGATCAGGGAGGAATTCTCGTCCAAACGCTCGCGGAACTTGACCGTCAACGCGGCGGCCGTGCCGCGGTGAAGATGGCTGCGTTGTTCGCTCAGCAACGACCCGTATGCCGCCTCCTGCACAAGCGGGTGTCGAAACGAAAAGTTGTCGCGCTGGATATCCGGGCGCTCGTAGACCATTTCAGCGCCAACCAGCAATTGAAGTGACGCCCGCGCCAGCTGAAGCGCCACCTGCGCAACTTTCGCGACCACCGACAGAGAGAATTCCTTGCCGACGACAGCAGCCGCTTGCAGCAGTAATTTGTCGGCCTCCGTCAGGCGATCGATCCGCGATCCCAGCACGGCCTCGACGGTCGACGGCAACGGAACCTCGCCTGCCCCGGACATGGCTTTGAAGTTAGCCGGAAACCCCGTCAGCGCGCTTTGCTCGACCGAGGCGCGGATCAACTCCTCGGCAAAAAACGGATTACCTCCGGCGCGCTCGACAATTCTGTGACGCAGATTTGCGAGCGAGGGATCCTTCCCCAGCGAGTGGTCCAATATGAATTCTATCGCTCCCGGGCTGAGCGGGGCGACCGCAATCTCCCTGTAGTAGGGGCGCTCCATCCAGCGACTGGAATAATCCGCGCGAAAGTTGACGAGCATGAGCGTCGTCGTTCCAGAAATACTGTCGGCCAGCGTTTCGAGAAATGCCTCGCTGGCCGGATCGAGCCAATGCAGATCCTCGACGATGAAAATGGACGGCTGTGTCAGTGCGACTGCGCGCGCCAACCGCCGGGCACTTTCAAGCAGCCTCAGGCGGCGAAGCGCGACGTCCGAGGGCAAAACCGTCCGGTCAGCCAGCGGAAGACCGAGAAAGTCGAGGATCAGCGGCAGATCCTGAGTGAGATTGTAGTGAGCCAGCGTCACCTCGACCCGCGCGGCCGCCGTCTCCTTGGACAGTTCGTCGCTGATGCCGAAGAACGTATGATAGAGATCGAGGATCGGTCGAAGCGGCGTAGCCCGCCCGTATCCCGTCGCTCGCGCCTCCAAAACCGGAAAGCCGTTGGCTCGACAGCTTTCCAGAAATTCGAAAACCAGCCGGCTCTTGCCGCTGCCGGCCTCGCCGACGATTCCGACGACCGGCGAATGGCCGGCCCGAGCCTCGTCGAGAGCGACGTTGAGAGCCAAAATCTCCTTGTCACGACCGACAAATGGACTGAGCTTTTGCCCGCCGCGAAATTGCTGGCTGGCAATCGCGGGCCGGATGCCTTTCAGGGTAAAAATGGAAATCGGCTCGGAAATGCCACGCAGATGCCGCTCGCCCATTGCTTCTGCGTCAACTGCGCCCCCGGTCGCCTGAACGGTTGCGGCGGTGATAGCCACCCCGAAGTCGGGAGCTTCGTGCTCCAGGCGGGCAGCGATATGCACCGTCCGGCCCATTGCGTCGTACTGCTCCGACACATCCGTCAACACGGTTTTGACAACGGCTTCGCCGGTGTTGATGCCGATTCGAATCGGCGGCGCGTCTTCGATCCTTCGAACGTTTTCGATCATCGCCAGAGCGGCGCAACACGCCCTGACGGCGTGATCCTCTTGCGAAATTGGCGCCCCGAACAACGCCATCACGCCGTCGCCCTGCAGCTTGTTCACCGTTCCTTCAAACCGGGCAACGGCTTCACGCATCGCCGACATTATGATGCCGAGCCGATGGGCAGCTTCCTCCGCGTTGAGATGATCGATGAATGCCGTCGAGCCGACGACATCGGCTATAAGAACCGTCAGGCGCTTTCGCTCGCCCTCGCGCGCTGCACGGGTGGCAAAAATTCCGGTGGTCCGGTTCGAGGCCCCACGGGTCTTGGTGGGCAGCATCGATCCGCAGCGGATGCAAATCGTTGCTTTCGGCGAATTACGACAAGCACATTCCGCGCATATTTGCACAAGCACGGACCCGCAATTTGCGCAAAAATTCGCGTCGGAATCGTTCTTGTACTGGCATGTCACACAGAGCATGCAAGCCGATCTTTCATCATAACTTACCGGGTCTAACTCCGCGGGCTGGTTTGGCGAGCGGCGCCAGACACCGACGTGGACCTCGCAGTCCGGCGGCTGAGTGGATCAATCACCGCATCATAGTGCATCAATACAGGCGGTAATATGCATCTAGTTTAAAGACAATTGGACGCAGCATCTGGCAGAATTGGTGGAATTACGATACCGTAAATTTTTCAGAACGAAAGGCAAACTATAGGCAGGAGGAAATTTATGGGTGCGCTAGTTCACGATCCAAACGTTCCAGAGGCACAAACCGTATTGAACAGCCGGTTTGCACCGGGCGATCCCTTGAAGGAAATGATTGCGATCCAAAAGGAATTCGACGTCTTCTCTCTAAAACATTCACTTGCCAGCACGTCCTCATTGCTCAACATCGCGCCATCTCAGGCAAAAGATCGCCGCGGCTGGTTCAAGTTTTGCAACCATCTAAGGGACGTCCCTTCCGACACCAAGGGCATGACTGGGCATGATCGCGTGATAACGGCCGTCAGGGACAATCTTGCCTCGGCGCACCCGTTACCCATCTTCTTCACCTGGCATCCGGGGGTGAGACTGGAGGTCAGCAAGGGCCGCGCGCTGAGCTTTTCCAAGACGGAATACCTGATTATCTCAGCTCCCGTTGGACATGCTGCGAGTTAGCTTGCGTACCGATGTCGGGCCAGGCTGATACGGCACGGACCTATTACTCGGAAAAGCTGAAACAGCACGGAGCCACTGCGCGAGGCGTCGACTGGCCCAGCGCCGCCTCGCAATATCTCCGATTCGTGCAGCTTCTGAAGCTTTGCGACTTCAGCCGGCCCTTCAGCATCAATGACTTCGGCTGCGGATATGGCGCGCTGCTGGAATACTTCGCGTATCGCCATCCCGAAGCGGCAATCCGTTATCACGGTATCGATATTTCGCCGTCGATGATCGAGGCCGCAGAACTTCGCTGGAAGCATTACACGCCGGCAACGTTCTCGATCGGTTCGCAGTGCCGGGACGCCGCCGATTATTCCCTTGCCAGCGGCGTGTTCAACATCAAGTTGGACTGGCCGGTTGAGGAATGGGAAACCTACATCAAGTCGATCCTGACCAATTTGCGCGCGAAGAGCCGGCGTGGCTTTTGCGTGAACTTCATGCTTCCGCTCGAGGAGCCTTCCGACGAACAATCGCTCTACCGCACCACACCAGATCGCTGGATGGATTTCTTGAAAGAGCTGGATTGTTCCGCGGAGCAAATTTCGGAATACGGACTACGGGAATTCACGCTGCTGGCCCGAATTCCCTCGATCGGTGAGGCTCCCGGCTCCTAGCCTGACCGAGCATAGCAGCGCTTTTATTTTTGGGGATTGAGCGGGCCGTCGCGTGCGCCGACAGAAAGATCGTGCAACGCTGGTCGGATCGACTCGGAGCCCCCTCGATGATCCTTCAATCACTGGCCGGGTTGCCGGCGTTCCTGGTCTACTTCTGTACCGCCATTGTTGCCGTCATCGCCTATCTCTTCGTTTATACCCGCGTCACGCCGCACGATGAATTCAAGCTCATCCGCGACAACGATCCGGCGGCCGCGATTGCGCTTGGCCTCAGCCTGCTCGGCTTCGTGCTGCCGCTGGTCAGCGCCATCGCCCACTCCGCCAATGTGGTGGATTGCCTGATCTGGAGCGTGATCGCCCTGATCGTTCAGATCGTGGTCTATTATGTCGTCAAGATACCGGTGCCGAACCTGTCGGCGAAAATCGCGGCGGGCGAGCTTGCCGCCGCAATCTGGCTCGGCCTCGCCTCGCTTGCCGCCGGCGCGCTCAATGCCGCCTCGATGATCTACTGATCATGGAAAGCAAACCCAAACGGGAATTCGGCAAGCGCAGGCCGGCCGCGATCGCGACAGTGGCAGCTCATCCGGTCAAGCGCTCCCGGCATGTAGCACTGCTCCTGATGAGTACGCTTGCGGTCGGGGGCAGCGCTTTTGCGCTGTTGCCGAGCGAGACTTGCGAACCGAAGGGCGCTGGTATGGCGGCGCCGTCATTGCCACAATCCGGCGCCGAATGCCCGCCGCAAGGGTCCTCTTCAAGCGGGGGCCGTGTCGGCTCGGGCGGATCGACGTCGCGCAGCAACTTCTTCAGCGGTGACGCCTCATCAAGCCGTTCGTCATCCGGCACTTCTGTGGATCCCGGTTCGAGCGGCGTGACGCGAGGCGGTTTTGGTGGATTTGCGCATGCTTTCGCAACGCATTTTTCCGGCGGCAGCTGAAGGCAGCCGGTATCCGCACCGCACGATCCGGTAAGGTATTTGGCTTTTGCTTGCCCGGCCCAGGTGCGCATGCATAGATGACAATCCAACATCGAATCCACCCCAAGGCCTCCAACATGAAACGCTCGCGCCGCATCGTCCTGACCATGATAGGGAGTGGGGCTATCGGCGTCGTATCGATGGGATTCGTGAAACGACGTGACTGCGGTCCTGGATTTTCTCGTGAGGTGACGTCCGGTCTGGACGGACGTCCCGTCGTAGCTTGCCAAGGCGTGGCCTATGGCGGCTTCGGCCACGGGCCACACCGGTTCGGCGGCCACGGTCATGGGCATGGCCATGGGCGCGGCGGTTAGCGCCGTCCATGCAGCGCCTCGCCTGCCGTGAACGCGACGACTGGCGGGCCACTGCCGAGGCGACCGGATTTGAGTTTCACACCGCAGACGGCGAGCGCTATTGGGACGAACGCGCCTTTTACGCGTTCACGCTCGATGAAATCGAACAACAGATCGAGGCACCGACGGGTGAGATCGATGCGATGTGCCTCGAACTCGTCGGCCGCGTGATCGACGACGAGAGGTATCTGCGCCGGTTGAGGCTGCCGGAAGCATTCTGGCCGCTGATCCGCGATAGCTGGCACCGCGACGAGGGCAGCCTTTATGGCCGGCTCGATCTCTGCTTCGACGGGCGCGGCCCAGCGAAACTCCTGGAATATAACGCGGACACGCCGACATCGATCTTCGAAGCGGCGGTCTTTCAATGGACCTGGCTCGAGCAGGGGATCGAGCGGCATATCCTTAGCCCCGATGCCGACCAGTTCAATTCGCTCCATGAGCGCCTGATCGACGCCTGGAAGAAGCTCGGCAACGCAACCCACCTTCATCTTGCGGGTGCGCTTGGCAACGCCGAGGATGCCGGCACGCTCGCCTATCTCGAAGATTGCGCCAGACAAGCCGGGCTTAAGACCACGTTGCTCGATATCGAGGCCATCGGATGGCGCGACGGCGGCGGTTTCGTCGATCTCGACGGTCGCGAAATCGCGCTCGCGTTCAAACTCTATCCCTGGGAGTGGATGTTTCACGACGCGTTCGGTGAAAAGCTCGCAACAGCGCCGACCCGCTGGGTCGAGCCGCCCTGGAAGGCGATCCTTTCCAACAAGGGCGTGCTCGCGCTGCTGTGGGAGATGTTTCCCGAGCATCCGAACTTGCTGCCGGCTTTTTTCGAGGATGACCCGAACGCTGCAAGCCTCGGCGCCTCGTTCGTGCGCAAGCCGCTGTTTTCGCGGGAAGGAGCCAACATCGCGCTGGTCCGGGAAGGTATTACGGTCGCCGAGCAGAAAGGTCCCTATGGTGCTGAAGGCTTCATTCGCCAGGCGCTGGCGCCGTTGCCGAATTTTTCCAGCCAATACCCGGTGCTCGGCAGCTGGCTGATCGACCACACCCCTTGCGGACTATCGATCCGCGAGGACGAAAATCCGATCACAGGCAATACGTCGCGATTCCTGCCACACGCGATCCTATGAGTGGAGCCAGCCTGATCCAGCCTTGCCCGACCAGAACGCGCTATCGCGAGGCCACTGCGACCGCCTTCGCGGGCTGCGCCATGGCAGCAGCCGCGGCAGGCTTCGACCCTCGGATGGCGTTCGGCCGATAAAGCCCGCGCCGTTCGGGATGAGGCTTGAAGGCGTCCGAGATGCCGACCACGGATTCGGCTGCGCCCAACACCATGAAGCCATCGGACTCGACCACCTTGGCAAGGCGCTCGAACACCCCGGTTTTGGTGTCCTGATCGAAATAGATCAGGACGTTCCGGCAAAAAATCACGTCGAACGTTCCAAGATGCGCAAAGTCCTGCAGCAGGTTCAGCTGGCGATGCTGCACCATGGCGCGGATATCCGCATTGAGCTGCCACAGCTCTCCAACCTGGGTGAAATGCTTGACCAGCAACTGAATGGGCAGCCCGCGCTGGACCTCGAACTGGCTGAAGAGGCCGGATTTGGATTTTTCCAGGACCCCTTGCGACAGGTCGGTTGCGAGGATTTCAATCCGCCACCCCGCCATGGTCGCGCCGAATTCCTTCAGACACATCGCAATCGAATAAGGCTCCTGCCCGGTTGACGAAGCCGCGCACCAGATGCGCAAGGCGCGACGGCTCGCACGCGCCTGTAGCAGCGCCGGAAGCATCGTTTCGCGCAAATGATCGAACGGAATCTTGTCGCGGAAGAAGAAGGTTTCGTTGGTGGTCATCGCCTCGACCACCTCCGCCGTCATCGCCTCCGCCGATCCAGCCTTCATCTTCTGGACCAGTTCGGTGATTCCCGGCAGCCCGATCCTTCGTGCCAACGGGACCAATCGGCTTTCGACCAGGTATTGCTTGTCGGGAGACAGATCCAGTCCGGAACGCTCTTTCAGGAGCTTGCGCAGGAATTCATAGTCTGACGGTGTCACGACCGATCTCCTGCAAACAATCGAACCAATTTCGGCGCGATATGACCGAGCGGCAGAACGGCAGCGCAAATGCCGGCATTGGCGGCCGAGCCGGGCATTCCCCAGACCACGCTGGAGGCTTCGTCCTGTGCGATCACGCTGCCACCGGCGGCGACAATCTCCTTGCCGCCGCGCATCCCGTCCGAGCCCATGCCCGTGAGCACGAGCGCCAGAATGCCGCCCTGCCAGACGTCGATCGCAGAAGTGAACAGGGGGTCGACGGCGGGCTTGCAGAAATTGACCGGCGGCCCGTCATCGAGGACGATCACGGCCTCGGTGCCATGGCGCGCGACGCGCATGTGGCGGCCGCCCGGCGCAAGATAGATCTGGCCCGCCTTGACGACCTCGCCATCGACGGCTTCGCGCGCCGGCCGACGACTCGCGCGCGCCAGATGCTCGGCGAGAATCGTCGTGAAAGTGGGCGGCATATGTTGCGTGATGAGCACGGGAAAGCGGTCGATCACCGCGCCGATTTCGCCGACCAGGCTCATGAGCGCCTGCGGACCGCCCGTCGATGAGCCGACCAGGAGCACGCGGGGGTTTTGCGCGCTGAAATTGCGGCGCAGCAATGGCGGGGGCGCAACCGGCGCGCGGAGCATCGGATCGCGGGCCCGGTCGAGGACGGGAGCCAGCGCCGGAGAATGAGAAGCCGGAGCTGCGCGGCGAACCTTGGCACCGAGCTGGCGGATTTTTTGCACCAGGTCGTGGCGAAAGATTTCAGCGGCGGCGGGCTCGCGGGTGCTTTCGGGCTTTGGAATGTAATCCGATGCGCCGAGCGAGAGCGCCTTGAAGCTGATCTCCGCGTTGCGGCGGGTCAGCGTCGATGCCATGATGATGATGAGGTTGCGCTTCTTTGCCAGCAGCAATGGCAGCGCAGAAATGCCGTCGAGGTCCGGCATTTCGATATCGAGCACGGCAACATCGGGGTTGACGCGTTCGATCTGGTTGACGGCATCAAGGCCTGTGCGCAACGAAGCCGCGACAACCATGTCGGGTTCTGAGCCGAGCCAGCGGGAGATCATTCCCCTGATGACGACGGAATCGTCGACCACCATCACCCGCAGCGGTTCTTGCTGCGTCGAACTAAGGATCGGGGAACTTGTCAACGCAACACTCATTACTCACCAGCTGGACTCAAGCGGTACTACACAATCATATCGCCGAGGGCTCACGAGCCGCCGGATAGAGTTCTTCAATCAGATCAGGCCGACTTCCTGGAACTTCGCGGTGACGATGTCCTTGTCGAACGGCTTCATGATGTATTCGTTGGCGCCGGCATGAAGCGCGCGCGCGATATGGGCGACATCGTTTTCGGTGGTGCAGAACACCACCTTGGGCTGGTCGCCGCCGGGCATGCGGCGGAGATTGCCAAGGAATTCATATCCATCCATGACAGGCATATTCCAGTCGAGCAGGATGGCCTCGGGTAGTCCGCGCTTGCAGACCTCCAGCGCCTTTTCGCCGTCTTCGGCTTCGATGATCTGGAAGTCGAGGCCTTCCAGGATGCGCCTTGCGACCTTTCGGATGACGCTCGAGTCATCCACCACCAGACATGTTTTCATTTTAGCCTCTGCTCCTAGATGTCCCCGAGGGACATTTCCATTACGCTTTTGCTGTACCCTGCCCGCTCACGATTTCATGCCGCCATCAGGTCCGGCGTCAGTTCGAGGACCCGATCGACGTCAAGAACGACCATCAACTGTCCGTCGAGGCGATGCACGCCGCCCGCGAGCTTGGCCATGCGTGGATCGAGGTTGACGGGGTTTTCCTCCCGGCCGTCGTCGGAGAGCCTGAGCACTTCGCCGATCTGATCGATCAAGAGGCCATAGGATTCGCCGCGCAGGTCGACGCCAACCGCCATCGGCAGCTTGCCGTCGTCATTCTTGGGCAGGCCGAGACGGGCACGCATGTCGACCACGGTGACGATGCGGCCGCGCAGATTGAGCACGCCGGCGATCTCGCCCGACGACAGCGGCACCCGGGTTAGCCGTTCCGGCATGAACACGTCCTGCACGCGCGAGATCGGCAGGCCGAACAACTGACCCCCGATCATGGCGGTGACGTATTCGGCGACGGCGCCTTCGATGGCTTCGGTCTTGCTGGTCATGCTTTGATCCTTGTGCCCTCGCTGAACTTGTTCATGCCCGGCTTACTCATGCCGCCGCCCGGTTCATTTCGGCGGTCTGCTCCTTCAGCGCCGCGATCAGGCCGGGACGATCGAATTTGGCGACGTAGTCGTAGAAGCCCGCCTGCCGCCCGCGCTCGATCGCGGCCGGCGATACCAGCGAGGACAACGCGATGATCGGCAGGGAATTCAGATGCGCATCGGCCCGGATCGTCTCGGCGAATTCGAACCCATTCATGTCCGGCATTTCGATGTCGGTCAGCACCACGTCGAACGATTGGCCCGAACGCAGCGCCGCCAGGCCTTCCTGCGCGCTGGGCGCAACGCGGACCTTGTAGCCCGCCGCCTTCAATACGGGCGCCAGCATGTTGCGGAAGAACGCCGAGTCATCGACCAGCAGCACCGATTGGGCGTAGAGCGAGGGGCGCATCTCCTTGCGGCTGAACCAGTCGGCGAACGCCATCGGCAGGAAGTGGCCGACGTCGATCACCTCGGTAGCCTGTCCCTTGATCACCGCAGAGCCGAGGATGCCTGCACCCGCGCCGGCAACCTCGATGTGAAGCCGTTCTTCGACGATGTCGATGATCTCGTCGACCACCAGACCCATCGAGCGGCCGTCGTCGGCGAACACCAGGATCGGCTGGGCGCCCGAGGTCTGAATGCTGACGCCGTCCATCTGCACGAGCGGCATCAATTGCTCGCGGTATTGCACCATATAGCGTCCGTTGGAGAGTTCGATCTTGTCGGCCGCGACCTCTTCCAGCCGGGTCACGAGGCCCAGCGGCACCGCCTTGGGCTGGGAGGAGCCGGCACGGAACACCAACAGCGAGGTCAGTTGCTCGGCAGCACTGGCGCGCATCGCGGCGTTCTCGTCGGCGATTTCGTGTGAGGCGGAACCTGAGGCACCAAGCGCCTTCGCAATGCCATTGGGGTCGATGATCATGATGACCGCGCCGTCACCGAGAATGGTGTTGCCTGAGAACATATCGATGTGACGCAGCTTGGTCGACATCGGCTTGACCACGATTTCCTCGGTGTGGAACACGCCGTCGACCACGATGCCGAAAGTCTGGCTGCCGACCTGGGTCACCACGATGAAGCCGTTTTCCGGATCGGACGAGGAGCCGTCGTCGATCTTGAGCAGTTTCTTAAGGTGCATCAGCGGCAACAGCTTGTTGCGCAACCGCAATACCGCGGTGTCCTTGATGCGCTCGATGCGGTGCTCGGAATTGGCGCGCGCCCGCACCAGTTCGACCACCGCCAGCTGCGGAATCGCGAAGCGGTCGCCGCCGGCTTCCACAATCAGCGCCGAGACGATGGCAAGCGTCAGCGGAATCTTGATGGTGACGGAGGAGCCCTCGCCGGCCACCGACTTGATGTCGATGGTGCCGCCGATCTGGTCGATATTGGTGCGCACCACATCCATGCCGACGCCGCGGCCGGACACGCTTGTCACCGTGGCTGCGGTGGAGAAGCCGGGCGCAAAGATGAATTTGTGGATCTGCGCTTCCGTCATCTTCTCCAGTTCGGCCTCGCTGACCAGGCCGTTGGCGACCGCCTTGGCCTTGATCCTCTCGGTGTTGAGGCCGCGGCCATTGTCGGCGATGCAGATGATGATGTGGCCGCCTTCATGATAGGCGGAAAGGCGGATAGTGCCCTGCTCCGGCTTGCCGGCGGCGGAACGCTCGGCCGGGGTCTCCAGCCCGTGATCGGCGGAATTGCGCACCATATGGGTAAGCGGATCCTTGATCAGGTCGAGCACTTGCCGATCGAGTTCGGTGTCGGCGCCGTGCATCTCCAGCTCGATCTGCTTGCCGAGTTCGCCGGACAGATCGCGCACGATGCGCGGCAGCTTCTGCCAGGCATTGCCGATCGGTTGCATCCGCGTCTTCATGACGCCTTCCTGCAGTTCGGCGGTGACGTTCGACAGCCGCTGCAGTGGCACCTTGAATTCGGTGTCCTCGTTGCGCCGCGAAATCTCCAGGAGCTGGTTGCGCGTCAGCACCAGCTCCGACACCATCGTCATCAGGTGTTCCAGCGTGTCGACATTCACCCGGATCGACTGGTTGGCGACGCGATCACCTTCGGCGGCTTCAACTTCGACGACCGATTTCTTCGCAACCGGCTTTGGCCCTTTCGCTGACGTGGCGCGCGGTTCGCCGTGCGGCTCCACCGCAGCGGCGCTGACCTTCGGCGGGACAATTTCTGGTGCCTGCGGCGGGACGATCTCGGGCGTGGTTTCGCGGAAAGCGCGCTCGAGCTCGTCCAGTGACACTTCGCCAGGGCGCAGTTCGCGCTCCAGCACCTGAAATGTCAGCGTACCTACGCTGGCAGGCTTGGCGGCGGGCGGCGCTGCCGCAGGCGCGGGCGGCTCGGACGCACCCGATGCCGGCGTGGCCGCCATACCGCGCTCGGCCAATTGATGAAGCTGAACGATCAAATCCTGATCGTTGCCTTCCGGTTCTGCCTCGGTGGCCTCAAGCCCGGCGAGAATTTCCTTGATGCGGTCGATGCTGCTCAGAATCAGCGTCACCGCTTCCGCCGTGACCGGCATGCCATCGCGGAATTTGCCCATCAGGGTCTCACCGGCGTGGGCCAGCGCTTCGAGGCGCGGCAGGCCCAGGAAACCGCAGGTTCCCTTGATCGTATGAACAAGGCGGAAGATGTTATCCAGAATCTTGGCGTTGTTCGGATCCTGTTCGAACCGCACCAGCTGATTGTCGACGGTATCCAGGCTTTCGCTGGTCTCCGTCAGAAACTCTCGCAGTAGATCATCCATGAATCCGGCCTCAACCCACGGGCGTGCGAGGTCGACACGCCATTCCGAGCATGGCCAGCTTCTATGCAAACCGTTTAATATTGGTTGAGCAAATGGAAAAGAACGGGTTCAACAAATAGATAAGACGACGCCGGACAATTTTAGGCGTCTCGTTAACCATTGGTTAACCATGTTTTGGCCCCGAGCCTTGTCGTATCGCCTGGGAGCATTTTTCGGGGAACGCGGAAATCCGGCTTACCCCGCAGGAATTGCCCGTTTATCGCTCACCAAACCTCAGGCCGCGGTCACCACCACCGCATCGCCTTCGGGCGCGAGTTTCACGTTCAGTCCGCAAGATTGGGCCAAAAGGCGCGTGTAATAGGGCTGTACCGCATGCGCGTCGACGATCGAAAGGTGGCCCGAACTCAAGAGATCGGCGATGTTTTGCGGCATGCGGGCGTTCAGCCCGTTGGCCGCGACACGAAAGCCCATCCGATCGCCTTCGCCGATCGGATCGACGGTAAGGACGCCGCCGCGCGGGATCGTCTGCTGGGCGATCACCATCATGTTCAGGAGTAGCTTGACCCGGTTTTTCGGCAACAGCAAACGCGGCAGATTCCACGCGATCGTGGTCTTGCCGTCCTCGAGATGCCCCCTCGCCATGGCCTGCGCATCGCCCAAATCGATCTGCGCGCCCGACGATCCCGCGGCGCCAAACGCCAGGCGGCAGAACTGCAAGCGAGCCGAGGCCGTCTTGGCGCTTTTGCGAATCAAATCGAGGGCAAATTCGCGATCCTCCGGCTTGGGATTGTCGTCGAGAACCTCAAGTCCATTGACGATCGCACCCACCGGACTGATGAGATCGTGGCAGACCCGGGAACATAGCAACGCCGCAAGCTCGAGGGCATCAGGGGCGGGACCGGGAGACGGGGCACCAGACATAAGGCGTTCCTGAAAATCAATGACAAGCGCATATATCGCGAATCACGCATGCTCGCTGGCTTGATACACTGCGGGCGCGCGGGCTGCCAACACAAGGCAGGGCAGACCAAGGTCAGCCTGCAGACAAAGACAGGCTTTTATATGAGGCCCGCCAATGAATGAGGCATGTTCGCCAGGCTCTCCCATCGATCGCGACACGGCGGCCGCGCTCTTGGAGCCCCTGACCGGGCTCGTCGTTCGGGCCGGAGCCGCCATCCTCGCCATCAACCGCGCGTCGATGCAGATCAACGACAAGGTCGACGGATCGCCGGTGACGGAAGCCGACCTTGCCGCCGACCGCATCATCAACGATGGCCTCGCGCGGCTCATTCCAGGCGTGCCAGTGTTGTCCGAGGAGCGCGCTGATCTGGCGAAGCCGCCTTTTGAGGGCAGTTTCTTTCTGATCGATCCGCTCGACGGCACCAAGGAATTTGTCGCAGGCCGTGCCGAGTTCACGGTCAATCTGGCTTTGGTGACGAACGGGACGCCATTATTGGGCATCATCGGCGCCCCGGCGCTTGGATTGATCTGGCGCGGCCTCGTCGGTCACGGCGCAGAGCGGCTGACGACGGACGACGGCACCCTCGTGGCCGAGTCGATTCATACCCGCCCGTTCCCGCAAGCCGGTCACCCCTGGATCGTGGCGGTCAGCCGCTCCCACGGCGATGCCAGGACGGATGCCTTTATCGATGGCAGGCCCGGCGCGATCCGCGAGGTGCTCGGCTCGGCGGTCAAATTCGGCCGGGTGGCCGAGGGCGCGGCCGATATCTATCCGCGGCTTGCACCCACGCGCGAATGGGACGTCGCGGCCGGGCATGCGATCGTAACGGCGGCCGGCGGCAAGATCACGGACGCGCAAGGCGCCGACCTGAAGTTCGGAAAAGACGGGAAAGATTTTATCGTACCGGCGTTCATCGCCTGGGGCGATCCCTCGGCGGCGCGCTGACCGGCGGCTTCTATCGCACCATACCCTCCTCGAGCGCCGGCCAGCGCGCAGTTGCCCGCACCAGGAGGTGCTCCGAATCGGCGGCAAAGGCGTCGCGGTGTTCCTCGCGGGCGAACAAATAGAGGCGGTCAGCGGAAATCAGCCAAAACCGGGGGTTACCGGCGACCGTGACCCCGCGCGCCAGATCGACCGGGTCGTAGCCGCCGAACTGGGGACCGTAAACTTCGGGATGGGCGACAAAGGAAGCGCGGTTGCCCTCATTGCGAAACCGCCAGGCCACCCCGGCCTCGGACGCCTCGAACTGCGGCAGGCCGAGCATCGGGCGGGCCTCGACAAAATACGCCACCGGGTCGTAACCCTCGATAGCCAGACCGCTATAACGGTTGGCCACGACGCGCTCGGTGGTTGCCGCCCGGGCCGCAAACCCCGCGCCGCCCAGTCCACCGCCGATCAACCAGAGGTTTGCTAGCAAGGTGATAAAGGCTATTCCGGGGCGAAAATGAATTCCGGACCGACCGCCGTTTGCTTCCTGCCGTTGTGCCGTCATAGTTGATACCGATAACATCCGAGTCGGGGGACACTGGACGCAGCCTAAAGCCATGCTTGTCAGCGTCAGGTTAAGGCGGCAGCCGGGTTTTCAATACCCAGGGGTTTTTTCATGATTTTCGCCTCGCGCCTTGCCGCGGCGACGCTCGCCGCGATGATGTGTTGGTCCGCGCCCACCTCCGCGCAGCAGGCGCCTCCGGAGCAATTGCCTCCGTCGCAACGCCAGCCCAGCCCCAACACCTACGGGCCGGACGAACTGGTCGGTGCCGGTCACAAGTTTTTCGGCAACGTCTCGCGCGGCCTCGCCTCGATAATCGAACGCGCGGTCAGCCAGTGGGGCCTGCCGAACGGCTACATCCTCGGCGAGGAAGGCTCGGGCGCCTTTGTTGCCGGCCTGAGGTATGGCGAGGGCACGCTTTACACGAAGAACGCCGGCGATCTGCGGGTGTTCTGGCAGGGACCCTCGGTCGGCTTCGACTGGGGCGGCGATGGCGCGCGCACCATGACGCTGGTTTACAATCTTCCGGCGACGAGCGCGATCTACCAGCGCTTTGGCGGCATTGACGGCTCCGCCTATATCATCGGTGGCTTCGGCATGACCGCACTGACCGCGAACAATATCGTGCTGGTGCCGATCCGCTCCGGTCTCGGCCTGCGGCTGGGCGCCAATATCGGCTACCTGAAATATACCCCGCGCGCGACGTGGAATCCGTTCTGAACTCTGCTGTCCGGAACTACCATCTCGGACGCGCGCCCAGAGTGTTTGTTGGCGGAACCGGCACAGAGCGACGAAGCAAGCGATGTCCGAACCGCCCAGAGTCACGGATTCACGTTAGCGTCGCATTGGGCTGGCCTTTCCTCGGCCGGCCATGGCATTGTGAGTAGAAGCGTTTCGGGGAGTGCCCAACCATGGTCGAACCGATTATGTACCTGGCGATCGGTTTTCTGGTCTCCATGCTGCTCGGTCTGATGATCGTGCCGCTGGTGCATAATCGCGCAGTGCGCCTGACCACCCGACGGATGGAGGCGGCGACGCCGCTGTCGATGGCGGAAATCCAGGCCGACAAGGACCAGCTGCGCGCGGAGTTCGCGATGTCGGCGCGGCGGCTGGAGATGAACGTCGACCAGCTCAAGCACAAGACCACCAGCCAGCTCGCCGAACTCGGCAAGAAATC
>DASQOU010000023.1:0-2862 GCA_035644295.1 Bradyrhizobium sp.
GAGCGCGATCTTATTCTGGAGACGCTGAAGCATTGCCTCGGCAATCGCACCCACGCCGCGAATATCCTCGGCATCTCGATCCGCACCCTGCGCAACAAGCTCAACGAATATGCCGACGGCGGACTGCCGATCACGCCCGCTGGCGCCGGCGAATATCAACGGACCGCCGCGACGGTGTGATCAGAACACCACCAAGATTCTCTGATGTGCAATTGCACATCTGAGGTTCGATGCGGAGCCTGTCATCGGGCCGCGCCTTGCGCGGACCCGCTGGCATCGCCCCGGAATGACGACAATATTTGAAAGCGCGTTAGGAGTAATCGGGTGCGTCGGGCTTGCGGAAGATGTGGATCGGATCTCCAGGCTGGAGGTCACGTCCGGTGAATGCCGCATAAGCGTAAAGCGCGAGATAACCGATCGCGAGCGCGCCGATGCCATAGAAGATCCAGACCGCGATACGTTTCATCAGGTGACGCCCGCAAGACCTGCAACCGCTGCCTGAAGAAGCATGCGTTCCATCGCGCGACCTCCTCCTGGTCCCGAAATCGCGGGACGCTGGCGCGGTTTTAGGCTGCTAACACACAAAACACCACCGCTTGAATTTTGTCAGACCCTTGCACACAGTTCTGCAAAACCGAAAGGGTTACGGCCTCGCATTTGCGTCTCAACCGGTTTGGGCTAAGCTCCCCAAGCCGAAATCGGCCGGCGTGGGTGTCGGCGTTGATTGGAGAGGCGGGAATGCAGCCGAACAACGACATCTCTTTCGAGACGGCTCTGGGCCAACGGGTTGAGGACATGCTCGACGCCTGCACGCGGTGCGGCAAATGTGTCGAGGTCTGTCCGAGCGTGAAGCCTGCCGGCATCGTGGACTCGAGTTCCGAAGACATCATTAGCGGCGTGCTCGACATCGTACGCAGCGGCGAAGGCCCCGAAGCGTCGCGCAAATGGGCAGCGTCTTGCATGCTCAGCGGCGAATGCATCAAGGCGTGCGACTACGGTGTCAATCCGCGCTTCCTGCTGGCCATGGCGCGCGTTGCCATTGCGAAAACCGACAATGAACTGCCCGACCGGCGCCGCCATGGCGTTACGCGATTCCGCGATATCAGCCGGGACGTGACGGTGCTCTCACGTTTGCAGCTCAATGGCGAGGTGCTGGAGCGGCTCGGCCAGAAGTCGGCGTCAGTTTCGGCGCCGGTCGAGGCGCCCGACTTCGTGTTCTACACCGGCTGCAACGTGCTCAAGACGCCACACATCGCGCTGCTTGCCCTCGATATCATGGATGCGCTCGGCGCCACCTACCAGGTGATGGGCGGGCCGACGCATTGCTGCGGCATTACGCAGCTGCGCGCGGGCGACGTCGAAATGTCCGGGCGCATGGGCGCGAGCACGATAGAGAAGCTCTCGCACTCGAAGTCCGGCCAGGTGGTCTCCTGGTGCCCGAGCTGCTACGTCCAGTTCACCGAGACGACGCTGCCGACAATCGAGCGACAGCACGGCGCGCGGCCGTTCGAGATGACGCCGTTCGTGCGGTTTCTCGCCGACCGACTCGCTCGGTTGATGCCACACTTACAGCGACGGGTCGAAATGCGGGTCGCGCTGCACCGCCATCCCGGCGTCGCCGGTATCATGGAAGCCGCCGCGGAAATCCTGCAGGCGATTCCTGGAGTCGAACTCGTCGATTTGCGGCAGCCAGCGGTCGGATTGCAGAGCGTCAATCTGGGCGTACTTCCCGCGTTCAAGAGCGAGCTTCAGCTCAATGAGCTTGAAGCGGCGCGCGACGCGGGCGTTGACGCGCTGGTTGCAGTCTATCATTCCGATCATCGCGAGCTGTGCGCACATGAGCGTGACTGGCCGTTCCGCATTATCAACTTCCTCGAAGTCGTCGGCGAAAGCATGGGGCTGCACCGGGACGATCGTTACAAGCAGCTCAAGCTCATGCAGGATGCCGACCAGATCGTTTCGGAATGCGGCGATCTGATCGCGCTGCATGCGCTCGATGCCGGGAAGGCTCGCGACGTCGTCGTCAAGGCGATGCTCGGCGAGCAACCGCTTCCCCTATATCGCGGCCCGCGTCCGATCGAATTGAGCCCGAACCGCGCAGCGCCGACATAGCGAACCGCAGGCAATCGACGGGCGGCCAAACCGGCGTGCAGGAACGGCGCTTCCAGATCGCCAGATCAAGTCTTGCGCAGAGCGCGCGCAGCCGGAAGACTGACCTCCGCGAGCTTGATCGCGTCTTCGTTCTGATCGATCGCGACATATTGCCCCTGCCAGTAGGCCAGCGCCGCGGTGCGCGTCGAGATCTGCATATCCAGGACGCGCCCGATCACGATGGCATGGGAATGGCGTTCGACAATCTCCTCGGCCTCGCAGTCGACCACCGCCAGGGCGCCCACCAGCAACGGGACGCCGGACATGCGGGTCATCCATTCGGCGCCGGTGAACCTGTCCGCGCCCTTCAGTCCGTCCTTGCCGGTAAATCGCTCGGCGATATCCAGCTGATCGGCGGTCAGAATATTGACGCCGAAAACGCCATGACGCTTCAACAGTGGCCAGGACGACGAGTCCCGATTGATGCAGACGATCAATGTCGGCGGATCGACCGACAGCGACGACACCGATGTGACGGTCATCCCCGTGATGTCCTTGCCGCGTCCGGCCGTGATCACGCTGACGCCGCCCGCCAAATGACGCATGGCGCTGCGAAAGTCGCCTGAGGATACGTCGCGGGCGATCCTGATGTTGCGGACGGCGGAGTTCATGGCAGCCTCACAGGTCTGATGTTTCGTCCGCCGACAGCAGAAGCTCGCGCAGGATCGAACCTTCCAGCGCCGCGAGATCGGCCGACCCGCGCCGGCGGGG
>DASQOU010000024.1:0-15819 GCA_035644295.1 Bradyrhizobium sp.
AGGGCGCCGCCGGGGTTACGGGCGGCGGGTTCATTGCGCTGGCGGCCACGCTTCCCGTGCTGGACGCGGTGCCCATTGCCGGTCTCGCGTTGCTGCTGGGGGTGGATCGCTTCATGGCGGAAATCCGCGCGGCGACCAATCTGACCTCCAACATCATTGCCACGCTTGTGGTGGGACGCTGGGTTGGCGGCGTCGACATGACAACCGCGACCGATGAGTTGGGCACCGGCTTCGTCGAAGACGAGGAAACGCAAGTTCCGGACACCGGCGATGCCGGTGAAAAACAGAAGGCGGGATGAGGTTCGGGGCGCGTTGGGCGTTCTCGTTATCTTGGTGCGGCGTCGCGGCGAACTCCGCCGGCCGATTCGTCGCGCTTGACTTCAGGGAACAGCCACATCGCAAAAATCATGAAAAAGCCGAGGAATGCCACGACGTATTGGATACGATCGTGCCCAAGCATGTGTTGATGATAACAGGCGATGGCGGCTACCAGAATGGTAATCAGCGAAAGGCCGAGTTTGATTTTAACGGGCATCGCGATTTCCTCCGCATAACTCTAAGAGATGTTTGCCCAAACGGGTCTTGCGATCTTCGCAAGGGTTGCCAGCGCCAATAGCTGGATGCCGATCAGCACGACAAGGCCTCTACGCCCATCGCGAAACGGCGAGGGCCAAACTTCGAACAGCGCGGGAGCAAACAGCACGACAAGACCCGCTACGACGATCAGCGTGCTCCCTCTGAGCTCGCAATACCCGAAAAATCCGGTCCCGATCGACAGCGCTGCCAGCAACAACGCGTTGCCGGCCACTAGCCACGTCGCCGCGCCCGACTTCACGGAATCCGGGCGCAAGTGAAGCGGGAACATGCCGGCAACGACGAGAAACGAGACGGTGCAGACGGTTGCGAGCGCCGCAAACCACAACAACGAAATCCAGTGCGGTTCGATAGCGTCCATGTCTCGTCTGCCCCGCCGCTCGATCAGGCCTATTCGGCCGGAGTGGCAAACCCCGTGGGATTTCCGGCGATGTCCGGCTTTGGCGTACGCGCCGTCTTGCGCATGTTGGTTTTGACGAAACGGGTGTCATAACCGTTCAACAGATGGCCGAGCAGCCCGCGATCGAGATCCGAGGTGCCAAACAACCAGTCCATGACTGGGAAGGTCAGGTTCATGTTTCGCTCCATCATGATCGACTGATTGTGATGGGCGGTGTGATGACGCCGGATCGTATTGATGAATGGCGCGTTGCGAACGAACCAGTTGTCATCGACATGGCAGCAGAAGTGCATGAACTCATAGATCAGGTACATCGATGTTGTCGTCGAGATCAGCAGCCAGCCGACATTGGGCGAGACCAGCCAGCCCAGGACGAGCGCCGGCGGGATCGACATCATAGTGAAGGTTACCAGCGCATAGGGAGGGAAGAACGTCACGCGCCAGTCATTGTGATCGGCAAAGCGCATCTCCTGTTCGGTGAAGAACTGATGATGCATCAACGTATGCCTGTTGTAGATCGCGCGGAACGCCTTCACCTGCGAGGGCCGGTGCATGACGAAGCGGTGAATCCACCATTCGAAAAAATTCGCGAACAGGAACGTCACCGGAACGATCGCCAGCTCCCACCAGCGCAGGTTGCTGACGTTGGCGAAATAAACCGATAGCGCCGTGAATCCGATCACATAAATGACAAAGGCGTGGAGCCAGCCGTTGTACCATCCCGCGATGCGGTGCCGATAGGTTGCGCGGTAATTCCGTTGCCGCTCCGTCATCGGGCTTGACGTTAGTTCCATCGACTTGTCTCCAGCATATCGTGGGGCCGGCGTAATATATCACCAATCTATTAGGCGGCAACGCATTTTTGGAAGCTTCAAGCACCGAAAAAAGCGCTTGATGCGATGTTACTGATATATTTATGGTATGCCAATAACAGCGCCCGGCAGATGCGCATCATGATGGGAGGCCCCTATGAAGCTCACACGTCGCGACTTTTCAAGGTTCGCCGGCACGGGTGTTCTGGCAGCAGCAGTGCCCACGATCGCTGCGCCCGCGCTGGCCCAGGACAAACCCTTGCGAATCGGAATTATTGCGCCGCGATCGGGCGCGGCCGGAACCGCCGGTGAATGTGGAATCCGCGGAGTCCAATGGGCAACGGAGCGGATGAACAAGGACGGCGGCATCGCCGGCCGCAAGATCGAGCTGGTGTTCGAAGAAGAGACCAACCCCAAGGATACGATTGAGCGCTTTCGGCGCCTGATCCTGCAGGAGAAGGTCGAGGCGGTTCACGGGCTGATCTCGACCGGCGTCAGCCTTGGCGTAGCGCCGGTTGCGGAGGAGGAGCAGGCGCTTCTGGTGATGTGGGACGGCACCACACAGGACGGCGTCAAGGAGACGATGGCGAAACCGCGTTACGTGTTCCGCTCGACCGATAACGAATGCGAAGCGGTGATGGGCTCACTGCTGGCGATCAAGTATTTCAAGGGCAAATTCAAGCGGGTGGCCGGCATCAATCCCGATTATTCCTACGGACGAAACAATTGGGAGGCATTCCGGCAAATCCTGTCGCGCTATGGGATCGAGGCGGAATACGTCGCCGAACAATGGCCGAAGGTCGGCACCATGGACCTGACCTCGCATGTCGCGGCGCTCAACGCCGCCAAACCCGATCTGATTTTCTCCTCGATGCTGTTTGCCGATTTGCCGGTGTTCATGAAGCAGGGAAATGCGGCGGGACTGTTCGACGGCGTCAAGCTGGTGTTGCCGGGCGCGGGCTGGCAGATCAACCAGCTCAAGAAGGAATTCATGCCGGAAGGCGTGATATTCGGACACAACACGCTGTATTTCGATCATCCGCAGGCATCGCCACTGCAAAAGGCGTTCGTTGAGGATTACAAGACCCGCTACAAGGAAGTGCCGCACTGGGAGGCGGACCGGGCGTATTTCGCGATGGCCACCTACAAGGCCGGCGTCGAAGCCGCGCAAAAGGCGGCGGGCAAATGGCCGACCGCGGAGCAAGTAGCCGAGGCGATGCCCGGCCTCGAGGTCGAGAGCCTCGGCGGCAAGGGCCGTTTTCGTAAAGACAAGATCGCCGAGCAGGTGTTCTATCAGGGGCCGTCCACCAACACGAATAAATACGATTTCCCGACGCTGGCTTCGATCGACACCTTCCAGGCCGAACAGCTGCAAAAGCCGCCGGGAGCGGATTTCTGGGAGTGGATCAAGACCGCCAAAATGCCGGTCTGAAGCATGAGCGAACTCGTCGATGTCGTTCTCGGCGGGACATTCCACGCAGCCGTGCTTTTTCTTGTGGCCGCCGGGCTGCAGCTTGTGTTCGGCGTCCAGAAGATCGTCAATCTGGCCTGCGGGTCGTTTTATGCCTTAGGCGCCTATTTCGGGATCACCGCGGTCGGGTTCGCCATCAAGTTCGGCATGCCGCCGCTGTTGTTCTTTCCGGTCTTGATCGTGGCCGGGCTTGCGATCGGTCTGGTCGGGCTGCCGATCGAGCGGGTGCTGCGCACGGTCTATCGCCGCGACGAGAGTTATCAGCTCCTGATCACGTTCGGCTTTCTTCTGATGTTCCAGGACGCGTTTCGCTATTTGTGGGGCGCGACGCCGCGAACGATGGACAATGTTTACCTCGCCTACGGCACCGCGCATTTTCTGGGCGTTCGGGTACCGACCTACAATCTGCTTGTGATAGCGGCAAGTCTCGCCATCGCGGCGGTGCTCGGGCTGTTCCTTGAGCGGACCAAAACCGGACGCATCGTGCGCGCAACCGCCGAAAACCGCGACATGGCCGAGGGCCTCGGCGTCAATGCTTCGAAAGTCTTTGCGCTGGTCTTCACCGTCGGCTGCATGCTGGGCACGGTGGGCGGCGCGCTCGTGGTGCCGTCCGGCGCGGCCTCGCTCGACATGGCGGTGGACCAGGTGGTGGAATCCTTTGCCGTCGTCGTGATCGGAGGCCTCGGCAGCATGCGCGGCGCGCTGGTCGGAGCGCTCATCGTCGGATTGATGCGCGCGTCGGCGATTTCGCTGATGCCCGAACTTGAAATGCTGTCGGTGTATCTCGTCGTCGTCGCCGTGCTTATTCTCCGTCCCGCAGGCTTGTTCGGAAAGGCGACCGCGTGAGCGATTCCTCGGCCCATATCGCCGCTGCGGTGACCGTGCGGCGGCCGATACGCGTCAATGGATTGTGGGTTCTGCTCGCCTTGATCGCCGTCATGGCGTTGCTGCCGCTGGTCGCCTCGCCCTACGCGCTTCTCTTGATGTTGCCCTTTGTCGGCTACGGCATTGCGCTATTGGGGTTCAATCTGCTGTTCGGCACCACCGGGCTGTTGTCGTTCGGGCACGCGCTGTTTCTCGGCGTCGGCGCCTATGCCGCGGCAGTGCTGACCTCGAAACTCGGAATTCTCAGCTTCGAGATCATCCTGATCGCGGCAGCGTTGGTGTCCGCGCTGGTCTCGTTGGTGATCGGCGTGCTGTGTGTTCGCTACACCAGGATATTCTTTGGCATGCTGACGTTGGCGTTCGGTATGCTGTTTCACTCGTTTCTCTTCAAGTTCTACGCCATTACCGGCGGCGACCAGGGCATGCGCGTGTTGCGACCGCTGTTGCTCGGTATGGAATGGCGCGGCGGCAAGACCGCCTTTCTCACCGGGCCATTCTATTATTACGCGCTGGTGCTTTTCGCGCTGCTGGCTCTCGCGATGTGGCGCATCACGCAATCGCCATTCGGGTTGCATCTGCGTGCCATCCGCGAAAATGCCGGCAAGGCCGCCTATGTAGGGGTGGAGATTTTTCGCATGCGACTGGCGGCCTTCGTGATCTCGGCTGTCTATGGCGGCATCGGCGGAACGATCCTTGCTGTGACCACCGGATTGGCCGATCCTGAACTCGCCTATTGGACGCATTCCGGCAATCTTGTCTTCATGGCGGTGCTTGGCGGCAGCGGCACCTTTGCCGGCCCGGCGATCGGGGCGCTGGTATTCGTAGTGCCGCAGGATTTCGTGATGGCGATCACCCAATACTGGCGCTTCGTGATGGGCAGCGTGCTGGTGCTTCTTGTGATCTTCATGCCGCAAGGTCTGGCCGGCACGATCGAACTTCTCTTTGCTCGCCGCGATGGAGAGGGATGAAGATGTATCCTGGCCGCGCCGCAGCAATCGATAACGTACCGCTGTTCGAGACCGTCAACGTCTCCAAGGCCTTTGGCGCTTTCAAGGCCCTCACCGAGATCTCCTTTCGCGTCAGCGACGGCGAATTTGTCTCGATCGTCGGACCGAACGGCGCGGGCAAGACAACGCTGGTCAATGTCGTAACCGGTCTGTTGCGGCCGACGGCCGGAGAGGTTCGCTTTCAGGGGCGCGATATCGCCGGCATTGGACCGGTAGAACTCGCAAGATTAGGAATGTCGCGCGCGTTTCAACTGGTCAACATCTTTCCCGCGCTGACGGTGAGGGAAACGCTCGGCGTCGCGATCGCGTCGCGGTTACGCCGCGTGTCCAATCCGTTCCGTTCGCTCAAGCGGGATAGCATATTGCAGGCGGATGCCGAGCGCGTCGCCGAAGTCCTCGGCTTGCGCACCAAGCTCGATAGGGTGGCCTCGACGTTGTCGCAGGGCGAGAAGAAATTGCTCGATATCGCCAGTGCCTTTGCGCTCAATCCGACAGTCATCCTCCTGGATGAGCCGACCAGCGGCGTGTCGACGGGCGACAAGCACGCGATCATGGAAGTTCTCGTCACGGCCGCCAAGGCTGCGGGCGTGCGGGCCATTGTGCAGGTCGAACACGACATGGACCTCGTCGAGCGCTACTCCCGTCGCATCGTCGCCTTGCAGGCAGGCTCGCTGCTCGGCGACATGCCGCCCGGCGCATTCTTTGCCGATCCAGCCATGATTGCCGCCGTGGTGGGAATTCGACCCAAACTTTGAGAGAGTCGAAATGCTTAGTTTGTCGAATCTGAAGGTAGACATCGAGGGCAGCCATATCCTCAACGGCATCAGCCTGTCGGTTGCGGCGGGCGAGCTGGTCTGTCTTGTGGGGCGCAACGGCGCCGGCAAGACCACGACGTTTCGTACCATCATGGGCTATCGCCGCCCGCGCTCAGGCGGCATCACGTTCGGCGGCGCGGACCTGACGAAATTGCCGACCTGGCAGATCGCGCAAAGCGGCATCGGCTTTTCGCCCGAAGAATCGGAAGTCTATGCCGATCTGACGGTCGCGGAGAACATCGAGCTGTCGACCTGGACCCGGCCGACGGGCCGCCCGGCCGCCGTTCGCATCGAGGAGGCTTACGCCGTATTCCCGAAGTTGCGCCAATACCTCGCCCGTGGCGGCGCCCAGCTTTCCGGCGGCGAGCGCAAGATGGTATCGATTGCGCGGGCCTTGACGCTCGATCCAAAATTGCTGCTGCTTGATGAGCCCTTCGAGGGCCTGTCACCGGCGATTGTTCCCTCGATCACGGCAGGAATAGCCTCGATCCGGGCGATGGGAAGGGGCGTTCTGATCGCTGAATCGAATGTGCATCACATTCCCGACTACGCCGACCGTATCTATGTGCTGGAACGCGGCGAGGTTATGTTTTCGGGTACGCTTAAGGAAGCCTATCGGGACCGCGACGTGATGCGGGTGATTGCGGGCAAGATCGAGGCCACTCCTTGACCGGGGGCAGTGGCCCAAGGTCCTAACACAGGAGGACGACATGAAGGTTTACTCGGGAGACCGGACCATCGACGGCGTCAAGGTGACCGTAGACGGCGCGCCGCTTGATCCTTGCGTCAATATTGTGGAGTTCACCAAGAATGGCTTTGAGTGGAGTTACGAGGGGCCTGAGCCGCGTCAGCTCGCGCTGGCGCTATTGGTCAATCATCTCGGCGACAGCGCCATCGCGAAAGCCATGGTCGAGCCGTTCATGTCCGCCATTGTCGCGAATTTCGGCAACGAGTGGGAAATGAATTCGGCTGACATCGATTCTGCTTTGGCTGTGCTGGCCGGCAAGGCGGTCGCCCGATGAGGCTCCAGTATCGCGCTGCGGTGCTGCATGCAGCGAACACGCCGATGTCGATCGAAACCGTGACGTTGGCCGCGTTGAAGCCGACCGATGTCCTGGTTCGAATCCGCGCCGCCGGCCTTTGCCACACCGATCTCGAGGTCATCGAGGGATCGCTGCGTTATCCCTTGCCGATCGTGCTCGGCCACGAAGCCGCGGGCGTCGTCGAACGGATCGGTGTCGCCGCGCGCGGGGTGAGGGAAGGCGACCATGTCGTGCTGTCCTGGAACCCGCATTGCGGGCACTGCTTTTATTGCGACCGCGACGCCCCGATCCTGTGCGAGCAATATCTCGGAGAGGGACCCAAAGCGTTGCCGTTCGATGGTGAAAGCCGCATCAGGCTCGCCGACGGACGCCCGCTTCAGCAATTGATGTTCCTCGGATCATTCGCCGAATATTGCATCGTGTCTGACCAGCAGGCGATCCCGGTTCCAAAGGAGATTCCGTTCGATCGCGCCTGCTTGATCGGCTGCGGGGTGATGACGGGTGTCGGTGCTGCGCTCAATCTCGGCGCCATCGCGCACGGCGACACCGTCATGGTAATAGGCTGCGGGGCGGTCGGTCTTTCCGCGGTGCAGGGCGCGCGGCTGGCAGGCGCAGGGGCGATTATCGCCGTCGACATCGATCCGGCCAAGCTCGATCTTGCGCAACGCCTGGGCGCCACGCATGGCGTGAATGCGTCCAGTGACGACGCGGTCGCCGCCGGAAAAAGCGAAACCAGTGGCCGAGGCGTCGACGTCGTCATCGAAGCCGCCGGCAGCGCCGCGGCCTTTCGGATCACCACCGAGGCGGTGCGGCCCGGTGGTCAGGTGATCTGGCTCGGCAAGATCGACGTCAGCAAGGATGTCTCATTTCGCTGGGGCTCCTTGATGCAGGAGAAGCGAATCCGCCGCGTCAGCTATGGCAACGCGCGGCCGCGCCGCGACTTCCCGCTGCTGGCGCGGGCCTATCTCGATGGCTCGTTGATGCTGGATGAGCTGATCTCCCGCCGCATCACGCTTGAGGGGATCAATGATGGCTTCGGCGCCCTGAAGCGGGGCGAGGCCATTCGCAGTGTGGTCATGTTCGATTGAGGTCGCGCATGCCGCTCAGGTATCGAGCGTCTTGCGCGCGAAATCCTCGATATAGTCGATCAGCCGGTCGGACGCGGTGGCGGCGGCCTTGATTTTTTTCTGCGCCACCGCCTCTGCGACCGCGGCGTGCAGCTTGGCGGCGAGCGGCAGATCCGCGACCTGCTGATAGTGTTGATACCAGAACCGGCGCGACAGCGCGTTCATCAATCCCATGGATCTGCGTGCGAACTCGTTGCGGGCGGCGGTCGCAATCAGGATGTTGAAGCGTTGATCGAGGCGCATGAAGGCGATGTCGTCGGCCTTCGCGGCCGCCGCAAGCATCGCGTCCGCCACTTCCGCGAATTCCTGGCGCTCTTCAGGCGTGGCGCGCTCGGCCGCGAGGCTTGCCATCAGGCGCTCGAGTTCGCGCCGCACCTCAAGTAGCCGCAACTGCAGCCGCAAATTGATTTCGGAGACCATGATGCCGCGCCGGGGCATGATCACGACAAGCCCGTCTCGGGCGAGCCGCTGCAGCGCCTCCCTGATCGGGGTCCGGCCGATCTTCAGGCGCACGGCCAGCGCCTGCTCCGACAACACCGTTCCAGGCGATAATCGGAGCGTGACGATCATTTCTTCAAGCTCGCGATAGGCACGATCGGTCAGCGTGCCGTCTTCTGCTTCGCTTGCCCGCGATCGGCGCTTGGTTGGCTTTTTCGGCTTCAAATCGCTTCTCACAGGCGCAAGCATTACGGCTGGCGAGCAGGGCTGCTGCACGGCCATCCCAAACGTATATTGGACATATATCATGAAGCAACTCCCCGCGGCCGACCTCGGCCTTCACAGGCCAAATCAGGTTAATGCGGGGCGTCAGGGCGGACCGGACTTCTGCGGGGTCTGTTCGCTACCGGCGGTCGTATTCGTCTGGTCCCATCGCCCACAGCCACTGGTCGTGGCCGGACGCAAAGGTGCGATTGGTCTGCGCCGGGTTGCGGTTGATGAGCGGCCTCAGATACATCGGGTGGGTGGCGCTGCGCACCTCGTGCTCGATGGTGAACAGGTGCTTGCCATCGGCGAGATCGACGATATCGCGAAAGCGGTATTGGTATTGATTATCCTCACTGTAGATAAGGCCGCGCGCCGACAGCTCGCGGTAGGGGCCGGAGAAGTTCGTGATGTACATCTGCACATGGTGGCCGTCATACTCCGGCTGCGGCCGGTCGGTCTCCCGAAATCTTAGATGCTGGTTGTTGCCCATCTTCACGGACGCGACGGTGGCATCGCCGTTCCTGAGTTCGGCCGGCATTCCCATGATCTTTGGATAAAACGCGCAAATGCCTTTCGCGGTGCCCGCCGGCACCTCGAACTCGACATAGGGGATGCCGAGCGTGATGCGGCCGAAGCGGGCGGCGTCCGGCTCATAGCAGCGCACGCGATTGCCCCAGGGACATGTCGCCTCGACATGATCGTTGTGCTCGCGAAAGGCGAATTTCGTGCCCTCCAGTTTCTTCGCGACCGAGGCGAGCCGGTCGAGCAGGGCCTTGCGGCCCGAGATGACAAGCCCGGTATGGCCCCGCAGCACCTGCGCCTCGCCGCTCGGTAGATGAAACTGGCTCCTGCCGACATTGACCCACATATTGTCGTCGGACGTCATCAGATAGGGGTCACGCGTAAGCCCTAATCCCGAGACATAAAACAATGTCGCCGAATGTTGGTTGGGCACCTGGACGTTGACGTGTTCGAGGTGGATCGAATTGCCGAGGTCCTCGGCGGCGCGGTCGAATTTTGGCTGCATGGATTGGTCCCGGATGCGGATCATGACATCATAGTGCAGGGCGATGCTTGAAGCCAACTTTTACACGCCTGGCAAGGCCCCGAGCGGTCCCTGATCGATATCGCTTTCGGCGGACTGTCCTTTCCGAGATGCGCGCCTTCAGCTAGGCCTTGGAGAGACCATCCACGATTAATCGATTCAAACGGTTGGCGAAGGCGGCCGGGTCTTCCGGCAGTTCGCCGTCAAGGATCTGTGCCTGCTCCAGCAGAAGGAAAGAAAGATCGGCGGCGTTTTCGCCGGCCTGCGCGATCGCGGCAACCAGCGGGTGGCGGAGATTGATTTCAAGAATGGGCTTGGTTCCGACACCGCGATTTTGTCGGGCCAACAGCCGCTCGAGCTCGCGGTCGGGACCATGACTGCCGGCGACGAGACACGATGCGCTGGCGGTGAGCCGCTGCGACGTGCGCACGTCGGAGACCCGATTCTCCAGGCTGGCCTTGATCACGGCAATGATCGCCGCCTCGTCGGCGTCGGATTTGGCCTCCTCCTTCTTGTCATCGAGCAACGGGATCGGGCCGAAGTCGACGTCGCCCTGGCTCAGGGATTTTAACGGCTTGCCTTCAAAATCAAGCGGCGCCGAAGTCCAGAACGCGTCGACAGGATCGGTCAGGAGCAGAACCTCGATGCCGCGGGCGACCGCCGATTCGAGCTTGGGATTGGACTTGAGCCGCTCGATGCTATCGCCGACCAGGAAATAGACTCCGGTCTGGTTCGGCTTCAGGTCGGCGATATACTGTTTCAGTGTGCGACTTTCGCCCGACGTCGTGGTGAACCTCGACAGCGCCAGCAATTTCTCGCGCCGCTCATAATCCTCGTAGATGCCTTCCTTGATCACCGGACCGAAGGCATCCCAGATTTTCGCAAAATTCTCCGGCTGCTTGTCGCCGAGTGTTTCCAACTCTCCGATCACGCGGCCCGTCACGGCTTTCCGGATCTGCACCAGTTGCGGATTGTTCTGCAGCATCTCGCGCGAGATATTGAGCGGCAGGTCTTCGCTGTCGATGACGCCGCGAACGAAGCGGAGGTAGGCGGGCAGCAAGTCGGCGTCGTCGGTGATAAACACCCGGCGCACGTAGAGCTTTACCTTGCCCTTGCGTGAGGGTTCGAACAGATCGAACGGTTTTGTCGAAGGCGCGAATAGCAATACCGCGTAGGAGTATCGCCCTTCGGCACGATAATGCAGCGTCATGGCCGGCTCGTCGAAGGCGCCTGCGATCGACTTGTAGGCTTGCGTGTAATCTTCCGGCTTGAGTTCGGATTTCGGCCGCTGCCAGAGCGCGCTCGCCGCATTGATCTGCCGCGGCTCGCCTTCTTCAGCAACCAGCTCGATCGGAAACTGGATGTTATCGGAATAGGCCCGGACGATGCGCTCGATTTCGTAGGCCTCCAGGTACTTGGCCGCGTCCGCCTTCAGGTGAAGGATGATTTCCGTGCCCCGCGCCGGGAGTTGCGCGCTATCCTTACCGGCAGGCGCGATTTCAAAACCGGACCCGCCCGACGACGACCACGTCCAGGCTTCTTCGGCGCCCGCCCGGCGGCTGGTGACGACGATGCGGTCGGCGACCATGAAGGCGGAATAAAAGCCAACGCCGAATTGTCCAATCAAGCCGGCGCCGTCCTTCGCCTCATTGAGGCGCGAAAGGAAAGCTCTGGTACCGGACCGGGCGATGGTCCCGAGATTGTCGATCAATTCCTGCCGGTCCATGCCGATGCCGGTGTCGCCAATCGTCAGCGTGTTGTCTTTCTTGTTCGGGACGATCCGGATTTTCGGCGGCTCGCCATCTTCGATCAGCGCGGGATTGGCGATCGCCTCATAGCGCAGCTTGTCGCACGCATCGGAAGCGTTGGAGATCAGCTCCCTAAGGAAGATGTCGGTTTCCGAATAGACCGAATGCACCATGAGGTGCAGAAGCTCGGAAACCTCGGCCTGAAATGGCTGCGACTCGGGGGCGGCATCAATTGTCGTCATTCTATGGGCTCACGGGGATCGAAAAGGTCGATATAGCGGCCCCGGGTTTGAGATCAAGCGATTTTGCCAACCTCCGCGGCCTGCAATGCACCGCGGTGATCTGCTTGCCGTTGGCTTAGGGAACGGATCAACGATGCCTTGATGCTTGAGACGTGCTCGCGCATCAGCATCTCGGCGCGCCAGGGCTCCTGCGCGATAACAGCTTCATAGATCCGGTGATGATCATCGTGCCGGCGGCGAACGTCGCGATACTCGAAGGCCACGATGTTGCGGCTCGACGACACCGGAACGTGATGACAGATCCGGATCATTTCGCCGAGCATGCGGTTGCGCGCGGCGGCCAGCAACGCGTCGTGGAAATCACCGTTGATGCCGCGATAGGTCGTGAGGTCTCCGGCTTCGAATGATCCGCGTTCCAGCAGTCTGTCGCCGGCCGCGAGACTGCGCTCGATGAGCGCCTTCTCTTCCGCGCCGAGCCCACGCTCCGCTGCAAAGCGCGCGGCGACACCTTCCAGCGCGGCGCGGATGTCATAGGCATCCACGATGGCGGGAAGCGGAAAATCGCGCACGGTGAAGCCGCGGTTCGGCGCATAGTCCAGCAATCCCTCGCCGGCGAGCGCCTGCAGCGCGGCGCGCACCGGGGTGCGCGACACCGCCAGCGTTTTGCTGAGTTGGACCTCGTTGAGGCGCTCGCCGGCGCTCACCGAACCGCCCAGGATGGCTTCCCGGATCGAGTCCGTCACCGACAAAGCACGGTTGCCGGCGCGCGACCCGGCCGCAGGCTCGAGGAGGGTCCGGTCAGATTGATCCGTCACGGCGAGGGTCCCTCATCCTCTATCAAGTGAATACATTTTTCAAGACTGCATGGCCGACGTGACTGTTGGCGGTCAAAAGAACGCGGCGCTGGGTGCCATATTAACAGCCAAGGCGCGGAAATGATATGTATCTGATAAAAGTGTATGTAATTTATATTGACTCAGCTACCCGTTCGACGAACCATGGGCGACCCAATCAACGGTGAAGGTGGCGTGCGTTCATGGCGGAGGCGAATTCAGAGGTCAGCGAAAACGCCATTGAATTGATCACCGCAAATCGCGGCCCGCATTATGAGCCGTTCGGCTGGCACCATTGGCCTGAGCATCCCTGGCTTTCCTACCAATTCCGTCGCGGTCTGGGCGAAACCCAGGAGGGCGGCGGCAGCGTCAGCGAGGTGATGCAGGCGGGATCGCGGATGATCCCGGGCGACCTGGAGAGTTGGCACGCCGAATGGATGCGGATCGCCGACCGCAATTGGAAACGCGGGCTCACGGAAGAAGCCGCGGGCCATATCCGCACCGCCATGAACTGCTTCCTGCGCGCGGCGGACTATTACCGCCAGGCCGAATTTCACCTCGAGCCCGACGATGCCCGGCGGCTGCCTACCTTCGAGAAGATGGAGGCCTGCTCGCACAAGTTCATCTCCCACCTCAATCCGCCCGGCGAAGTGGTGGAAATTCCTTATGAGCCGGGAAAACCGATCTGCGGCTATTTCATTCGCGCGCCGTTCCCCGGCGACAGACTGCCGGTGCTGATCTGCATGGGCGGACTGGATTCCATCAAAGATGAGATGTGGTTCATGCAGGCGCACGGCTGCCTGCGGCGCGGCATTTCGGTGTTGATGATCGACGGGCCCGGGCAGGGCGGGACGCTGCGGCGGCACAAGGTCGTCACCCGCCCCGATAGTGAGGTGCCGATCGGCAAGTGCATCGACTGGCTTGAGAAGCGCGCCGATGTCGATTCCGCCCGTATCGCGGTGTGCGGGTCCAGTCTCGGCGGCTACTACGCGGCACGTGCCGGTTGTTACGAGCCGCGGTTGGCGGCGGCGATTTCGCATGGCGCGATCTGGTCGGTGCATGACATGTGGGGCACCAAGGGCGACGATTTCGGCCTCGCCATGCATATCCGCTGGGTCTTCGGCGCCAAGTCGATGCGCGAGGCCCACGAGCTGATGAAACCATTCACGCTCAAGGACCATCTTGAGAACATGCGCTGCCCCTATCTGGTGCTGCATGGTGGCCACGACGTGCTGACGGTGACCGCGGCGCGAAATACTTACGACTATGCTAGGGCGCACGGCGTCGATGCGACATTGCGCGTGCTCGATCCGGAGGAAACCGGTGCCGAGCATTGCCAGCACGACAATCCGACCATCGGCCAGGAAGTGCTGGCCGACTGGCTCGCCGATCGCTTCGGCATCGATCAGCGTGCGTTGCTGAGGACGTCCGTCAATTCTCTGATATGAGGCATGACAAGGCAGGAAGGGCTTGCTCCGCCGAAGACCCGTGCTGCATGACGACCCTGATTGCTCAACCGACCTGAAGAGTATCCGCCATGACTGACCCCATGATACCGCGCGAGCGTTCCGACTATTCCGCCATCGTCGACCGTCCGGCCCTCAAGCTGCCGGGCGATGCCCGTATCGTGGTCTGGACCATCGTCAATCTGGAAGTGTGGGACATCTCGAAGCCGATGGCGCGGCAGGTGCTTCCGGCACCGACCGGGGTTCCGCTGTTGCCGGACGTTCCGAACTGGAGCTGGCATGAATACGGCATGCGGGTCGGCGTGTGGCGGTTTTTCGATCTCTACAAGAAGCTTGGAATTGCGCCGACGCTTTCGATCAATGCGCGGGTCTGTGAGGACTATCCGCGCGTCGCGCAACAGGCGAAAGACGCCGGCTGGGAGTTCATGGGCCACGCCTACGAACAGGGGCCGATTCACAAGGAGCCCGACCAGAAGGCGATGATCGAACGTTCGATGCGCGTAATCGAAAACTTCACCGGCAAACGGCCGGTCGGCTGGCTCGGGCCCGGCCTGACGCAGACCTTCGAGACGCCGGAGTTTCTCGCCGAAGCCGGCGTCAAATATATCGGCGATTGGGTTTACGATGACGAGCCGACCGTGATCCGCACCGCCAAGGGACCGTTGGTGACGCTGCCCTATACGGTGGAGCTCAACGACATTCCCATGATGCTGGTGCAGCACCATGAGAGCGATCATCTGCTCAAGCGCAGCATCGATTGTTTCGACCGGCTCTACGCGGAGAGCAAGGACCGGCCGAAGATCATGTCGATTGCGATCCACCCCTACATTTCCGGCCAGCCGTTCCGGATCAAATTTCTCGAAGCGATCTATGACTATGTGAACAAACACGATGGGGTGGTGCACTGGAACGGCGAACAGATTCTCGGTTGGTATCGGGGCCAGACCTCCAAGCCGGGATCAAAGACGTGAGCATGGCGGCGCAGCATGTGTTGCCGGAAATTTCCGCAACCGAAGTACCTGTGTTGGGCGGCGGGTTGTTTCCGGTCCGCCGCGTCTATTGCGTCGGCCGCAACTACCTCGACCACATCCGCGAGATGAAGGAGGCCGACGAGCGTGATCCGCCGTTCTTCTTCCAGAAACCCCGTGACGCGGTGGTAGCGGATGGCTCAAGGGTACCATATCCGCCGTTCACCTCCGATTTCCAGTTCGAGGTCGAGTTGGTGGTTGCGCTCGGCCGTGGCGGCCGCGACATCGCCGTTGCTGATGCAAACAGTCACATCTGGGGTTATGCCGTCGGCATCGATCTGACGCGACGCGATCGCCAGCGCGACGCGCGCGATATGCGCCTGCCCTGGGAAGTCGGCAAGAGTTTTGACGCATCAGCGCCGTGCGGCACCATCATGCAGGGGGACGATCCTGCTCATTTCGAGCACTGCGCCATTTCGCTTTCAGTCAACGGCGTTGAGCGCCAGCGCGGCGACATCGGTCAGATGATCTGGAGTGTTCCCGAAGTGATCGCGCAATTGTCGAAGCAGGTCACACTCGGCGCCGGCGACCTGATCTATACCGGCACGCCCGCTGGTGTCGGTCCGGTCGTGCCGGGTGATCTGATCAAGGCTCACAT
>DASQOU010000025.1:0-6204 GCA_035644295.1 Bradyrhizobium sp.
GCGCCGTCAGCAAGTCGCTGAAGGAGCTGGAACAGTCTTCGCGGGCGGCCATCGACCAGTCGCGCCATGTCTCGACTGCGGCCGTGACCGAGATGCAGGAAACCAGCAAGATCCTGCGCACCGATACGGTCGCCCTGTTCGAGCGCCTGCGCGAGGGCAATATCCTGCTGCAGGAAGTGCTTACCGGCGCCCACGACAACCTCAATTCGCTCGAGCGCGCCCTGGTTACGCGTGTGGCCGACTTCGTGTCGGCCATGAACGACGTCACCTCGCGCAACGGTGCCGCCACCCGGACACTGGAAGATCAGCTGAGCGTCTTCAACTCCAAGACCTCGAAGGCACTGGAGAATCTCGGCTCGCTTTCCGGCCAGTTCGAGAGCCACGGCAAGACGCTCGTCGATGCCGCGGCCGTTGTCGAGCAAAGCAACCGCAGCACCACCTCCTCCGTCGCCGAACGCAAGGCGGCGCTGGAATCGCTGGTAACCACGATCGACCTGCGAACCACCGATCTCGATCAGCGGTTATCGCGCTTCACCGGCTTGCTCGATGAATCGCTGGCGGCCGCGGAAGAACGCGCGCGCGATATCGCTCGCGTGGTGGCGGAGACGGCAGGCGCAGGTTCGGCCGCGATCAGCCGGCAGTTCGAGGCGGTCCGTACGGCCGCCGAAGAGGAACGCCGCCAGACAACGAACGCCATGAGCGAAATCTATCAGCAGAGCACGCAGGAAGCGGATGCGATGTTCAAGCAGTCCGCCGAGCGCTTCGCCGAGATGGTCGCGAGCATGAAGCAGATGGCCGCCGAAATGCATCAGGAGCTTGAATCCACGCGCACCGAGCTGCGCCGCGGCGTGCTTGAGATGCCGCAGGAAGCTGCCGAAAATACCGCGCAGATGCGCAAGGTCATTGTCGACCAGATCGAGGCGCTGGCCGAATTGAACCGCATCGTCGCACGCCACGGTCATGGGTTAGACGTTGTCTCCACCAGCCGCACCGGCGTGCACCGTGAGGAAGAGCCGATGCTGGCCGCCGCCAGCGGACGCGGAGAGGCGCGGTCCGCGCCGCGCATGCGTGATGGCGGCAGCGCATCGAACCTGCCGCCGCCCGATCTCGGAATGCCCGCCTCGCGGCGCACGGAGGCCCCGCCGGTTTCGCCGGCAGGTTCCGACCAGGGACGCGATGGATGGCTGTCCGATCTGCTGAGCCGCACCGATGGCGGCGCGACAGCCGGCGCAGGCAATGTTCCGCGCGGCCGCCCGGCCCAGCCGGCCAACGGCGGCAACCCGCTGGAGTCGCTGTCACTCGACATCGGCCGCCTGATGGACCGCAACCTCGCCGCCGAGATGTGGGATCGCTATCAGCGCGGCGAGAGCAAGGCCTTCTCCAAGCGGCTCTACACGCCGGCCGGCCAGAAGGCGTTCGACGAAGTCGCCCGCAAATACCGCGCCGACCGCAACTTCAAGCAGACGGTCGACCGCTACATCGCCGAGTTCGAACGCCTGCTCGACGAAGTCGCGCGCGAGGATCGGGGGCCAGCCGCGCTGCGCGGCCACCTCACCTCCGAGACCGGCCTTGTCTACACCCTGCTCGCGCATGCCGCAGGAAGGCTGGGATAAGCTCGAACGGAAAGCTCGAATTAAAAACGGAGGCAGCGATGCCTCCGTTTTTGTTTTGGGGCCGGAACTCGCCGGGGTCATCCTTCAACGCAACTGTGATTGGCCGTTGATCGCCATTCTCGATACGCCATCCTGGGCGTCACATTGACGTGACGGCCCGTTTCAAAAACCCTGCAGGAGCGAACGATGTCCAAGGTTGCCCTATACGTTCCCCTTGAAGCCAAGCCCGGCAAGGAGAAAGAAGTCGCCGAGTTCCTCAAGTCAGCACTGCCGCTGGTAGACGCCGAACCCGGCACCGTCAGCTGGTTTGCGATGCAGAATGGTCCGTCGTCGTTTGCGATTTTCGATACCTTCGATGACGAGACCGGCCGCAATGCGCATCTCAACGGCAAGGTCGCCGCCGCGCTGATGGCCAAAGCCGGCGAACTGCTCGCCAAGCCGCCGGCCATTCTCAAGATCGACATCCTGGCCGACAAGCTTCCGAAGAAGTAGGCCGCAACGTCCACACCATCTGTTTCGGATGAACACCAAGCCTCTCTCAGAGACCGCCCTCGGGCGGTCTCTTGTTTGGCCGCGCAGGCGCTGTCGATCCGCTTTCATGCCGCTTCAACTGCTCAGCGCAGCACTCGAAGTAATTCTTTGATGTTCTCGTGCATCGCCCGTTCGTTGGCGATGCGCATGCGATCGGCGGCAAGTGGGGAGTCGGAGAAAGTCGCCGTACCTTTGGTCTTGATGGGATAGGACGCGGCGCCAGCACCGGAAATTCTGTACGTAACGTCCGCAAACACATCCAGATCGAGACCGATTAACGGCTGATCCAAATTCTTAATTTCGGCATCGAGGTAGAATTTGGGGGTACTCGATTGAGCGAGATAGCCGTTGGCCGCGAGCGTACTTTCAAGCGCTGCCTTGAGCGGCTCATTGGCGACGCCCGGCACCGTCAGCACATTCATCACCTGACCGCCGCGTGCTGTCCTACCGACAGGTTTCAGGGAATGCGCCTACTCTTGCGAAGAATGACCAGACCTATTTGGAATACCGGTATTGCGCCAGAGGCCTCTATTGCCGCCTTCGCTCCGGCGTCGCGGGCGGAGGTGCTGGCGCGGGCGCGGGCGCAGGCGCCGCGGCAGACGCCGCGGCCGGCGCGGCTGAGTTGCCCGCGCCGAACAACAGGCGTGTCGGATTGCGGTCGAGATTGTTCACCGCGCGGCTGATGTCAGCAAGCGTTCTGCGTCCGTCAGCCATCAGCGCCCCGGAGCGCTTGTCGAAATCATCCGCCAGTTCTTTGATTGATTTCACCGTCAGGAACAATTCGCCGCCGTCCTTGCCGCCGGCCAGCGTGTTGAGGCCGAGCATCAGATTGTCGGCCTTTCCCACTACACCCTCGGCCTTCCCCATCAGGCCGTCGACCTTCAGCATCACATCGTCGATCCTTGCGGCGTTGCGCGCCAGCGACGCGGTGAAGGTCTCGAGGTTATGCAGCGAGTTCTTGACCGCCTCCTGGTTGTCGGCGACCACCCTGTTGATGTTCTGCAGGGTGGCGCGGATCGCTTCCGTCACATCCTGCAGCGCGTTCGGATCGGCCATCAGCACGGGAACGCCGTCCTCGTCCAAGGGAACCGAAGGCGCGGCCTCCTCGCCGCCCTTCAGCGAAATCGCGGCGACTCCGGTCAACCCCTGAAATTCGAGCCCGACCAGCGTGTCCTTGCGCAATGGCGCGTTGTTCTCGACCATGGCGAGTGCGACCACGCGACGCGGGTTGTCGAGCTTTACAGAGATAACCTCCCCTACTCGGATACCGTTAAAGTTCACGCTGCCGCCATTGCGCAGGCCTGCGGCCGGACCTTCGAAGACGATGCGGAGCGGGCTGCGCGCCTTGGTGGTGTGGAGACTCTGGAACCACAATACAAAGCCGAACGCGGCAGCGATCACCGCAAGCGTGAACGATCCGATCAGAACGAAGTTCGCCCGCGTTTCCATCAAACCAACTCCGGCACCCGCTAAAATCAGTTCAAGACGCTAGCCCATGACCGCGCGGGCGCGCTTGCCGTGGAAATAAGCCCTCAACCAGGGATGCTGCGAGGCCTGCATGTCGGCCATCGATCCTGCGGCTATGATCTTACCGTTCCCTAAAACGGCAATACGGTCACATGCAGTGTAAAGGCTGTCCAAATCGTGGGTTACCATGAAAACGGTGAGGCCCAAAGTGCGCTGGAGGGTCCGGACCAACTCATCGAAGTCACCGGCGCCGATCGGATCGAGGCCCGAGGTCGGCTCATCCAGGAACACCAGTTCCGGATCGAGCGCGAGCGCGCGCGCCAGCGCCACCCGCTTGATCATGCCGCCTGACAGTTCGGAGGGGAAACGATCGGCGACCTCAGGACGCAACCCCACCATGCCCAGTTTAGCCACCGTGATCTCGTCGAGCAGGCGCTGGGTGACGTTGAGATATTCGCGTACCGGAAACTGGATGTTCTGCCGCACCGTCAGGGAGGAAAACAGCGCGCCCTGCTGGAACAGGATTCCCCAGCGCCGCTCGACCGCGCGCCGCTCCGCGGCATTTGCGGCGTCGAGATCGATCCCGAACACCTCGATGCGTCCTGAGACCTTTGGAACCAGTCCGATGATGGTGCGCGTCAATACCGATTTGCCCGCGCCAGACGGCCCGACGAAGCCAAGGATTTCGCCACGCCTCACGTCGAGATTGAGGCCGTCCAGGACTTTGATGGAGCCGAACTGCACCGAAATATCGCGCACCCGGATGATCGCGTTTTGTACCTCGCCCTCCATCGTCACATTCCGATCGAGGCGAAGAAGATCGCAAACACGCCATCCATCACGATGACAAAGAAAATTCCCTTCACGACCGAGGACGTGGTGTGTTGGCCGAGCGATTCCGCGCTGCCCTGCACCGCGAGCCCCTCGACGCAGGCGACGATGCCGATCACCGCCGCCATGACCGGCGCCTTGATGATACCGACGGTGAAGTGATCGATCGAGATGGCGTCGCGCAGCCGTAGCAGGAACGCCTCGGGGTCGACGCCGCCATAAAGCCACGCCACCAATCCGCCGCCATAGAGCGCTGCGATGGCGCCGAGGAAGGCCAGGATCGGCAGCGCGATGATCAGCGCCAGCATCCGCGGCAGGATCAGGACCTCGATCGGATCGAACCCCATGGTGCGGAGCGCATCGATCTCTTCCCGCATCTTCATCGAGCCGAGCTCGGCGGTGTAGGCGCTCCCCGAGCGGCCCGCCACCATGATGGCCACCAGCAGCACGCCGATTTCGCGCAGCACCAGCACGCCGAGCATATCGACCACGAAGATATCCGCGCCGAATTTACGGAAGTGAAAGATGCCCTGCTGGGAGATGATGCAGCCGATCAGAAAGGTGATCAGCACGACGATCGGCACCGCGCGCCAGCACACCTGCTCCAGATGATGCACGGTCGAGGTCAACCGGAAGGCCCGGGGATGGATCAAGACCCGCCCGCTTGCAGCCAGCACGGCGCCGAGCATGTCGATAAGGCCGATGACGGTGCCCGCAATGCCGGCCACGCTGCGGCCGATCTGATCCAGCATGCCCATGATCGTCACGGAGGTGGTGTCGACCGTGGCCGATGCCTTCACCCGGCGCACCTCGTCGACGAGGCTCGAATAATTCGCCGAAAGACCGGCGATCTTCGCCTCCACCCCTCCGTGGGTCAGGCTGCGCCGAAGCCGCTCGATCAGCCAGGCGCCGAAGGTGTCGAGCTTGGAAACCTGCGACACATCGATGAAGATATTGGGCCGGCTTCCGGCGAGTTTCTCGGCGTCAGCCACCATCTGCTCAAGCACCGGTGCAAAGCGGGCGGTCCATGACCCTGCAGCGCACAGCGCAAGCCCGTTGCCCCTTGCAATCCGCTCCAATGTCGGGTCGCCGTTCACGATACAAGCTCCTGCGCCGATTGTTCCCCTAGAGCATGATCCGGAAAAGTGGAAACCGGTTTTCCGAAAAGATCATGCTCAAACAAAGAGATGAGAACATGATCTGACTCAATCTAACCGGATGACGATCTCATCGTCGAAGAGGAAAATCCAACAGCGCCGCGATAACCTTGTAAAACACATCCCCAACCAGCCACACTTGGTCGCGCCGGGCAAGCCGGCGTTCAAAATTGCCAGATATTTAAATGACTTCCAGCAAATCTCCAACGCTTGCCGCACGAATCGAGCGTTGGCCGATCGAAGGCCGCTTCACCATCAGCCGGGGCGCCAAAACCGAGGCGGTGACGGTCGTGGCGGAGGTAGGCCAAGGCGGCCATGTCGGGCGCGGTGAATGCGTCCCCTATCCGCGCTATGGCGAGACCCCGGAAGCCACCCTCTCCGTGATATTGGCGATGCGTGAAGCTGTTGGCCGAGGTCTTGACAGGGGCGCTTTACAGGCGGCGATGGCTCCTTGTGCCGTCCGCAACGCGCTGGATTGTGCCTTGCTCGACCTCGAGGCCAAGGTCAGCGGCAGGCACGTATGGGATCTGCTCGGGCGCCCGGCCCCGCGCGCCTGCACCACAGCCTACACGATCTCGCTTGGGTCGCCGAAAGCAATGGCAGCG
>DASQOU010000026.1:0-28012 GCA_035644295.1 Bradyrhizobium sp.
CGGAATCATGTAGCTCTCGCGCCCAACCTGCACGCCGTAGCCGCCGAAAAACAGCATCACCACGGAATCCGGCTTGATCTTCGACTTGAGCCGGTCGATGGCGCGGGTCATGTCGTCCTTGCTGGCGTCCTCGACGACGTCGACGTCGAAGCCGTCGCGGCGCAGCGAACCCGTCAAGGCGCGCGCATCATTGATCGGCTGCAGCAACGGTTCGGTGGCATCGGGATAATGGCCATTGCCGATGACCAATGCGATCCGCGAGCCCTTGCGGACGGATTCCGTCGCCTGCTCGGTCGCAACCGCCCTGGCCGCGTCCAGCGCCCGCATGCTCAGCGCGGCGTGCGCGCCGATCGCCAGCGACACCGTGCCGGCGAACGCGGCGACGATGCCGATGGATCGGCGGGAGATACGAAGCTGCCCTAGGCTCATCACGGATTTCCTTGGTCGCTACCGAAGGCGCGACCGTTCAGTCACGCCAAAGCATCTCGGTTTTTAGGGGTTATTCGACGGTGTTGTCGTCGAATTGCGCGCAATTTGCGGCACCGCAACAAACAATCCCTTAACCCGGTTGGCCACATCCGGCAATAGAGAACGGATTTTTCCTGTTAAGACTTTGAAAAATCTTATTAATCTTTGTCGTTTGCCAGCCACTCCCGTCCCATTCCGGCCCCGCTCCTTGTGTCAAGATGGTAACCAAGTCCTTACTGCTTCCGTGACTTCCCTCACATTTGTATTTCCCGTCTGTTCGTATAGCGTCCCAAACACTTTGCTTTTGGTGGGGCCGGCCGGCGCGAGGCGCCGTCACGAGGAAAGTGTTTGATGAGTTTTCACTATTTTGCCGGCGCCGCTTGCCGTGCGCTGATGGCGCGGAAGGACGGCCCTTCGCTTTATGACATCTGCGATCCGGTGCTGCTGAAAAGCCACGGCGGCGATGCCCATCTCTCCAAATTTTACCGCACCGCGCTCGGCAATCCCGCGCTGCGTCCGCTGTTGTGCCGGGCTGGCCTGCCCGAGCTGCGCGACGAGCCGCGCCTGACGTCGTTGCGCGAGGCGCTGACCCGCGCCCGCGACGATGCCGAGCCGGACTGGGAGGCGATCGGCACCCCCGTCGCCGCCCTGGTCGACACCATCGAGCTTGCCCATCCCCAGCCGCCGAAGGCGCCAGCCTCCGGGCCCGCGCCCGCGCTCGACCAGATCGACAGCGTCATCCGCACCTGTGGCGCGCATCTCTTACGCTCCTACGGCAGGAACGGCTTCATCCCGACCTATGCCGCGTTCAACCTGATCGGCGATCCCGACCTGCGGGGGCGCGAGATGGTGATCGCGCTGACCGGGCTGAACGCGCGCGGCTACAAGAACTCGACTCTGCTGTTCAACCTGGCGCGCGTGTTCATCGCGCGCTCGCCGGCCCGCGCGCTGATCAATCCGCCCTGGACCGGCATCGCCGAGCCGCTGTGGGAGCCGGTGCAGATCCGCCATCGCTCGGCCTATTACGACGCCTTTTTCACCGAAGCGCTGCTGAGCTATCTCGAGACCGGGCTCGCCTCGCCGGACGAGACCGGGGCGTCGCGCCGCGCGATCTCCGACATGGTCGATTTCTGTCTCGCCACCAGCCGCGAGGAGGCGCGCTCGCATGACGGCAGCACGGTCAGTGTCATCACCGCGTTGGCGCCGCTGCCGCATCCGCGCTTTTCCCGGTTCTTCTCGCAGATCAAGCAGGACCTCGGTTTCGGCGTCTACGTGCCCGATTGCGACACCACGGCCTGCGCGTTCTCGGCGGCGACGCAAGCCGGGTCCTGTGATCCGATGCTCGACCAGCCGTTGCTGGATTTCTATGCCGGCCTCCAGGTCAGCGGCGGCGCCAACGAGCCCAAGGTGACGGTGCCGCTCAACGACACCATCGATTACGACGGCGGCGTCGTCACCTGGATCGACAGTTTTGCCGGCGAACGGCCGTTCGGCAACGACCTCGACCCGACGCTCAATCTCGACATCCTCGAGGTCAGTTTCCGCAACCTTTCACGCTGGAAGATCCTCGAGACGCCGCGGCGGCTCGGCACGTTGCGCGGCATCATCTCCTTCCAGAAGCGGCTCGCATTAAGCGGCGCGTTCGCCAATCCGCGCTCGCACATCTATTATCTGCCGGAGCTTTACTGCGCCTATTTCGGCCGCTGCTACGCGGCCTTCATGGCGATGCCTTCAGCCGCACGGCAGGCGATCGATCCCGACGGCGCGTTCGAATTGATCCGCGACAAGGTGCTCGGCTATGTGCAGGACGAGCTGACGGCGAACGAGATGAACCCGTTCGACGCGGCGCTGGCGCTGATCGCGCTCGGCCATCTCGGCGCTGATGTGGCGACGTTTGCCCCGGCGCTCGATTGCATCATTCGCCATCTCGGCGAAGGCGGCCGGCACGGACCGTTCAAGGCCTATGAGTGGAACAAGATGAAGACCCCGACGCGGATTCTGGTCGGCGGCCCCGAAGTCACCTCGGCCTTCGTGCTGATGGGGCTATCGCTGGCGAGGAAGGCGATGCGGAGCGTGGGGGTGTAGCACCGTTGTCATACCCCGCGTAAGCGGGGTATCCAGTACGCCGCGGCTTCTCCGTTCAATCACCGATGTCTCTGGAATACTGGATCACCCGCATTCGCGGGTGATGACGACGATACGCGTGGCTTATTAGCTGCTTCTCGCACAAAGTTGAAAGCACCCACACCGCCAGGCGCTGGCGCGCGGGCCCAATCCACACCACAATACGCCGCCATTGTGCTACGATTCCATTTTGAACGGGCCGCTTTCACATGCTCCTGAAATTGCTGTTCGCGATCCTGGCCGTGCTGCTGCCGGCCATGGCGCAGGCCGCCGACATCGTCGGGATCGCGAAAGTCCGCGAGGGCGACCACGTCCAGATCGGCAGCGCCCGGATTCGGCTCGGCGGCATCGACGCGCCGTCGGTGGATCAGCTTTGCCTCAACCATAGCGGCGAGCGCTGGACCTGCGGCATCGCCGCGCGCGACGAACTCATCAAGCATGCCGACAACAAGAGCTGGACCTGCCATCTGCGCCAGGCCGCGGATCGCCGCGGCCGGGTGATCGCGCGATGCGAGGTCGACGGCGAGGACATCCAGAAATGGATGGTGCGGAATGGATGGGCGCTGTCCTATACGCGGTTCTCCCATGACTATGACGATGACGAGAAAGCCGCGCGCGAGGCCAAGGTCGGCATGTGGCAGGGCGCGTTCATCGCACCCTGGGACTGGCGGGTCCGCAACAAGAAGACCACCATCCTCGGCGCCGCCAAGCCGCCGGAGAATGCGCATGCGATCCTGCAGGCCTCGGCCTCAGGCCCGGTCGCGCCCTCGCCCGATTGCACCATCAAGGGCAACGTCAACCGCGCCGGCGAATGCATCTATCACAAGCCGACCAGCCGCTGGTACGCGAAGATCGAGATGAAAATCTCAAAGGGCACGCGCTGGTTCTGCTCGGTCGACGAGGCCGAAGCCGCGGGCTGCCGCGAGACCCGGCGATAGTCCGGACGATACCAGTATCGGGCCCGGAATAACAGCTTCACTCTATTATCATGCCGTTCTGACTTGAATTTCCCGCCATTCCCCGGCATCCCTTCCCTTTAGCCAACCCAAGAGGAATAACAACAATGGTCGTTCGCGCCGGCCGGGAATTCCTGGCGATCCCCGGACCCACCACCATGCCCGACGAGGTGCTCCGCGCGATGCACCGTCCGGCGCTCGACATCTATTCCGACCAGATGGCGCAGTTGACGGAAAGCCTGCTGCACGATCTGTCCAGGCTGTTCGCCACCAAGGGCCGCTCCTACATCTACATCGCCAACGGCCACGGCGCGTGGGAAGCGGTGATCAGCAACGTGCTATCGCGCGGCGACAAGGTGCTGGTGCTGGAAAGCGGCCGGTTTGCCGTCGGCTGGGGCAACGCCGCGGCCGCGATGGGTGCCGACGTCGAAGTGCTGAAGGGCGACTGGCGCCGTGCCATTCGCCCCGCCGAGGTCGAGGCCCGGTTGCGGCAGGACAAGGATCACCAGATCAAGGCGATCCTGGCGGTGCAGGTCGACACGGCGTCGGGCGCCTACAACGACATCGAAGCCATCGGCAGGGCGATCAAATCCACCGGCCATCCGGCGCTGTTCCTGGTCGATACCGTGGCTTCGCTCGGCTGCATGCCGTTTGAGATGGACGCCTGGGGCATCGATGTCGCGATGTCCGGCTCGCAGAAAGGCCTGATGACGCCGCCGGGCTTGAGCTTCTGCGCCGTCAACGACCGCGCCCGGCAGGTGCACAAGACGGCCGGGATGCGAACGCCTTATTGGGACTGGAGCGAGCGCGATCTCGCCGAAAATTACCGGAAGTACGGCGGCACTGCGCCGATTCATCTGTTGTTCGCGCTGCGCCAGGCCATCGACATGATTGACGAGGAGGGACTTCCGAACGTGTTCCTGCGCCATCGGCTGCTTGCCGAAGCGGTGCGTCGCGCGGTGGCGACCTGGGCCGAAGGCCAGGTGCTCGGCTTTAACGTCACTGAGGCTGGTGAGCGGTCGGACACGGTCACGACCGTGGTGATGGCCGCCAGCCACGATCCGGTGGCGCTGCAGCGCTATTGCAAGGAGAAGTGCGGCCTCGTGCTCGGGGTCGGGATCGGCGAACTCGCCGGCCAGGCGTTCCGGATCGCCCATATGGGGCATGTCAACGCACCGATGATCCTGGGCACGCTCGGCGTCATCGAAGTCGGCCTGCATGCGCTCGGCATTCCCCACGGCAGAGGCGGCGTCGAGGCCGCGATCGACTGGCTCGGCGAAAGTGTCACCGCCTAAGGCGCTTCGAGGCTTTTCGGCACCCCTTCATCCGTGCTTATATTGATCTGGCGATAAATAAGCGGCCGGCAACGGCCGCGTGCGTATTCCACAAAAAGCAAGCCCTCGGACCTGATCCGGTTGGACACCGGCTTTGCTTTGCAATCGAGTTCACGCCATGGCGTGGACTTGAGCCCGGCAGAATGCGCGCGGGGGACATAGGGAGTGATATGATTGGCGTCCGTTGAATTGCGTGGCCTGACCAAGCGATTTGGATCGCTGGCGGTCGTGGACGATGTCTCGTTGCGGATCGACCACGGGCAGTTGATCTGTCTGTTGGGCCCCTCGGGCTGCGGCAAGACCACGACGCTGCGGCTGATCGCCGGCTTTCTCGAACCCACCAATGGCGAGATCCATGTCGGCGACCGGCTGGTGTCGTCGGCCGCGCGCACGCTGCCGCCCGAGAGCCGCAAGATGTCGATGATCTTCCAGAGCTACGCGCTGTGGCCGCACATGACGGTCGCCGAGAACATTGTCTATGGGCTGCGGTTACGCAAACTCGACCGCGACACCATTGCGAAAAAGCTTGCGGCGATCCTGGCGACTACAAAGCTCGAAATCCTGGCGCAGCGTTATCCCGGCGAGTTGTCGGGCGGGCAGCAGCAGCGCGTCGCGCTGGCCCGCGCGCTGGTGGTCGAACCGGAAACCCTGCTGCTTGATGAGCCGCTCTCCAACCTCGACGCCAATTTGCGCGAGGAGATGCGCTTTGAGATCCGAAGGCTACACGACGAATACCGCTACACCACGGTTTACGTCACCCACGACCAGTCCGAGGCGATGACCACCGCCGACCTGATCGCGGTGATGAACGGGGGAAAGATCGATCAGTTGGGAACGCCAGAGGACATCTACGACCGGCCGCAATCGGAATTCGTGGCGCGCTTCATCGGCGCCAGCAATGTGATCAGGGGCACCGCCCGCGACGAGAACCACGTCTCGTTTGCGGGCGCGACCTTGCGGGTGGTCGGCGCGAAACTGACGGCCAACCAGAACGCTGCCGTCGCCATCCGCCAGCATGACATCCAGCTCTCGGTGAACGCGCCGGCAACACCTGACAACGCCGTGAAGGCGACCGTGACCCGCCAGGTGTTTCTCGGTGCCAACCGCGACTACATGGTCGAGACATCCGACGGCACGACGTTGCGTGCCATTACGTCAACACAGATCGCCGTCCCCAGCGGCACCGAGATCTGGCTGACGCTGCCGGCCGAGCGTTGTCGCGCGCTCAGCCGATAGTGGAAAGCGAAGAGGACGCGATGAAGCGGCGAAACCTGTCCAGGCGCGACGTCATCAAGGGATCGGCCGCGCTTGGGCTCACACTGTTCGCCGCCCCGCTCAAGGCAGCCGCGCCGGAGCCGGTGGCGATCACGCCGGCGCTGATCGACGCGGCAAAAAAGGAAGCCAAGGTCGTGCTGTATTCCGCCATGGACCTGCCGGTGGGGGAAAAGCTCGGCAAAGCCTTCGAGGCGCAATATCCCGGGATCGAAGTGCAAATCGAGCGCGCCGGCTCCGAGCGGCTGTTTCAGCGCATCGAGCAGGAATTTGGTTCCGGTATCCGCGCCGCCGATGTGGTCAACAGCGCCGACGCCTCGCACTTCATTCCCTGGAAACGGAACGGCTGGCTGGCGCCTTTCGTCTCTGAAGACATCGCGAAATATTTTCCTGAACCCTATCGCGATAGCGACGGGATGTTCGCGACCTCGCGGATCTGGCTGTCGTCGATCGCCTACAACACCAGTCTCGTCAAACCGGCAGACGCACCGAAAAGTTTCGCCGATTTGCTCGATCCGAAATGGGCCGGCAAGATGGTCAAGGGACACCCCGCCTATAGCGGCACCATCATGACGACGACGTTCCAGCTGGTTCGTGAGCTCGGCTGGGATTATTTGGAGAAGCTGTCGAAGCAGCGTGTCATGCAGGTGCAGTCGTCGACCGACCCGCCGAAGAAACTGGCGCTGGGCGAGCGCGCGGTCATGGCCGATGGCAACGAATATAATGTCGCCCTGCTGAAGGAAGCCGGCCAGCCGGTCGAGCCGGTATATCCGGCCGAGGGCACGCCGACGATCTCGGGTCCGACCGGAATATTCGTCAGTGCGCCACATCCAAACGCCGCGCGGCTGTTTCAAGCCTGGCTGCATACGCGGGCAACCCAGCAATTTTTCATCGACTACACGGCGCAATATTCGATCCACACCCAGGTGCAGGCCAAAGCGGGACGCCACAGGATTTCCGACATCAAGCTGATGAAGGAAGATCCCGCAGGCGTCGAGAAGATGGCGGAAGAGATCAAGACACGCTATGCGCGGCTGTTTCGGGTGTGACTATGCAGCAAGCTAAATCAATTTCGCCGTCATTCCGGGATGGTCCGAAGGACCAGACCAGGAATCTCGAGATTCCGGGCTCGCTCGTTTCACTCGCGCCCCGGAATGACGGCTTTCAAAGAAGCGGATCGGCGGGTAAGTGACAGTTCTCCAGCAAAACATCGACACACCCAAACGCAAAATCGACTGGACCAAGCCGGTTCTATGGCTGTTCGCGGTGGTCATGATTGCGCTGATCGTGTTGCCGATGTCGTGGCTTGCGATCTACAGCGTCACCGACAAGACCAACCATTTGACGCTGCAGAATTTCGTCACGCTGTTCACCGATCCCGATTTCCTCGACCCGCTGCTGACCACCGCGATCATCGCAACCAGCTCCGCGCTCATCTGCTGCATCGTCGCAGCACCAATGGGGTGGCTAGTATCGCGCACCGACATGCCAGGGCGGCAATTCATCCGCGCGCTGGTCACGGCCTCGTTCGTGACGCCACCGTTTCTCGGCGCGGTCGCCTGGGAATTGCTGGCGGCGCCCAACAGTGGATTGCTCAACCAGCTTTACCGCGTCATGACCGGTGCGGAAGCTGACGAACATCTGTTCAACATCTATTCGTTGACCGGGGTCATCTTCGTCATTTCTTGCTACACGTTCCCCTTCGTCTTTGTGCTGGTCGCCAACGCGCTCGATAACATGCCCGGCGAACTCGAAGATGCCTCCGCCATTCTCGGCGGCAAGGCCTGGACCACGGCGCGGCGCGTGACCATCCCGTTGGCGCTTCCGGCCATCGTCGCCGGCGCGTTGATCGCGTTCCTGCAGGCCATGACCCTGTTCGGTTCGCCGGCGATCCTCGCGCTGCCGGCGGGCTTTCACACCATGACCACCAAGATCTGGAGCCTGTTCCAGTATCCGCCGAAACTCGAACTCGCCGCCGCCGCCGCGGTGCCACTCTTGATCTTGACGATCCTGCTGCTGCAGGCACAGAAGTTCATCCTCGGACGCCGCGGCTATTCGGTTCTCGGCGGCAAATACGGCGCGCCGCGCCGGGTTGAAATGAAAAAGTGGCGCTGGGCGGCACTGGCGTTTTGCCTGTTGATGCTGCTCAATCCGGTTTTCCTGCCGTATTTCGCGCTGTTCAACGCGGCCTTCTCGCCGAATGCGACCACGCTGGTGACGCCATCGACATTCACGCTGCACAACATCGTGTTCGTGTTCAGCGAATTGTCGTCGACCCAGCTCGCGCTGAAAAACACCGTCATCCTGGGCACCGCGACCGCGACCGTCGGCACCCTGCTCGCGCTTGTGATCGCCTATGTTACGACCCGTCAGGTCATCGCAGGACATCGCGTGCTCGGCTTTCTCGCTACCGCACCGATCGCCGTGCCCGGTATCGTGCTCGGCGTCGGCCTGTTCCTGAGCTATACGCGGCCGCCCTTCGTGCTGTACGGCACGTTGTGGATCCTGCTGATCGCCTTCCTGACCATCAATCTGCCGTCGGCCTATCAGCAATTGCAGGCGGCCTTCACCACCATCCATCCCGAACTCGAGGACGCCAGCCGTATACTTGGCGCGACCCGGTTGCAGTCGCTGCTTCAGATCACCGCGCCGCTGTTGCGCACCGGTGTGATCGCGACCTGGTGCTTCATCTTCATCGGCGTGATGCGCGAGCTCTCCGCGGCCATCGTGCTGTTCACCTCGCAGACCAAGGTGATCAGCGTCCTGATCTACGACCTCAACGAAAGCGGCGATCTCGCCGCCATTTCCGTGCTCGGCATCGCGATGCTGGTCATTACCTTTGCAGTCGTGCTCGCCGTCAACCGAATTCCGGTGTTCGGAGCCAATGCCGGCACGCGGCTAAGGAATAATTAGTGTCGTGCGATCCTGAACCTCATGGTGAGGAGCGCGGCTTCGCGCGTCTCGAACCATGCGGCCGCGATCTTGCCACTCATCCTTCGAGACGCGGCCAAGAGGCCGCTCCTCAGGATGAGGTCCGTGAGCTAGAATCGTAGGGTGGGCAAAGCGACCACATCCGCCATAGCTCAACGAGCGAAAGCGGAAGCGTGCCCACCATTTCCCAGCGGGTTGGGATAATGGTGGGCACGGCGCTAACACTCCTTTGCCCACCCAACGCGTTGCTGGCCTAAAACCCGCCGATCTGGCAATTCGCCTCCCGAAACCCGATATGACATTGCCGCCCGCCCTGTTCCGCGCACGACAAGAACCGAGTACCAAAACGATGGACAAAAAGAGCCCCCTGACGCCGCCAATCGCCCCGCGCCGGCCGCATTCGTTCACAACCCACGGCGTCACGGTTGTCGATGACTACGCCTGGCTGAAGGATGAGACCTGGCAAGAAGTGCTGCGCGATCCCGCGGTCCTGGATGCGGATATCCGCAAATACCTCGAGGCGGAGAATGACTACACCGAGGGTCTGCTCGGCCACACCGCGGCCTTGCAGAAGAAGTTGGTCAAGGAAATGCGCTCCCGCATCAAGGAAGATGATTCAAGCGTGCCCTCGCCGGACGGTGCGTACGCCTATTTGCGGAAATTCCGCGAGGGCGGCCAGCATGAGATGTTCGGACGCTGCCCGCGCGATGGCGGCGAAGCCGAAATCATCCTCGACGGCGACGAACTCGCGGCCAAGCACGACTATTTCAAGTTCGGCGGCGCGCGGCATTCACCGGATCACCGGCTTGAGGCCTGGAGCGCGGACATCAAGGGCTCGGAATATTTTTCGATTCGGCTGCGAGACTGGGCGACCAAAACGGACCGTGACGACCTCATCGAAGAGACCGATGGCGGGGTAGTGTGGAGTACAGATGCGACCGCGTTCTTCTATGTCAAACTCGACGACAACCACCGCCCGATGCAGATCTGGCGTCATCGCCTGGGGACAAAGCAAGCCGACGATGCCCTGGTTTACGAGGAGAAGGATCCCGGCTGGTTCACCCATATCCATGAAAGCGCAAGCGGCCGTTTTTGCGTGATCGCCGGCGGCGATCACGAAACTTCCGAGCAGCGCCTGATCGATCTTGCCAATCCCGACGCGCCGCCGCGCCTTGTCGCTGCCCGCGAGAAGGGCGTGCAATATTCGCTCGCCGATCGCGGCGATGAGCTGTTCATCCTCACCAATGCCGATGACGCCATCGACTTCAAGATCGTCACCGCGCCGTTGAAATCACCGCAGCGGGCGAACTGGCGCGACCTGATTCCCTATCGCGAAGGCATCTACCTGATCGATATCGAGCTCTATTCCGGCCACATGGTGCGGCTGGAGCGCGCCAATGCGCTGCCCGCGATCGTCATCCGCGATCTCGCAACCGGCGAGGAGCACGCCATCGCCTTCGACGAGACCGCCTATTCGCTGGACACCATGGGCGGCTACGAGTTCGACACCACCAACTTACGCTTCTCGTATTCGTCGATGACAACGCCGTCGGAAGTTTACGATTACGACATGGCAAGCCGCACGCGCGTCTTGCGCAAGCGCCAGGAAATCCCTTCCGGCCACAATCCCGCCGACTATGTCACCACGCGCATCATGGCGACCTCGCATGACGGCGCGCAGGTGCCGGTGTCGATCCTGCATGCCAGGAATCTCAAACGCGACGGCCGCGCGCCGCTGTTGTTGTACGGTTATGGCTCGTACGGCATGGCGATGCCGGCGTCGTTTTCCGCCAACCGGCTGTCGCTGGTCGATCGCGGTTTTGTCTATGCGATCGCGCATATCAGGGGCGGCGCCGACAAAGGCTGGGGCTGGTATCTCGACGGCAAGCGAGAGAAGAAGACCAACAGCTTTGACGATTTCGCGGCCTCGGCACGCGCGCTGATTGCGGCCAACTATACCAGTGCAAAGCGCATCGTCGGCCATGGCGGCAGCGCCGGCGGCATGCTGATGGGCGCGGTGGCAAACCGCGCCGGCGAGTTGTTTGCCGGCATCGTCGCTGAAGTGCCGTTCGTCGATGTGCTCAACACCATGCTCGACGACACCCTGCCGCTGACGCCGCCGGAATGGCCGGAATGGGGCAACCCGATCGAAAGCGAGGCCGATTTCAAGACCATTTTATCCTATTCGCCCTACGACAATGTCGCGGCGAAGGACTATCCGGCGATCCTGGCGATGGGCGGCCTGACCGATCCGCGCGTCACCTATTGGGAGCCGGCAAAATGGATCGCGCGCCTGCGCGCGACCATGACCGGCGGCGGCCCGGTGCTGTTGCGCACCAATATGGGCGCAGGCCATGGCGGCGCATCAGGCCGCTTCAACCGCCTCGACGAGGTCGCAATCGCCTACGCCTTCGCACTGTGGGCGGTGGGATTGGCGGAGAGGGGCGAGGTGTGAATTTCGTGTCCCGGACGCGGTGCAGCGCACTTAGCGATGCACCGCAAAGCCGGGACCCATGGTTACAGCGGATGGACCCCGGATCAGCAGCGCACCACGCCGCAAGCCGTAGCGCGTTGAAGACGCGCGTGAACGCGCTGATGGCGCTGCGCAGCATCCGCGGAACGCCTACCTTCCCTTTTCCTTCCGCCATTCCGCAAAGTCGACCAGCGTCTGTTCGTCGGTGGCAGGATAAAGTCCCAAAATCGAGCGCCCTTTGCCGACCTGATCGGTAACGAAATCCTCAAACACTGTCATCTCGAAGGCTTCATTGGCGATCTCGTCCGCCAGATGCGCGGGGATCACGATCACGCCGTCGCTGTCACCGAGGATGACGTCGCCGGGAAACACCGGCGCATCGCCGCAGCCGATCGGCACGTTGATTTCGATCGCCTGGTGCAGCGTGAGATTGGTCGGCGCGCTCGGCCGGTGGTGAAACGCGGGAAAGCCGAGTTTTGCGATTTCGGCCGCATCGCGGAATCCGCCGTCGGTGACCACGCCGGCGACGCCGCGCTGCATCAACCGCGTCACCAGTATCGCCCCGGCGGATGCGGCGCGGGCGTCCTTGCGGCTGTCCATCACCAGCACCGCGCCGGGCGGACAATCCTCCACCGCCTTGCGTTGCGGGTGAGAGCGATCGCGAAACACCTCTAATTTGTTGAGATCCTCGCGCGCCGGCATGTAGCGCAACGTGAAGGCCTCGCCGACCAGCGTCGGCTGATCCGCGCTCAGGGGGTGCACGTCTTGAATCATCTGGACCCGGAAGCCGCGTTTGTACAGCGCGGTGGCCACCGTCGCGGTGGAGACGGTTTTGAGTTTATCGCGGGTGGCGTCGCTCAGCTTGGTCATGGCTTCCATCCCAGATGTTGTCATTCCGGGATGGTCCGAAGGACCAGACCCGGAATCTCGAGGTTCTCCGATGCGCAATCGCACATCGTCGTTCGCTTCGCGCCCCGGAACGACGCGGTCTAATAAATCGACGGCTCGCCCACCGGCGCGCCGAATGAGGTTTCGAGGAAATCGAAATCGCAGCCTTCGTTGGCTTGCTTGATATGCCGGGTAAACATCCAGCCATAGCCGCGCTCGAAGCGCCTCTCCGGCTGCCTCCATTCGGCGCGGCGCTTTTTCAGTTCCGCCTCGCTGACATCGAGATTGATGGTGCGCCCCGCGACATCGAGCGTGATCTTGTCGCCGTTCTTCACCAGCGCCAGCGGCCCGCCGATAAAGGATTCCGGCGACACATGCAGGATGCAGGCGCCATAGCTGGTGCCGCTCATGCGCGCATCCGACAGCCGCACCATGTCGCGCACGCCCTGCTTCACCAATTTTGTCGGTATGGGCAGCATGCCCCACTCCGGCATCCCCGGCCCACCCTGCGGCCCGGCGTTGCGCAGAATCAGAACATGATCGGCCGTAACCTCGAGATCGGGATCGTCGATCGCCTTCTTCATCGAGGGGTAATCGTCGAACACCAAGGCCTGCCCGGTATGCTTGAGGAAGCGCGGCTCGCAGGCCGACGGCTTTATCACGCAGCCGTCGGGGGCGAGATTGCCCTTCAGCACGGCGAGCGCGCCCTCGGCATAGATCGGATTTTCGACGGTGCGGATGACATCGTCATTATAGACTTCGGCGGTCGCGATGTTTTCGCCGAGCGTGTGGCCGGTGACCGTGATGGCGTCAAGATGCAGGTGATCCTTGATGCGACTCATCAGGCCGGGCAATCCGCCGGCATAATAAAAATCCTCCATCAGGTATTTGTCGCCGCTCGGGCGCACATTGGCGATCACCGGAACCTTGCGGCTGGCCTTCTCGAAATCGTCGAGCCCTATGTCCGCCCCGGCGCGGCGCGCCTGCGCGATCAGGTGAATGATCGCATTGGTGGAGCAACCCATCGCCATCGCCACGACAATCGCGTTCTCAAAGGCTTTTCGGGTCTGGATTTTTCGCGGCGTCAAATCCTCCCAGACCATCTCGACGATGCGGCGGCCGCACTCCGAACTCATGCGGATGTGGCCGGCGTCCGCGGCCGGGATCGAGGAGGCGCCCGGCAGCGTCATGCCGATGGACTCGGCGATCGCGGTCATGGTCGAGGCGGTGCCCATGGTCATGCACGTGCCGTAGCTGCGTGCGATGCCGGCCTCGACATCGACCCAGTCCTTGTCGGAAATCTTCCCCGCACGCCGCTCGTCCCAGTATTTCCAGGCGTCGGAGCCCGAGCCGAGCGTCTTGCCCTTCCAGTTGCCGCGCAGCATTGGACCTGCGGGCAAATAGATCGCGGGCAAATTCATGCTGGTGGCGCCGAGCAGCAGCGCCGGCGTGGTCTTGTCGCAGCCGCCCATCAGCACCACGCCGTCGACGGGGTGGCCCCGCAAGAGCTCCTCGGCGTCCATCGCCAGCAAATTGCGGTAGAGCATGGTGGTCGGCTTTAAGAAGGATTCCGACAGCGACAGCGCCGGCAACTCCATCGGGAAGCCGCCGGCCATCAGGATGCCGCGCTTGACGTCGTCGACCCGGCTCCGAAAATGCATGTGGCAGGGCTGCGCGTCCGACCAGGTGTTGAGGATCGCAATCACCGGGCGGCCTTTCCATTCCTCCGGCGCATAACCCATCTGCATGGCGCGCGAGCGATGGCCGAAGGCGCGGAGATCGTCAGGCGCAAACCAGCGCGCGCTGCGCAGCGTTTCCGCACTTTTCTTGTTGTTTTCCATCATGGTGACACCTGTGCGAGACCCCCTCAGGTCATCTCACAGGCGATCCATCGGGAGCAAGCCCCGCGCCGATCGATCGGGGCACTTTTTGTAACGATCCGCTGCGCGATTGGCGGACCGGTATGCCGGCTCAGGAAGCGCGTGAGGCGGTCATCACAATCCGGATCAGGTCGGCCGCATTCCTTGCGCCGAGCTTTTTCATGATGTTGGCGCGGTGATCCTCGATCGTGCGCGGGCTGATTCCGAGATGGCGGCCAGCCTCCTTGTTGGAAGAGCCGGACGTGAATTGCACAAGCACTTCGCGTTCGCGCCGCGTCAGGGGCTCGCGCCCGGGAAGATGCAGCGATGCGATTCTTGATGCGGAATCATCCGCCTGGCGGCGCGCATACGCCTCGATAGCCTCATCCAGCCGGGCGACGATTTCGTTTCCGCGGAATGGCTTTTCGATGAAGTCCAGCGCGCCACTCTTGATCGCGCTGACCGCCGTGGCGATGTCGCCCTGCCCGGAGATGATGAAGATCGGCGCCGGATAGTCCTCGCCGCGCAACTCCTTCAGAATATCGAGGCCCGACTTGCCGGGAATATGCACGTCGAGCAGGATGCACGCCGGCGTCCGGCTTCGCGCAACCGCCAGCAGCGCCGCACCGTCGGCAAAGCAGATGGCCTGGTAACCCCCGGCCGACAAAACTAGGGAGAGCATTTCGCGGACGGCGGGATCGTCGTCGACGACAAATATCTCGCCACGGGTGAGCGGTTTTTCGGTCATATGACATCGTCCCTGGACAGTGAAAGATGACGCGCACGCGCCGAATGTTACGCCGCCTGGCACAGATTCGTAATCCGAGCGTATTTGTAGGGGACGACCATTTAACGCACAAGTAGCAACGGGCGCTGATAGCGGATGGGAGAGGATAACCCAAACAGGATAACCCAAACGGAATGCCGGCCTTCTTGTTCCCGTCCGCGACGAGCGCGCCCGGCGATTGCGTGCCGGCCCCGGGAACTTGACCGGTCAAGTATCAGGCGCGGATCGGGCGATCTTGATTTGACCGGCCACCCGACTTCTTTTTCCGGCCTTTACTCTTCAGAAACTGAATTTCCATCGACGTACCATTGACGCGGACAAGTTCGCACCGGCGATAGGCCAGGCCCGTGGAGGACAACAGCAGAAAGAATTCCTTGAGATTGAGGCCCTGGATCGCACCTTCTACGGTGAGCACGGCCTCGGTGTCCGATATGGCGTTGAGGAGACAGTCACGACGCCATGTCCCGTCAATGCCCATGATGCAGACGCTGTATCCGCGGCTGAACGTGACCCGATCAGGTGCTTTGTTTTCGTCTGTCATTGCCGTAAGCCAGCCATTGGTGCGCCTTGGGTGCGATCATGCCAACGACCTGGAAGATGTCGCACGCAAATCGTTGGGCGGAAAAGACTGCGCCATACCCTTCTGGATTTGGACACGATTGACGCTACGTCGCGCATTCAGTCGGCGAAGGACAACACTGTGCCCTGCTTACTACATGTTCGTTAAATTGCCTCTAAGTGAAAATACCGAGATCACGCAGCAGCCGAGATGTCGGGGCGCAACGCTATAAACGCCGCGCGACAGCCGATGGCTCAGGAAACGACCACAACTGATGGCTGATTCCTGCTGATCGCTCGACCGACCACTTGGGACCACCTCGTCACGTTATCTTCGTGTTAAGCACGATTTTAATCTGCTCTGGCCACCGACGCCGCGGATCATCTACGCGACGCCGACCATGCGATTACGCTTCGCCAGCAGCACCACCTCGGCGTCGAGGCGCTCGTCAATTAACGGGCACTCGTAAAACGGGACTGTACTCAAGGCATTGATATCGGCCGCCAGCACCACCTTGGCCCGCGGTTAACGGGCTGTTCAACGGGGGCTGTTAATCTGCCGCGAGACCGATCGGTGCGATTGAGCGGAGGAGCGACTTCGCGCCATCAGGATTCAACCCGGGCTCGGCGTGCCCTGAATTGTGCGGAGTAGGAGACATGGCCTTTGACGTGTCGATGCCGATCCTGGTGGTCGACGACTACAACACCATGATCCGTATCATCCGCAATCTGCTCAAGCAGCTCGGATTGGAGAACGTCGACGATGCCAGCGATGGATCGGCCGCGCTCGGCAAGATGAGGACCAAGAAGTACGGCCTGGTGATTTCCGACTGGAACATGGAGCCGATGACGGGCTACGATCTGCTGCGAGAAGTCCGCGCCAGTGCCGAGCTTGCGCACACGCCCTTCATCATGATCACCGCGGAATCGAAGACCGAAAATATCATTGCCGCGAAGAAGGCCGGTGTCAGCAACTACATCGTCAAGCCGTTCAACGCCGCCACGCTGAAGACCAAGATAGAAGCCGTGTTTCCCGAGGCGGCCAAGTAACGCCAAGTAACAACGCCCGGCTTGCTGGAATACCCTCGCCGATCCAACTAAGGACCTCGCCTCGCCCTTGTGAGAGGCTTTTGGCCGGCCTCGGAAGCATGACGGGCAAGCGGTTGATCCCGCGTCATCCTCCAAGGTTAATTATTCACTGCCCATGACCACGATGAAATGATCGAGAAGACGCCGGATTCTGCGCGATTTGCCGGTTTGGCCATCTCGCCTTGAGTTCCCCAAGACGTCAGGGCCCGGTCCGTGGCCGAATGGCTCGATCTTACAACTTTTTTTACGACTTAATTTACGACGAGCTGTTTTCATTTGTTCCGCATGCGCGACGCCTGCAGGGCTCGGGCTTAGCGTTAGTTTTTCGTTAATCGTCAAATCATGTTGCGATGATACAGGTCGACCGGCTCCAGGAATATTTGCAGCGATTGACGCCGCTCGCGCGCAGCAATCTGCTGACCGAGCTTGAGCGGCTTGAGCTCTGCGGAACCGAAATCCCGGGCTCGACGGCTCTCATGGAAAAGCTGCGCGCCGAATTTCGTTCCAACGGACAGGCTCCGAAGCGCGCGGCCAATCCGGTGCGTTATTTCTTCGCGCCGCTCGAACCGATGCTGGTTGATGGCGCTCCCCAGCATGCCAACTCCGGCAGGATACAGCGCGGCTCGCTGTCCGCGATCTGGGAATGGATCAGCCGCGACTTGTTGCCCACGATGGCGCGTGACTATACGACCCAGATGACCGATCTGATCGCCGCCGACAAACAGCGGGAAGCCCGGCAGGCCACTTCGACGTTCCAGACCAAAGTCGTCAAGAGTCTCGAAAACACAATCGGCTCCCCGGACGGCGCCGCTCAGATCCGCAGTAAACTCGCCACCTATACAGCTTCCCAAGCCGCCTATGGTGACCTGACCAAAATGCTCGATGTGCTGCGCGCGCGCGAGGCGCTTGCAAAATTCAACGATGCGCTGCCGGCCAAGATCGATAAATTCGAGGACGCCCAGGTCGCCAAGGCATCGCAGCTGTTGGATGGGTTCGCGAAAGATCACCCCGAACAGGTTGCCTTCGCGCTGACATTGATAGCCGGGCGGCTCAAGACTTCCTGGCACTTGATCCGCCTCGCCACCAAGGCTGCACCGAGCAAAAACGCCGCCGACATCGCCGCCACGCCCTATGCAATCAGCGTCTCGATGGTGCTGGACCGGTTGGAGGACAAGCGTGCGACGTTGCACGTCGCCCTCAAGAATGAACGGATCCTTGTTGCGCGGGAAATTCTGGCCGACATCTACGACACCGAATACGCGCTGCGGGTCCGCATCGACCTGCTCGAACAATCAGATTGGGGCCAACGGCTCGACGAGCTGATGGCCGCGATCGGAGCGCTGGTGGAGGCCGAGGTCAGCCGATTTCCCGAAAATGTCGGCCACATTCTGGGATCGCGCAGCCTGCGCAACCATGACTCCCTTGCCGGACGCATGACCTATTGGGTTTGGAAGGGGCGCGACGCGGTCAGCGGCGGGTTGGCCTATTGCAAGAAGATGGTCGGTGGGCCTGAAAATTCTCGCGCCTGAAGTTACGAGCGCCTTGCGCGACGCAAGTTGAAAAATTTCTCGAAGAATCGCCCCGAGATGACGAACCTGAACCACCAATATGCCATCCGCCGCGTTCTCATGGATCCGTCCTCATGTTGGAGTGGCCCAACCGCATCACGGATAGCGACTAAGCCGGCGAACGGTTGTGATATGCCTCACATCTGGCACAGAAATTCACCCTTGCCGCGGCAAGGGTGAAGCGAGGAACTGGCTCGATCGTGAGCCGATCCAATGGATCGAAACTCTGGCCGCAGTTCCTCACTTTGGCCGGAACCCTGCCAGCGCCGGCGCGTTCCTCTGAAAACTGTCCCCCCTTTCTGGCCCGACGCAAACAGGGCTGAAGCGGATCCTTGCAGAGGGAATGTCCATGGCAGCGGTCGACGCGAACCTTAGCCCGCTCGGCTTAAGAATCATGACGATAGATTGGTGCCGGTCTGCAGATTGGTGCCGGTCTGCCCCGATCACCACCTGAACAGCGCCTGCAAGCGCAATCAAGCATTCGGAAAAAAGGAGAAAGCGATGGGGCGAGTGACCCTCTCATTGACGACCCGCTCACGGCTCACCCGCTCACTGATGGCAATGGCGGCGATGGCCGCCGTTTTGAGTTTCGACACGGGCGCGAGCGCGCAGACGGCGCCAGCACCCGCGCCGGCCGAAACCGCGGCGCCCACGGCAGACAACGCGGTGATGCTTACCGTATTTTTCAAGCACGACCAGTCGCGGCCGCTGAGCGAACTCAACGCGCAGCTCGAACGGCAGGGGTTCTACAAAGCCTTTCCCCCCGAAGGCGTCGAAGTCGTCAGCTGGTATGTGATGATGGGGATCGGACAAGTGGTCACGCTGCGGCTTGCGGCCAGCCGGCTCCGCGAAGTCAATCGTATCCTCGAGAACACCGCCTGGGGCAGCTACCGCACCGAATTCTATCCAACCTACGACTACAAGCCCACCGGCCTCGCCTCACATGAGAAGGCGCAAACCAAATAGCGGCAGAGCCGGCAAATCCGGGGGCGCGCAAAAAGCCCGCCGGATTTGATCCGGCGGGCTTCTGTCTGGTGTCGCCAGCGACGCGATCCAGAGATCCCGGTACATCCGCGGTAATCTCTTGATCGGCTGGCGCGTATTCCGCAAAACGTGGATACCGGTTTTGCGATAAAAATACGCGCAAAACCAAACCCCTTACATTGCGCGAAGATTCTCTGCGCTGGTCTTGCCGCGCTGGCTGTCGAGCTTCGACTCGAATGAAAGCTTCTGGCCTTCATTCAGCGAGCCCATGCCAGCGCGCTCGACGGCGCTGATATGAACGAACACATCGCTGCCGCCGTCGTCCGGCTGAATGAAGCCGAAGCCCTTTGTCGCGTTGAACCACTTAACTGTTCCGGTAGCCATTTTACTTCTCCAAGATGCGCAAAAGCGCGCTGTGCCCACACGACCTTCGTGCCGGGCCAATCCGATTTCAGCGATGTCTTGGGGAGGGGAGCCGGTTCGGCGCGATCAACAAGGCAAACGATTATTTCGAATGGCTGGCCTATACGCCGTTCGTCGGCGAATAGCAAGCTGAGCCAGACAACATGACCAAATGCTAATCAGGCGAGTGGTGCCGATCAACCCAGCCGGCTGATCTGCTCTTCGGTCACCACGCGCTCGACGTTTTCGGTCTTGCTCTTGATGCGGTAGCGCGGGCGCCCGTCCGCCTCGATCGGCAGGCAGGTGACAATGGTATAGACGCTGCGCTGCTTGACGTCGGCGCGGCCCTGCGGCCCCTGGAGCTGGTGATGGACGTCATCGTTGATCGCAAAATTGTGGGCCATCGCCGGTCTTTCCGTTGAAAGAGGGGCTTTTAGGCGTAAAGTCCCTGCAAGGCAACATATCGTTGGTCGGCGCCGGCTGAAGAAAAATAGTAGAATTTGCAGCCCGCCAGCCCCTGTTGATGGGCAAAAGCCGTGGAGTCCGCCCTGATTTCCAGGCCGCGGCGGTAATTTTGAACGCCGCCATGCGTATTCGGTTGTGAGACAAGCCTTTGCTGGGTGCTGCTTCGCTCCGCATTCGTGAAGGGTGAAAGCAGGAACATGGCGGCCGATCGAAACAAGGGTGACGTCCCGCCCTTCCTTCTGCAGCTCCTGCAGAGTGCTGCGGCTTATCATTCCAGCGGCGATCTCGAAAACGCAGAAGCGGGCTATCTGCGGCTGCTGGATCACGGGTACCGCAAGGCCGACATCCTTCTGCTGCTCGCGCGGGTGGTCGCAAAACGAGGCGACCTGGGAAAGGCTGTCGGCCATCTGGACCAAATGCTCGAACTCGCGCCACATCATCTGGATGCCCTGATCGAAAAGGGTGCATTGCTTCACCGCAGCGGAAAGGCCGATGACGCCGCGCGGTGCTTTGCGCTCGCCCGGTCGATCGCGCCTGAAAACGCGCTTGTGCTGTCGAATCTGGCGGTTGCGCTCGCGGATGCCGGCCGGCGCGACGAGGCGTTGATCGAATTCCGCCGCGTATTGAAGCTGCAACCGGACAATATCCATGTCCGGCACCAGATGCGGCGGCTGACGTCGGCCATGGTGCCGTTCTGGCATATTCGGATGCTCAACGATGTCAGGAGAAACGACGCCTTTGAACGGGCGATCCGCAGGGCGGTCGAGAAAGAGGGACCGGATGCCCGCATTCTCGATATCGGCACCGGCAGCGGCCTGTTGTCGATGATGGCCGCGCGCGCCGGGGCAAAAAATATCGTCACCTGCGAGAAGGTCCCGGTCATTGCCGAAACCGCGGAACGTATCGTCGCGCTGAACGGCTATGCCAGGCAGATACACGTCGTCAACAAGAGTTCGACGCAGATCGTGGTCGGCAAGGATATTGAGCGGCGGGCGGACATCCTGATTTCGGAAATACTGTCGAGCGACCTTCTGGCCGAGGACGTGCTCGGCACATTTGAAGATGCGCAAGCGCGGCTGTTGCGTGAGGGCGCGACGATCGTTCCGCGCGCCGCGACCGCCGCTGGGTGCCTGGTCGAGAGCGATGTGCTTTCCGACTACGCCTTTGTCGGCAACGTATCGGGATTTGACCTCTCGCCGTTTGGCGCGTTGGCGGCGCAACGTCTTCCGGTGCATGGCACCATGACATCGTGGCGCAGACTGTCAGACGATATCGATCTTCTCAGGATCGATCTGTCGGCCAGAGAACATCTGGCCGAGATACGCAAGCTTCCGATCCCGGTGCTGAAAGATGGCGTCGCGGTCGGCGTCGTGCAGTGGATGAACGTCGACCTTGCCGACGGGGTCGCGTTTTCCAATCACCCGGATGAACATTCCGATGGCGGGTGGCTCCAGATCCTGCACACCTTTCCGCAGCCGATCTCGGTTGCCGCTGGCGAGCAGCTGGACGTGATGGTGGGTCACGATCGCACCAGCCTGATCGTGATGCCCGCCTGACGCCGGCGAACGGGTTCGAATGGTGCAGGGACCGCCCGCGGGCTCGCCCGGATTTGAAAAATTGCCCAAAAATCAAACTGACTGGTCAGATTTCGCTCATTTGGGGTTGAATTAAGTCGACCGGTCGTATATCTGTCGCGTTTTCGAGATGAATTCTCTCGGGAGGCACGTCGATGGGTAGGCCGAGCTTGCGCGAAAAGCTGGCAAGCAGCGCGGTAGAGACCCTGCATGCCAACGGCTTCAACGGGTGTTCGATTCAGGACATAACCGATGCTGCCGGTGTCCCCAAAGGCTCGTTTTTCAATCATTTCGAAAACAAGGAAGATCTGGCGATCGACGCGCTGCGGCGCTACCTCGAGGGCAGCCGGTCGGATCTGCTTTTCCAGAAAGACGTCCCGCCGCTGGAGCGCATCAAGAATCATTTCAATTTTCTCGCCGACAGACTGATCGCCTGCGGCTTCGAGCGCGGCTGCATGCTGGGGCTGTTTGCTTCCGAAATGGCCCATGAATACCCACGGATGCGGGAAGAACTCCGGCTGGTGTTCGAAACCTGGTGCGGCGGTATCGAGGCGGTTCTCCGCGAGGCCCAGGCCGCGGGCGACATCGATCCGCGTCATGATCCGGGCCAATTGGCACGCTTCGTGGTGAATGGCTGGGAGGGCGCCGCGATACGGCTCAAGATCGACAGGGATCGTGAGCCGATGGACGATTTTCTCAACGTCTGCTTCAAGGTGTTGTTGAAGTAAATGTGATCTTAACGGTCGTTGACACTTTTAAGCCGACCGGTCATATTCAATAGCGTGCGCTGCAATGGAAGAGGTGTAGATTCGCGCCTGATCTAAGCTGACCGGTCACTTTGATGCGAGGACTGGCGGTATCATTATCCTCTAACTGATTGGCCCTGGCGCAGCGCCTTTAACCGAGAGAGAGATCATCATGTCGAAATTCCTCCAGAACTCCCGAACCAAAACCATCCTTTTCGCCTCAATGGCCTTGTTCGCGCTGATGTCGGCCGCGCCAGTAACGCCTGCCTCTGCGCAGAGCGCCCCAGCCGGATTACTCCGCTTGGACCCGCCCCAGCCGTCGAATGAGGTCGCACAATTTAACGACGAGCAGCGTGCAAAGCTGCGGGGCGCTTACGCTCGTAGCAGCCGGAAGATCCAGCATCACGTGCAGTGATATCGACGGATCGCCGATCGCAAGATCGGTGCTCGCTTCAGATTGACGATTTGGCCGCTCCGCGCGTCCTCACGCGGGCGGCCTCGTCGTTAGGCCCGGTTGCTTGCGATCAAAATCGCATAGATTACCGGCGTGGTCTGCCTATCGTCCTCTCAGGATTTGACCTGCATCGGCGCTCGGCGCTTAACCCTCAAGGATCAGGGCCGCTTGCGTCAACAAGCGGCCCTGATCCTTGAGAACACCAGTGATCCTGAGAACACCGGGCTAGAAGGTCTTTAGACTATTCGACCGTATTCCATCGTGACCGCCACACCCGTCGGCACCGCTGTTTAAAAGAGATCGCTGGATCTGGCGAGCACGGTTCACTTCCTTGATTGCGGTGATGCTGCGATCTCAATTGGGCGGCCTAAGTTCTCCCTGGAGCCAACCGAGAATGTGAGACTTCATGGGATCGACCTCGACGAGCACTTTTTCAACATGGGCACATTTACCGCACTCAAATGTGCCCAGGCCGAGCACTGCACGCGACGGTAAAAGGCGAGAGAGCGACATTGCCGATTGGCAATTCGGGCAACGAGGCCGTGAAATCGACGCGAAATCGGAAGACGATTGTGAGGCTGACATGGCGCTTCCCTTGACAAGGCGGGAGGACAACACTCTCCGTCACCGGTATGGCATAGTGGGCGGCGGTGATGAAACCAGCCTGATCTCGCGAGCTGCGATACGCTATTCCGTACTAACCAGCGCTCGGCTTTGAATCGAATTAGGCCAAATAGTTTCTTTCCGTGATGCGCGGCATTTGGCGACACATTTACCGGCGGCTGAAGCAGTCCGGGTAGGCCGACGTGCCAATCACTAGGCTGGATTGCAGATCTCCTAGTCACGGTCACGACCATCCGTCAAACATGCGTGGGCTTGACCGCGCATCTGTCCTAAAAGGTAGATTCTTGGAAAGGATCGATTGCAGGTCAGGCCCGTCCATGGCGATTGGATTTGGAGCTGGCGGGCCACGAACGATGATGATGGGCACTATGTCTACGCTATAGCACTATGATGCTGTCTACCGAGAACCGACGGTCGCCGCCTCGGACGATCTGGTAACATGGATGCTCAAGTCACCGATTCTGTTACACCCCGCAAGGTACAATATATGCTGGCAATACTGGGGATCGACGCCGCTTGGACCCTAACCCAGCCGAGCGGAGTTGCGCTTGTGGCCAAGCACCCAACCGGTTGGCGTCTGACGGCGGCGGAGCCTTCATACCAAAATTTTCTTGCTCGAACGGATCGTTCCCTCTTGGCAGAGGAACGACCCTCAGGCTCGCCACCGGATGCGTCTGCGTTGTTAGCATCTGCGGCGATGCTCAGCGGCGGCGCGATCGATATCGTCGCGGTCGATATGCCTTTGGCTCGCTCCCCTATTGTTGAGCGTCGATTCTCGGACAACGAGGTCTCGCGAGCCTACGGCGACCGCAAGTGCGGGACTCATTCTCCCAGTGCTAAACGTCCTGGCCGCATGAGCGACGAGCTAAATCAACGCTTCAAGCGGGAAGGCTATCCGCTGCAAACGGTTGCGTTCAAGACCCCGGGGTTGATCGAAGTCTATCCACACCCGGCGCTTGTAGAACTTGCCGATGCTAAGGAGCGACTACCCTATAAAGCTTCGAAGGTCGGGGTTTATTGGCCGGAACTAAAAGAACGCCAGGAGAGGCGCGAACGTCTCTATCAGCAATGGGATTGGATTGTCGATTTGCTTGAACGCGAGGTCGCAGGTGTGGCAGCGGCCTTACCGAGGTTGGGTGTGGACGCGAGCGGTGTGAAGCTGAAGGCGTACGAGGACGTGCTCGACGCGATCGTGTGTGCTTGGGTTGGCATATGCGCGCTTGAAGGTCGAGCAAAGCCATTTGGAGATGAGAATTCGGCGATCTGGATTCCGGGTCCCGGAGCAACGACTGTCCTTGCGCCGCTTTGAGGCCTGGTGATGTGCTGCGGTGATCCGCGGCTACATCGCGCCATGGCGTATGTTTGGCGGGCCACGACCGATGAAGATGAGCACTACGTCTACGCTATAGAGCCCTATGATGGGTCTGTCCGCGAGAGCCTTCACGAATGCCAGAGCGATGTTGAGGCCCTGCGATTAGTCTACGAAAACCACTCCACTGGCACATCCAAAGCCTGTGCGAGCTTCGCGATGGTCTCGGGGGTTCCCGTACGGCGCCCACTTTCGAGATCGGACAAATAACCCTGACCAATACCTGTTTTGAAATTCAAATGCAGTTGCGTCTCGCCGCGCCAGTTACGAATGGCTTTCAGTCGACTCTCACCTCGAAGAATCGCAGCACTAACCTCCGGGGGCAGCACGACGCCGCCGGCAGCCAATTCGGCTTTCCGAGCATCGTAGATGGCGACATCGTTGGCATCCTCGGCCTCGTCATCGGCACGGTTGAGGAGTGCCTCATATTCGGCCCGGGGCAGCACCACCAGCTCTTCGCCGCTGGGCGTCCGAATGATCTGTGGTGCGCTCATAGCCTTAGCTCCTCTTGTAAGTCGTCGTGGCCCGGCGGCCGATGTAGATCGCCATGATCGTGGTTGCATCCTCATCGAAGATCACCCGATAGTTGCCGATGCGGAGGCGGTAGCCATCGCGGCCCTGAAGGGCCTTCACGTCGCCTTGGCCCGTCATGGCGTAGCGGTGAAGCCCAGCTTCCACCTGCTCGCGACCGTCTCGGGGAAGCGCATCGATATCTTTCGCGGCGCTCAGCGTGAGGATAATCGTTTTCACGAGCGATAATATCGCTTAAATTATTGATTTGTCAAGCGATAATATCGCTTGCTTCTCCCCCCTCGAAGAGAGACTCCGGGCCAAAATCGACCATGGCAGCGGGCTCTGGCGTAGATGTGGTGGGCCACGAACGACGATGACGGGCACTATAGCTACGCCATAGCGCTATGATGAGGCTGGCATTCAGACGATGCACCTCGCCGAAAGTCGCTATTTTGCGCTACAATACGTCTTGTTCCCCCGGAACAAGCGTCAAACTCGGCAGGGCGGATCAAGGAATGGGCCGAAAGAAGCAGTGGATGCCGTCGAGCCGCGCGCCGCGACCGGCGCCGCCCGACGCGTTGGAGAAGGCGGTTATCGTCGCCGCTTGCGAGGCCTTCATTGGCGACGTCCTCAAACCGCGTTTCCTGCCGCAGATCACGCCGACCCAATGGAACTACGTGATCGACATCCATGGTGCGTGGGCGGCGGGACGATACCGGTTCATGCAGCGCTACAGGTCGGGCATGGAACACAATCGCGACGACGAGTTCGATGCGCCCTTTGCCCGCATCGACCGCATGGGGCCAGACCGCTTCGATATCTACTGGATGCGGCACACGGGCAAATGGTGGCGCCTCCATGTCGGCGTGACGCTTGCCGAGGCGCTTCGAATCCTCGAAACCGACGGAGTCCTGTATCCGGTCTGATTAGACCAGCCCGCTGGACGTAAGACCTGTCTTCGTCCTAGATTTGCCGCGACGGCCGCCGCCATGAGCGAATACCAGTATTACGAATTCCAAGCGATCGACCGTCCGCTCAGCGAAACGGATCGTCAGGCCCTTCGGGATTTATCGACACGAGCGCGGATCACGGCCACCAGCTTCATGAACTCCTATGAATGGGGCGACTTCAAAGGCGATCCAGCCAAACTCATGGAGCGTTGGTTCGACCTCCATCTCTATCTCGCGAACTGGGGTTCGCGCCGCCTGATGATTCGGCTGCCTAAGCGGCTGGTCGATCGGCGCCTCCTCGACACCTTCCTCGGCGAGGTCGATTGCGCCACGTTGTCGGTCTCTGGTGAGAACCTGATCGTGGACATCACTCGCGACGAAGTTGGATTCGAGGATTGGGATGATGGCTCGGGCTGGCTCGCCGCTTTAGCTCCCCTCCGCGCCGAGGTTCTCGCCGGTGACCTGCGACTGTTCTATCTCCTCTGGTTGACAGCGGTCCAGGCCGAGGTTTTCGAAGCTGACCAGCCGGAGCCCATGCCCGGGATTGGGCCGATGTCGGCAAGCCTGGAAGCTTTCGCAGAATTCTTCGGCATCGATTCCGACCTTGTCCAAGCGGCGGCCGAACGCTCTGCCGTCACAATGCCGAGTACCTCGCCTCCGGAGGCCGTCCGGGGGATCATTTCGGCGATGACCGACACCGACAAGACCGTGATGCTGTCGCGGCTGTTCAATGGCGATCCCTACGTCGGCGCTGAACTGCGGGCCAAAGTCAGGAACCGTATCGCGAGCGGTGCCGACGTCACGCCGATCGGCGCCCGGACCGTCGGCGAACTGCGCGCACGCGCCAATGCGATAGGTCTCGCCCGCGAGCAGGCCACTGCCAAGAAGCTTGCCGCCGAACACAAACGGCGCGTGAAAGAAGCCGAGAAAGCCCGCCAAGCCAGGCTATTGGCGATAGCGCGGCGGGGTGAAGGCGTCTGGCGCGAGGTCGAGGCCGAAATCGAGCGGCGCAACGCTGCGGCCTATGATAGGGCGGCGGAGCTTCTCCTCGATCTTCAAGCGCTCGCCAAGCAACGAGGTACGATCGAGGACTTCCTAAATCGACTTCACGCGATCCGTGAGAAGCATGTCCGCAAGGAACGGTTCATCGAACGGTTGGCTGTATTGGAATAGTGTATCGCGCTCTGGGTGAGCGGCCCGAGACATAGGTGACATTTCGTACCGGACACATGGGTAACACTTTCCGCTTTTGGGTGGGAGGTGTGGATGCCGTGGAAGGAGTGTTCGGTGATGGAAGAGCGTCTTCGTTTTGTCGCCCGCCTGCTCGATGGCGAAGCGATGACCGATATGTGCCGCGAGTTCGGCATCTCGCGGAAGACCGGCTACAAGCTTTTCGATCGCTACAAGGAGCAAGGGCTCGAGGCCCTGACCGATCGCTCGCGACGGCCGGTGCGCTACGCCAATCAGCTGCCGGCGCCGATCGAGAGCCTCATCGTCAGGCTCAAAGGCGAGAAGCCGCATTGGGGCGCGCGCAAAATCCGGGAGCTTCTGGTGCGCCGGCTTTCCGGCGATATCAGAGTTCCCGCCAGGAGCACCATCCACGCCGTGCTTGATCGCCACGGCC